>NZ_CP086594.1:2752500-2875000 GCF_020866845.1 Sphingomonas radiodurans
TCACCTTGTATGGCGTGAAGCTCGCCGGTGAGCCGGCCGATTCGGATCACCGCTTCGGCCATGGCAAGGCGGAGGCGCTGGCGGCGTTGTTTCAGGTGGTGCTGATCACTGCCTCGGCGATCGGCATCGCGTGGCAGGCGGTGCAGCGCTTTTCAAATCCGCGCGCGAACGAGGATGCGTCGCTCGGCATTGCCGTGTCGCTGGTGGCGATCATCGCAACCTTCGGGCTGCTGGCGTATCAGCGTAGCATCATCCGCCAGACCGGATCGGTCGCGATCCTGGCTGACAATGTGCATTACCAGTCGGACGTGCTGCTCAACGTCGCGGTGATCGCGGCGCTGGCGCTCGACCAGTATCTCGGGATTTCGGGGGCCGACCCGGTGTTCGGCATCGCGATCGCGCTGTGGCTCGTCTGGGGCGCATTCCAGGCGTCGAGCCAGGCGATCGACATGCTGATGGACAAGGAATGGTCCGAGGATCAGCGCGCCGCCTTCATCGAGGTCGCGGCGCGCCAGCCGGGCATTCGCGGCATCCACGATTTCCGCACGCGCCGCTCGGGGACGCAGGATTTCGCGCAATTCCACATGGAGGTCGACCGGAACCTGACGATCGGCGGCGCGCATGACATCGTCGAGAGCGTCGAGCGGCGGCTGCGTGACGTGTTCCCGCGCGTTGAGGTGCTGATCCATCTCGATCCCGAAGGCCATGTCGATACCGACAATCCGCTGGTCGAGGCCGACGTGACGCCGCACTGGTTCGGCAAGCGCGTCTAGATACTCACCGCAACTCGAGAAGGCACGCCGATGAGGATCCCGTTCGCGCAGATCGATGCGTTCGCCGATGCGCCGTTCACGGGCAACCCGGCGGCGGTGATGCCGCTGTCGATGTGGCTCGACGATGCGACGCTGCAGGCGATCGCCGAAGAGAATAATCTGTCGGAAACCGCCTTCATCGTGCCGGCGACCGGGGAAGCTGACTTCGAGCTGCGCTGGTTCACTCCGGCCGCGGAGGTGGCGCTGTGCGGGCATGCGACACTCGCGAGCGGACATTTCGTGCTGTCGTCCGATACGACGCGCAACGCGGTGCGGTTCACGACGCGGCAGGCGGGCGTGCTCGAGGTGGCGCGGCACGGCGCGGCATATGAGATGGCGTTGCCGGCGTGGGCGCCAAGCCCGAAGCCGCTCGACAATATCGTTGCCGCGCTCGGCGTTACGGCACGCGAGACGCTGTGGCACGAGAAGGGCTATGCGCTGGTGATCGTCGAGGACGAGGCGGCGGTGCGTGCGGCGGCGCCCGACGGGCGCGCCGTGAAGGCGTTGGGGCCATATGTGCTGATCGTCGCGGCGCGTGGGCAGACCGCCGATGTGGTGAGCCGCGTCTTCACAGACTATTTCGACATTCCCGAGGATCCGGTGACCGGATCGGCGCATGCGGTGATGGTGCCCTATTGGGCCGACGTGCTGGGGCGGACCAGTTTCTCGGCATATCAGGCGAGCGCGCGCGGCGGGCACGTCGGCTGCCGGCTGGACAGCGATCGGGTGATGCTGACGGGATCGTGCGTGACGACGATCGAAGGGACGTTCCTGCTGCCGTGACGTGAGGTGAGCGGCCTAGTCGCCGCGGCGGCGACTGCGCCCCTTCGTCATCGGATCGGGCTTGCGCGGCTTGGTCCAGCCCGGCGGCGGAGCGACGCGCGACTGGCTGGTGCCGAGCCCCATCGCACCGGGCTGCTGGCGCGACAGCCCTTCGGTCTCGCCCGGATCGACGCCGGTCTGGCGCAGGATCGCGAGCCGATCGCGCCAGCGCTGCGCGGCCTCGAAATCGAGCGCGGCGGCGGCATCGTCCATCGCCAGCTGAAGCTCGTCGCCCGTCATGCCGCGACCAGTGCCGGATCGGTCGCGGCGATCCAGCCGCCGCCGAGCACGCGGTCGCCGGCATAAAGCACCGCCGCCTGGCCGGGCGAGACGCCGTATTCGGGTGAGTCGAACACCAGGCGGTCGCCATCGAGCCGCGCGGGGACGGACTTTGCCATAGAGCGGACCTTCGCGGAGAGCGGGCCATCGAGCGGGCCTAAGATGTTCATGTCGGCGAGCCGCGCGGCGCTGACGGCGAGCGCGGCGCGCGGACCGACGACGACGCGGCGCGTTTCGGGTTCGAGCCGGACGACGTAGAGCGGTTCGGGCTGGCCGCCGATCTCCAGCCCGCGACGCTGGCCGACAGTATAGTGGATGATGCCCGCGTGCTGCGCCAAGGTGCGCCCGGCGAGATCGACGATGTCGCCGCCGGCGCTCGCTTCGGGACGCAGTTTTTTGACCAGCCCGGCATAGTCGCCGTCTGGGACGAAACAGATGTCCTGGCTGTCGGGCTTGGCCGCAATGCCGAGTCCTGCTTCCGCGGCAAGCTCGCGGACGCGCGCCTTGGGCAGGCCGCCAAGCGGGAAGCGCAGGAAATCGAGCTGCGCGCGTGTCGTGGCGAACAGGAAATAGCTTTGGTCGCGCGCCGGATCGACCGCGCGGTGCAGTTCGGGGCCGTCGGGGCCGAGAACGCGGCGGACATAATGGCCGGTGGCGAGGCAATCGGCGCCGAGATCGCGCGCGAGTGCGAACAGATCGGTGAATTTCGGCCCCATGTTGCACTGGACGCACGGAATCGGAGTACGTCCCGCAAGATATTCGTCGGCGAAGCGATCGACCACCTGGGTGCGGAAGCTGCTTTCGTGATCGAACACGTAATGAGGGATGCCGAGCCGATCACACACCGCGCGCGCATCGCGGATGTCGCGCCCGGCGCAGCAGGCACCCGGCCGCGCGGTCGCCTCGCCATGGTCGTAGAGCTGAAGCGTGACGCCGATCGTCTCGGCCCCGCTCGCCGCCGCCAAGGCAGCCACGACCGAGCTGTCGACGCCGCCCGACATGGCGACGACGATACGCCGGCCGGCCATGGCGCCGGGGAGTTGGAAATCGGCGGGGGTAATCACGCGCCTTATCTAAGGTGCGACGCGGCTGCGCGAAAGCCGCGGCCGTCGACAGAGCGATCTGTCGGTAAGGTGAGTGAACGAACGATTGCGCGAGGCTTTACCCGGCCTTCATCACGTTGGCGTAGAACGGCTTTCAGCGAAGAGCTCGTACAGGAAGCCAGTGCCGCGTGGATTTGAGTTTTACCCGTTTCGATCGGCACGCGCCGCTAGTCACCCTGCCGACCGACCTCGCGGTGTTGATGGTGGAAATGACGGCACGGCAGGCCGCGTCGCCGACCGCCACCATTTATGCACGATCGGTGCGCGTACGGCTGGACTCGGCTCTGTTCGCGCCGGTCAATGGTGCGTTCAACGGCCCGATGGCGGCGACAATGGTGCGGTGGAAGGATGAATGAACACGCTGTTTACCGAGGCCCTTTAGCGGGCGTTCAAGCGCAAGGCCCCATGAAGGCCGGAGTGTTGGAGAGGGGGCCCCCGCCCCGAACCGAGGTTTAGAATGATCGAGAACCAGAAAATTCGTCCAGCACGCGTGATCGGCCCGCTCGGCGAGCCGTTGACACTCGAGTCGCTGCCGCCTCCGTCAACGACCCGCTGGGTCGTGCGGCGCAAGGCCGAAGTGGTCGCGGCGGTAAACGGCGGCCTGCTGACGGTCGACGAGGTGTGTCAGCGCTACAATCTGACGGTGGAAGAATTCGCCAGCTGGCAGCGCGCGATCGACCGTTCGGGCATGCCGGGCCTGCGCGTGACGCGCATCCAGCACTATAAATCGCTGTACGAGCGCCAGCAGAAGTTCTGATACGCGAGCGGAACAAAGGTTAGGTTTCGAGAGTATTTTCCCCAGCGCCCGGCCGTTCGGGCCGTTAACACGGGGAAATAGTTATGGGTCTCATTCTCTGGTTGATCGTCGGCGGTGTCATCGGCTGGCTGGCCAGCATCATCATGCGCACGGATGCCCAGCAGGGTATCTTCTTGAACATCATCGTCGGTATCGTCGGCGCCTTCATCGGCGGCCTGGTGATGTCCGGCGGGTCGATCAACAGTGCGCCGCTGACGCTGACGTCGTTCCTGGTATCGCTGCTTGGTGCAGTGGTGCTGCTCGCGATCGTCAATCTGGTTCGTCGCGGCAGCGTGCGCTAACGCGCCGCTTAGCGAAGTCAGACTGAAAAGAGGCGGCCGCCCGAGCAATCGGGCGGCCGTTTTCTGTTGTGCAGAAGCAACTACCCTCCGGCGGGCGGAAGGGGAGCGATGGTTACTTCAACAAGAAGCGCACCATCACCGTCGCCGTCAGCTCGGACTCGCCCGGCAGGATCTCGGTCGAGGCATCGGCTGCTTTGGCCGCACGGGCATAGACCATCTGCGGGCGCGGGCCGCCGTCGCTCTCTGACGCTTCGCCGATCGATACGATTCGATCGACGCGTAGGCCAGCGGCCTGCGCGTAAAGATCGGCGCGGGCGCGGGCGCGCTTGATTGCGTCGACGCGAGCGGCGTCCAGCGCCGCTTCGGGCTGGTCGATCGTCAACTGCGGGCCTTCGATCTGGTTCGCGCCGGCCTTCACCAGCGCGTCGAGCGCGGTGCCGCTCTTGGCGATATCACGAAACTTCACCGAAACGGTGTTGGTCGCCTGATAGCCGGTGATCGCCGGTGGCTGATTTTCGGCGTAGCGATATTGCGGCTGGAGCCCGACGCTCGCAGTGGCGATGTCGCGGGGCGCGATACCAGCAGCGCGCAACGCTGCGACGACGCGCTCCATGCGCGTGGCATTCTCGCCAAGCGCGGCAGCGGCCGTCAGCGCTTGTGTGACCACGCCCGCGCGAAGGGTCGCGACGTCCGGCGTGCGCGTGACTTGCCCGGTGGCAACGACATCGAGCACCGTCGCATCGGGCAGAATCGGCACGCCGGGTGCAGCCTGCGCTGCGGCCGGGGCCGTCGCCGCCAGCGTCACCGGCGCAAGGGCAATGAGCGCCAGTGTGGCAAATTGGTAACGCATGCGAATCAAACCTCCTTTTGGAACCGTAACGGTCAAGTGCGCAGGGCCCTTACAACGCAGGCTGAACAGCGCGTAGCTTGAGATGAACCGTTGAATCTGCCAATCGCGCGACGAGAGGCTGCCGGACCTTGAGCCCGGTGACTTATTTCGATAATACAGCTGGCGACGAGAACAGCGGGCGGTCGCATCGCGCGATCGGGACGGGATGAACAGGCGCATGAATTACGAAGCCGGCAATCTGCAAGGCGACACGCTGGTGCTCGAAGCACCCGACGACGGCGGCGCACGCCGTCGCCGGCGCATGCTGATCATCGCCGTCGTCGTGATTGCTGCGATCGCCGCGGCGGCGTGGTTTTTCACGCGCGGCGACGACGCGGCGCCGAAGGGCGCGGCATCCGATCAAGCGCCGAGCGTGACGGTGGTGGTGCCGGGCCGCGCTGCGGTCGATCGTGAGATCACCGCGACCGGGACGCTGGCGGCGCGTCGCGAAATGCCGGTCGGCGTCGCGGGCGAGGGCGGCATGGTCACGCGCGTGCTGGTGGAGCCGGGGCAGTGGGTGCGCGCGGGGCAAGTGCTCGCGACGGTCGACCGCTCGGTCCAAACGCAGACCGCAGAAAGCTTGTCCGCCCAGGTGACCGTCGCACGGGCGGATCTCACGCTGGCGCAGGCCGAACTCGACCGCGCGCAGCAGCTGGTCGGGCGCGGCTTCATCAGCCAGGCCGACGTGCAGCGCCGCATCGCGACGCGTGACGCGGCTGCGGCGCGCGTGAAAGTGTCGCAAGCGACTGCATCCGAGCAGCGCGCCCGCAACGGTCGGCTCGACATCCGCGCGCCGGCCGCCGGGCTGGTGCTGACGCGGCAGGTGGAGCCGGGTCAGATCATCAGCTCGGCCTCGGGCACGCTGTTTCGCATGGCCAAGGGCGGCGAGATGGAAATGCGTGCGCAGCTCGCCGAAAGCGATCTCGTAACGCTGCGGTCGGGCGCGCGCGCGAAAGTGACGCCGGTCGGCGATTCTCGGTCGTTCGACGGGCAGGTGTGGCAAGTGTCGCCAGTGATCGATCCGGCCACACGGCAGGGCATCGCACGGATCGCGCTGAGCTATGATGCGGCGCTGCGGCCGGGCGGCTTCGCCTCGGCGAACATCGTCGGTGGTACCGCGAACGTGCCGGAACTGCCGCAGTCGGCAATCATGAGCGACGACAAGGGCAATTTCGTGTACGTCGCGGATCAGGGCAATGTCGTGCGGCGCCGCGACATTCGCCTGGGGACGGTGAGCGATACGTCGGTAGCAGTGGCGAGCGGGCTCGAAGGCAACGAGCGCGTGGTCGTTTCGGCCGGCGCGTTCCTCAACCCCGGGCAGAAGATCGCGCCGGTAATGGCGAAGGCCGCAGTGGCCAATAGCGGAGGCTGACGCGATGGATTTCCGCAATATCTCGGCATGGTCGATCCGCAACCCGGTGCCGTCGATCGTCCTGTTCGTCATCCTGACGATCGCAGGAATCGTCAGCTTCATCCAGATGGACGTCAATCGCGAGCCGGACATCGATTTCCCGGCGGTCGCGGTGGAAATCACGCAGCCCGGCGCGGCGCCGACCGAACTCGAGACGCAGATCACGCAGCGCGTCGAGGCGGCGGTGCGGACTATCGAAGGCGTCGATGAGATCCAGTCCTTCGTCAGCGAAGGCAATTCGACGACGATGATCCAGCTGGACATCGGCACGCCAGTTGATCGGGCGGTCAACGAAGTGCGCGACGCCGTCACGCAGATCCGCTCGAACCTGCCCGAGGGCATCCTCGAGCCGCAGATCAGCCGCGTGAAGATCAACGACGACGATCTCGGCAGCTATTCGGTGATTGGCACCGACATGACGATCGAGCAGCTGAGCTGGTACATCGACAATACGGTGACCAAGGAGTTGCTGAGCGTCGAGGGCATGGGCGGCGTCGAGCGCAACGGCGGCGTCGATCGCGAGATTCGCGTGATCCTCGATCCGACGAAGATCGCGGCCTATGGTCTCACCGCATCGCAGATCAACCAGCAGCTGCGGCAGGTGAACCTGAACGCCGCTGGCGGTCGCGCCGAGATTGCGGGGGCCGAACAGTCCGTCCGCGTGCTCGGCAATGCGCGCAACGCATATGATCTGGGGCAGACGCAGATCGCGGTCGGCGACGGGCGTACCGTCAAGCTGAGCAACCTTGGCGTCGTGCGCGATCTTTATGCCGAGCAGCGCACCGCAGCGGGCGTGAATGGCCGGCCGGTGCTGAGCTTCGATTTCAAGCGCGCGAAGGGCTATTCCGAGGTTACCGTCTTCAAGGAGGCGGAGAAGAAGCTCGAAGCGCTGCAGAAGCGCAACCCCAAGGTGCAGTTCCAGCTGCGCATCAACGGTTCGAAGTACGCGCTGGAGCAGTATAAGAGCGCGATTCACGCGATGATCGAGGGCGCGGTGCTCGCCGTGTTCATCGTGTTCCTGTTCTTGCGGGACTGGCGCGCGACCGTGATTTCGGCGCTTGCGATCCCGCTGTCTGCGATCCCGGCGTTCTTCTTCATGGACATGATGGGCTTCTCGCTCAACAGCATGACGCTGCTGGCGCTGAGCCTGGTCGCGGGTGTGCTGGTCGACGATGCGATCGTCGAGATCGAGAATATCGTGCGGCACATGCGGATGGGCAAATCGGCCTATCAGGCGTCGATCGACGCGGCGGACGAGATCGGCCTCGCGGTGCTCGCAACGACGATGGCGATCGTCGCGGTGTTCCTGCCGGTCGGCCTGATGCCGGGCGTGTCGGGGCAGTTCTTCAAGAATTTCGGCCTGACGGTCGTGGTCGCGGTGCTGATGAGCCTCGCGGTCGCGCGCCTGATCACGCCGATGATCGCGGCGTATTTCCTGAAGTCGGCCGGCCCCGAGGCACACGGCGAAGGGCGTCTGATGGACGTCTATATGGCCGTGCTGCGCTGGACGCTCGAGCCGGGTCGCTCGATGGCGATCCGCGCGCGGGGCGGCTTCCGCCGCGTGACCGGCTATTTCCGCGATCATCGCGTGTGGACGATCGGGCTTGGCGTGGTCGCGTTCGCGATGACGGTGTTCGGCTTCGCGTCGCTGCCGATGCAGTTCCAGCCATCGACCGACCAGGAACGCTCGACCGTCACCATCACGATGGCGCCGGGCACGACGCTCGCGCAGACGCAAGCGACCGTCGACAAGGTCTACGATCTGATCCGCAAGCAGCCCGAAGCCGAGACGGTTTACACGCGCGCCGCGGTGGGCAACGGCCGCGTCACGGTGCAGTTCAGGGAGAAGCCCTCGTTCGGCGATCGGATGAGCGCGTTCTTCAGCGGAGACAGCGAAGGCAGCGCGCGCGCCAAGACGTCGACCGAGTTCGAGCGCGCGCTGGCGCCCGAGCTGGCCAAGATCCCCGACGCGCGAGTGAACTTCCAGTCGCAATTTGGCTGGGGCGACAACAACCGCGACGTTTCGGTGACGCTGGGTGGCGACGATCCCGTGCTGCTGCGCCAGACCGCGGACAAGATCGTCGGCGAGATGGCCAAGATGCAAGGGCTGCTCGCCCCGCGCATCGCCGGCGACCTCAACCGGCCCGAGATCGTGATCAAGCCCCGGCTGGATCTTGCTGCAGATCTGGGCGTAACGACGAGTGCGCTGTCGAGCGCGATCCGCATCGCGACGCTGGGGGATATCGACCAGAACAGCGCGCGTTTCTCGCTGAACGATCGCCAGATCCCGATTCGTGTCGCGCTCGATCAATCCTCGCGCTCGCACATGGCGACGATCCGCAACTTGCCGGTGCAGACGCAGAACGGCGGTTCGGTGCCGCTGTCGGTAATCGCCGACATCGGCTTCGGTTCGGGGCCAACGAAGATCAATCGCCTGAACCAGCAGCGCCAGCTGACGATCGGCGCAGACCTCGCGCCAGGCCTCGTGCTGTCCGAGGCGATGACCCGAGTGAATGCGCTGCCGATCATGAAGGATCTGCCGATCGGCGTGCAGAAGATGAGCGTCGGCCAGGCGAAGTGGCAGATGGAGATGCTGGTCAACTTCGTCTTCGCGGTGCTCGCCGGTGTGTTCCTCGTCTTCTCGGTGCTGGTGCTGCTGTATCGCCGGCTGTTGCCGCCGCTGGTCAACATGGGCTCGCTGCTGCTGGCGCCGCTGGGTGGCGTCATGGCGCTGGCGATTACCGGCAATCCGCTGTCGATGCCGGTGTTCATCGGGCTGCTGATGCTGCTGGGCATCGTCGCGAAGAACTCGATCCTGCTGATCGACTTCGCGCTCGAGGAAATGAACAGCGGTGTGCCGATCTACGACGCGATCGTCGATGCCGGGCACAAGCGTGCGCAGCCGATCGTGATGACGACGGTGGCGATGGTCGCCGGCATGGTGCCGACGGCGCTGTCGCTGACCGGCGATGGCGCATGGCGCGCGCCGATGGGGATCGTCGTGATCGGCGGGCTGACCGTATCGACCGTGCTGACGCTGGTGATCGTGCCAGCGGCGTTCAGCCTGGCGGTGGGGATTGAGCGGCGCATCGGGCCGTGGCTGGGTCGCAAGCTGCTGACGTATCGCCCCGGCGACGACGGCAGGCTGATCGATCACAAGCCCGGCGGCGGGCCGCTGCCCGCGCCGGCTGGCCGGATCGGCTTTCGCGAAGGCGACGTGCCGGCGGAATGATGCCCATTCGGGGCGATGCGGAGGCGTTTGCGTGAACCGTGGCGTGAAACGAGCTTGAACTATCCCCGCTGTCGGGGATTGTCGGGTTCATGATCTCCAACGCGTTGCGGCGCCCATCCAGAATACGCCCGCCTGCTGGGCTGGTGCGGATGCGCATGATCGCGACGGGCATGCTCGTGGCGATGGCGGTACTGTTCCTGGCGGCGCGGGCCATGGAGCCGAGCCACGCCGCCTGGGGCTTCGTGCGCGCCTTCGCCGAGGCGGCGATGGTCGGCGGGCTCGCGGACTGGTTCGCGGTGACGGCGCTGTTCCGGCATCCGCTGGGGCTGCCGATCCCGCACACCGCGATCATCCCGCGCAACAAGGATCGGATCGGCGACCAGCTCGCGAGCTTCCTGCGCGATTATTTCCTGATCCCCGTCGTCGTCGCACGGCGGATGCGGCGGATGGACGTCGCGAGCGCGGCGGGCCGCTGGCTGGCCAATCCTACCGGCGGCAGCAAGCGCGTGACGCGCGGTGCCTCGCGGCTGGCGGTCGAAGTGCTGCAGTCGCTCGATCAGGAGCGGCTCGGTGGCATGGTGCGCGGCGCGATGGTGCAGCAGGTGCGCGCGATCGACCTGTCACCGATGCTTGGCCGCGCACTGGAGGCGGCGATGGCGGAGAACCGCCATTTGCCGCTGCTCGACGGGATCATCGTCTGGGCGCGCAAAGTGCTCGACGCGAACGACGGCATGGTGCGCGCGATGGTGCACGAGCGCGCGGGCGCGATCCTGCGCTGGACCGGGCTCGACGAGACGCTTTCGAACAAGATCATCGACGGGCTCGACAAGATGCTGGCCGACATGGCGGAGCAGCCCGATCACCCGATGCGCGCGAAGGCCGAAGAAGCTTTAGTGACGCTCGCGGCCGATCTGCAGCACAAGCCCGAGATGCGTGAGCGGATCGAATCGCTGAAGCTAGCGCTGCTTGCGAACCCGGCGATGCAGGGCTGGATCAACGGCCTGTGGGAACAGGCGCGCCACGCGATGCTGCGGATGGCGCGTGATCCCGAGAAGCTGCTCGCGGGCAAGATGGGCGAGATGCTGCGCCAGCTCGGCGAAACGCTGGAGCGCGACGTGCGGCTGCGCAACACGATCAATCGCTTCATGCGCCGCGTCGCAGTGGGTGCGGCGGCCGACTACGGCGACGTCATCGTCGGGCTGGTGTCCGAGACGGTGCGCGGCTGGGACGCCAATACGATCACCCAGCGGCTCGAACATGCCGTCGGCAAGGATCTGCAGTTCATCCGGATCAACGGGACGCTGGTGGGCGGCTTGGTGGGCTTGGGCATCCATACCGTTGATGTGGCGCTCTGAATGCGTCCGCGAGCGAATAAGCCGAATGCACGTTCGCCTTGCTGTCAGGCGGGGATTCCCGCAATGGGGGCATGATGGGCGCACTGGCCGATTTCAGCGAAGACAAGGGCACGCTGCGCTTCACAGGCGACCTGTCGCTGGCGCGCATCGGCGATCTGCCCAAGCGGCTCGATGGCTTCGGCACGCCGGTGTCGCGGATCGACATGTCCGGGATCGACCGGATCGACACGATCGGCGCTTGGATCGTTCACCGCTTCGCGAAAAAGAATGGCGCTGCGATCGAGGGGTTGAACCCCGAGCAGCAGCATCTGCTTGAACAGGTGCAGCGCGGCGACGAGGCGGCGCCGATGCGCGCGGCGCATGTGAGCCCGTTCAATCGCGTGCTTGGCGAGGTCGGGGAAGCGGTTGTTCTTTCCGGGCGTACGATGATGGGCCTGTTGGGGTTCCTCGGTGCGACGGTGATCGCCTTTTTCAACGTGTGTCGCCATCCGAGCCGCTTTCGCTTCAATGCGACGGTCCAGCGGTTCGAAGTGGTCGGCGTCTCGGCGCTCGGCATCGTTGGGCTGATGAGCTTCCTGATCGGCATCGTCATCGCGCAGCAGGGCGCGGTGCAGCTGCGGCAGTTCGGCGCCGAAGTGTTCACGATCAATCTGATCGGCCGCATCACGTTGCGCGAACTCGGCGTGCTGATGACCGCGATCATGGTCGCGGGGCGGTCGGGATCGGCGTTCGCGGCGCAGCTCGGCACGATGAAGCTGACCGAGGAAATCGACGCGATGCGCACGATCGGCGTCTCGCCGATGGAGGCGCTGGTGCTGCCGCGGACGATCGCGGCGATCGTGCTGATGCCACTGCTTGGCTTTTACGCCTCGCTGATCGCGATCATCGGCGGCGGGCTGCTCTGCTGGCTCCAGCTCGATATTCCGCCGGTGACGTACATCGCCCGCATTCGCGAGGTTGTGCCGATCACCGATCTCTACGTCGGCCTGATCAAAGCGCCGGTGTTCGGCGCGATCATCGCGGTTGCGGGCTGCTTCCAGGGCATGCAGGTCGAGGGTGACGCCGAGCAGGTTGGCACGCGCACCACCTCGGCCGTGGTGCAAGCGATCTTCCTCGTCATCGTGCTCGATGCATTTTTCGCGATGTTCTTCGCCTGGATCGGGTGGATCTGATGGCGATCGACGAGACCTCCGAAAACATCATCGAAGTGCGCGGGCTGAAGAACGCGTTCGGCGATCAAGTGGTCCACGAGAACCTCGATCTCGACGTGCGACGCGGTGAGATCCTGGGCGTGGTCGGCGGATCGGGCACCGGCAAATCGGTGCTGATGCGATCGATCATCGGGCTGCAGAATCCGGCGGCGGGCGAAGTGATGGTGTTCGGCGAGCCGACGCTGCATCGCGAGGAAACCGACGCGCTTGAGATCCGCAAGCGCTGGGGCGTGCTGTTTCAGGGCGGCGCTTTGTTCTCAACGCTGACGGTGGCGGAGAATGTGCAGGTCCCGCTGCGCGAATTCTACCGCGAGCTGGACCTCTCGCTGCTCGACGAGATTGCCTCGTACAAGGTGGTGATGACCGGGCTGCCGGCGGATGCGGGGCCGAAGTATCCGGCCGAACTTTCGGGCGGTATGAAGAAGCGCGCCGGCCTGGCGCGGGCGCTGGCGCTCGATCCCGAATTGCTGTTCCTCGACGAGCCGACCGCGGGGCTCGACCCGATCGGCGCGGCGGCATTCGACGATCTGACCAAGTCGCTGCAGAAGACGTTGGGGCTGACGGTGTTCCTGATTACGCACGATCTCGACACGCTCTACGCCATCTGCGACCGCGTCGCGGTGTTGGCGGATAAGCGCGTGATCGCGATCGGCACGATCGACGAGTTGCTCGCGCTGGATCATCCGTGGATCCAGGAGTATTTCCGGGGCCCGCGCGGCCGCGCTGCGGTCGCGACGCAGGAAGCGCATCAGACGGCGCACGCCCAAAAGCAGATGAAGTCAGGGGCTGATTGATGGAAACCCGTTCCAACCACGTCCTTGTCGGCGCCGTCGTGCTGATCCTGCTGGCGGTGCTGGCGCTGTTCACGGTGTGGATCGCGCGGCTCGGCAGCACGACCGAGAAGGAGTATGACATCTTCTTCAAGCAAGCGGTCGACGGATTGGCGAAGGGCTCGGCGGTAACCTATTCGGGTGTTCCGTCCGGCCAGGTGAAATCTATCCAGCTGTGGCGCAACGATCCGCAATTCGTGCGCGTGCGCATCAGCGTGAACGACGAGACGCCTATTCTGCAGGGCACCGCGGCAACGGTGCAGGGCAGCTTCACGGGCACCAGCACGATCAGCCTGGATGGCGCGCGCAAGGGCGCCCCGCCGATCATCTGCCCCGAGAACGATATGGCGAGCCAATGCCCGTATGGCGTGCCGGTGATCCCGACGCGGACCGGCGGGATCGGCGCGATCCTGAATTCGGCGCCGCAGCTGCTGGAGCGGCTGTCGACGCTGACCGAGCGGCTGACCGGCTTGCTGACCGATCGTAACCAGGCGTCGATCGCGGGCATCCTCGAGAATACCAATCGGTTGACCGACGCGCTGGCCGACCGCGGCCCAGAGATTGCAGCGACGCTGGCGCAGACGCGGGTCGCGATCCAGCAAGCGGGCGTGGCCTCCGAGCAGATCGGTGCGCTCGCGGCGACCACCAACGGCATCCTGGCCGAGGACGTGAAGCCGACGATCGCCAACCTCAACGATACGATCCGTTCGGCCAAGCAAAGCGCGGATACGCTGAACGGCGCGATCCAGGACGCGCGGCCGGGGCTGCAGACCTTCTCGAAGCGGACCATTCCGGAGGTCAACCAGCTGGTTCTCGATCTGCGGCAGATGTCCGCGGCACTGGCTTCCGTAGCGGAGAAGGTCGATCGTCAGGGCGCAGGCTCGCTGATCGGGCAGCAGAAGCTGCCGGACTATAAGGGCAAGTGATATGAAGAAGCTTTTGATCGGTCTTGCCGCGCTGCCGCTCGCCGGCTGCATCAGCTTCGGTGACAAGCCGCCCGCGTCGCTGCTGAGCCTGACGGCGACGGAGCAAGTCGCGGTGGGTCAGGCGCAAAGCTCGGCCGGTGCGCGGACGATATCGATCCAGGTGCCAGTGGTGCCGCAAGCGCTCGCCAACAACCGCGTGCCGGTGCAGGCGAGCGCGACCGACATCGCCTACGTCAAGGATGCGCTGTGGGTGGAGCCGCCGGCGCGGCTGTTCGCGCGGCTGCTGTCGGATACGGTATCGGCGCGGACCGGGCGCGTGGCGCTATCGGGCGCGCAGTCGCTGGCCGATCCCGGCGCGCGGCTGTCGGGCGAATTGCGGATGTTCGGGGTGGATGCCGCCTCGTCGAGCGCGGTGGTGACGTATGATGCGGCGCTGGTGCGCGACGAGGGCAGCGCGCTGGAAAAGCGCCGCTTCGAGGCGCGCGTGCCGGTGTCTCTGATCGAGCCTGCGCCCGTCGGCGTGGCATTGAACGAGGCGGCGAACAAGGTGGCGGGCGAAGTGGCGGATTGGGTGGGGCGGTAACCGGCACCTTCCCAGACCTCCTCCGCCGTCATCCCAGCGAACGCTGGGATCTCGTGGCGTTGGAGTACCAAGTAACCGAACGACCCCAGCTTTCGCTGGGGTGACGAATCATCGGGCACTCACCCTGCCAGCGCCTTCGTCAGGTCGAACAGATAATCCCGGCCCTCATACAGCGAGGTTACGCGGATCCGCTCGTTGAGTCCGTGGATGCCATTGAGATCGGGCTCGAGGAAGATCCCCGGCACACCATAGACCGGCATCTTGAGCGTGCCGAAGAACACGCTGTCGGTCGCGCCGGTCGACATCATGGGCACCAGCGGCACGCCGGGGAAATGCTTTGCGGCAAGCGTCGTCAGCGGACCCATGATCTTGGGATCGAGCGGCGGCGGCACGGCGATCGGGCGGACGGGCTGGTTGGCGGTGACCGTGACCTTCGGGCCAGCGAGTTCCTTCAGCTTGGCCAGCGTGCCGTCGACGCTCTCGCCAGGGAAGATGCGGCAATTGACCGTGGCGGTTGCGCGCTGCGGCAGTGCATTTTCAGCATGGCCGGCGTTGACGAGCGTCGCAACGCAAGTGGTGCGCAGGCTCGAATGCAGCGTCTTGTCGCGGCTGACGATTGCGTCGGCTTCCTTGTCGGCCGGGTTGGCGAGCAGGCGGGTAATTGCCGGGCCCATCGGCGCCGGAAGTGCTTTTGACGTGGCGCCGAAGAAGGCGCGCGTCGTGTCGGTGAACTTGATCGGGAATTCGTAGCCCTGCACTGCCTTGATCGCGTCGGCGAGCTCGTAGATCGCGTTATCCGGCGTCGGCGCGGAGCTGTGCCCGCCGGGATTGGTCGCGGCGAAGGTGAAGTTCTGCGCCGCCTTCTCGCCGACCTGCACCGCGAGCGCCTGACGCTTGCCATTGGTCTCGGTCCGCCCACCGCCGCCCTCATTAAGGACGAATTCGGCGCGAACCAGCTCGGGGCGGTTGTCGGCCAACCATTGCGCACCGTTGAAAGCGTAGGTGGTTTCCTCGCCGCAGGTTAGCGCTAGCTTGATCGTGCGTTTCGGCCGGTATTTCTCCTGGCCGAAGCGGATCATCGTATCGGCCCACACTGCCGACATCGCCTTGTCGTCGACGGTGCCGCGGGCATAGTAGAAGCCGTCTTCCTCGATCAGCTTGAACGGATCGCGCACCCAATCCTCGCGCTTGGCGGCAACGACGTCGAGGTGGCCGAGCAGCAGCATCGGGCCGGCCGCGGCGTCGGTGCCTTGCAGCGTCACCACGATGCCGCCGTCCTCGGGATGGTCGGGCACGCTGAAGAGGGTGACGGCGCTGTCGGCATAGCCGGCGGCCTTCATGCGGGTGGCGAGCTGCTGCGATGCGCGGGTGCAGCTGCCCTGGCCGACGACGGTGTTGGTTTCGACCAGTTCCTTGTAGAGCGCGAAGAAGGCTTTCTGATCGGGCCGTTGTTGCGCCTCTGCCGCGATCGGGACCAGCGCGGCCACTGCCGCCAAACTCCGCACCATGAACCGCATTCCGCTCTCCCTGTTATGGCGAGCGCCGATGGTTGCAGGGAAAATGGCGCGGCGCAACGGCTTGCGGGGCGGTATTGAGAGCTGCCCTTACAACGGGACTAAAGTGGCGAGGCTCAGCCCCGCCGCATGTTCCGCGGCAGGCTGAGCCGCAGTTCGCGGTTGGCGAAATCGATCTGGACGCGGGTGAACAGCTTGAGCGTGTCCATCCCGAGCATGATCGCCGGCTTCTTCTCGAGCCCAAAGACGCGGAACGGCGGCACGTCGGCAAACGCGATCGGCATGTCGTTGATCGAGATGCTGCCGATCTCAATCGACTTGATCGAGCCGTAATCCGCCGTCAGCTCCCCGCCGGTGACGCTGATCAGCGAGATCGGCACGACCTTGCTGCGCCGCGCGAGCCGGTTGCGCAGCGCCATGTTGCCCATCGTCACGGCGCTGCCGGTGTCGAGGATCACGCGGACGCGCTGGCCGTTGACGCGCGCATCGGTGACGACGAGCTGGCCGAACAGGCTCTTGGCCTGGATGACGATCTCGTCGGGCGCCCGGCGCACCGTTTGCCCACGCCGGCGGGCAGGCGAGACGGTCATGCGCTGATTGTCGAAGTCGATCGCGAGCGCGTGGCCCTGGAGCGCATCGATGCCGAGCATGCCAGGGGCGCCGAGATGCACCGCAGAGAGCGCCGGCGCCTCGATCCGCTCGCCGCCGAGCGTGCTGACCGAGATCGACGGAATGATGACGGTGCCGACATTCTCGGTTCCGGTCATGCCCGTGAGCCGCACAGTGCGGCCGCCGGCGAGGCCAAGCTTCCCGGCAAGCTCGCGGCTGATGACGGTGCGTTGCGCGCCGGTGTCGATGATGAATTCGTACGGCCCGGCGCCGGCGATCTGCACCGGCACGGTCATGCGCGCACCATTGTGTCCGAAGGCGAACTGATCGGCCAGCGAGACGAGTTCGGGCTCGGTGATCGGCACCGGCGCAGGCACGGGCTGCGGGTCGGCGGTGTTCGCGGCGAGCAGGAGGAGGGGCAAGGCCAGCCAACGGTTCATGTGATGACGAAGCGCCCGTTGCGGACCTTTGTCAAAGGGAATTGCTGCGCAGCATGAGGCAGGTCCCGTTCGTGCTGAGGAGAGGGCTGAGCTTGTCGAAGTCTCTTCTCGAAGGACATGTGGTTCGAGACGGCACTTCGCCTTCGGCTCAGCACCTCCTCAGCACGAACGGAGGGGGGTGCTCGCCGGCGCGTGCCCGTTCAATCCACCCGCATCGCTTCCATCGCCAGCGCCTCGGCCTCGATCAGCAGCGCGTCATCCGCGCTGCCGGTTGCGACACGCTCGCGGCCAATCAACACGAGCACCGGCACGGCAAGCGGCGAGACGCGGGGCAAGTCGATGTGCAGCATCGTATCCGCCGCGCGATCGAGCAGCCCGGCGAGGCGACCAACGTCGGTCATCCGTGCGCGCGCGTCGGCCCAGGCGGCTTCGAGCAGGATGTGGCCGGGCTCGTATTTGCGAAGCACGTCGTAGATGAGATCGGTCGAGAAGGTGACTTGCTTGCCGGTCTTGCGTTTGCCCGGATGCTGCCGCTCGACCAGCCCGCCGATCACCGCCACTTCGCGAAAAGCGCGCTTGAGCAGATGCGATTGCTGCACCCATTCGACGAATTCGTGTTCTAGGATATCCGCCGAAAAAAGCGCCGCGGGATCGGTGACGGGGTCGATCGAATAGGTGGCGATGGCATAATCGTTGGCGACAAAACCGAGCGGCTTGAGCCCCGCGGTCTCCATCCGGCGCGTGATGAGCATGCCGAGCGACTGGTGCGCGTTCCACCCCTCGAAACTGTACGCGACCATATAGTTGCGGCCTTCGCGCGGGAAGGTCTCGACCAGCAGCTGATCCGGCCGCGGCAGCGCGGAGCGGCGCGTCTGGATTTCGAGCCATTCGCGCACGTCGTCAGGAAAGCGCGGCCACTCGCCGGGCGTCGCAAGGAAGCCGCGGACGCGATCGGCGAGGTTGGTCGATAACGGCATCCGGCTGCCGCCGTAGGTCGGGATGCGCGCTGGGCGGGCGGTCGCGCGGACGATCAGGTCCTCGAGATCAATCTTCTCGACCTCCAGGCTCATGCCGGCGAAGAAGAAGGTGTCGCCGTGGCTTAGCGTCGCGGCGAAGGCTTCCTCGACCTTGCCGAGTGCACGGCCGTTGCGGAAGCGGACCTTGAGCATCGTCGCTTCGACGATGATACCCGCGTTCAGGCGATGCTGTGCGATGAACTTAGGGTGGCTGACGCGCCACAGGCCATCAGGGCCTTGAGTCAGCCGCTTGAAGCGATCGTAGGCGCGCAGCGAATAGCCGCCGTCGCGGATGAAACCGAGCACCTTGTCGAACAGGTCGTCGGTCAGCGCCGAATAGGGCAGCGCCGAGCGAACCTCGTCGAGCATCGCGGCCTGGTCGAACGGCGCGGCGCAGGCGCACGCCATCACGTGCTGGGCGAGCACGTCGAGCGCGCCCATGCGAAACACGTCGGTATCGAGCTCGCCGGCCTCGACCGCGTCGAGTGCGGCGCGCGCCTCGAGATATTCGAAGCGGTTCCCGGGGACGACGATCGCCTCGGACGGCTCGTCGAGCCGGTGATTGCTGCGCCCGATCCGCTGCAGCAAACGCGACGAGCCCTTGGGCGCGCCCATCTGGATCACGCAATCGACATCGCCCCAGTCGACGCCGAGATCGAGGCTGGCGGTGGCGACCAAGGCGCGCAGCCGCCCGTCGGCCATCGCCGCCTCGACCTTGCGCCGCGCCTCTTTCTCGAGGCTGCCGTGGTGGATGCCGATCGGCAGCTGCATTTCATTCGCCTTCCAGAG
This sequence comes from Sphingomonas radiodurans, assembly GCF_020866845.1. Taxonomy (NCBI): domain Bacteria; kingdom Pseudomonadati; phylum Pseudomonadota; class Alphaproteobacteria; order Sphingomonadales; family Sphingomonadaceae; genus Sphingomonas; species Sphingomonas radiodurans. Next base: position 2,771,420 of record NZ_CP086594.1, read on the forward strand.
ATCCTGGAAGATCAGCTCGGCGAGGCTGCGCGTGTTGCAAAAGACGATCGTCGTCTTGTGCGTCTCGATCTCGGCCATCACCTGCGCCGCGGCGTAGCGGCCGGAGTGGCCCGCCCAGGGTATGCGATCCTCGGGCAGCAGGATGGCGATGTTGGGATCGACGCCGGGATCGCCTAGGATGAGGCTAACCGCGTCAATGTCCCCATCGGGCGCGAGCCAGGCGCGGTAACCGTCGGGGTCGGCGACGGTGGCGGACAGCGCGACGCGGCGCGTGCCGGGCGCGATCTGCTGCAGCCGCGCCATACACAGGTTGAGCAGGTCGCCGCGCTTGCCGGTGGCGAAGGCGTGGACCTCGTCGATGACGATCGTCCGGAGACCCTCGAACATCGTGAAGCTGTCAGGGTAGCTGAGTAGCAGCGAGAGCGATTCAGGCGTCGTCAGCAGGATCTGCGGCGGCTTCACGCGCTGGCGTGCCTTGCGATCGGACGGCGTATCCCCGGTGCGCGTCTCTACGCGGATGTCGACGCCCATCTCGGTGATCGGGGCGACGAGATTGCGCTGGATATCGACCGCGAGCGCTTTCAGCGGCGAGACGTAGAGCGTGTGGAGACCCTTGGTGGGCTGCTCAATCAGCTCGGCCAGCGTTGGCAGGAAGCCGGCGAGCGTCTTGCCCGCGCCAGTGGCGGCCACCAGCAGCGCGTGGCGACCGGCGCGGCCTTGCGCGAGCATGTCGAGCTGATGCCGCCGCGGCGTCCACCCCCGCCGGTCGAACCAGTCGGCGAGCGGGGTGGGGAGGGGTGGTGGCATTATGGGGTATATAGGAAGGAAGTACGGCCTATTCATCGTCATCCCAGGCTTGACCCGGCATCCCGCTTTCCCACGGCGATCAGAAAGGAGCGGGACCCCGGCTCAAGGCCGGGGTGACGTGTTTCGCGCTCAATCCCGCTTCGCATCCTCGCGCGATTGTTCCTTGTAGAGGTCGTGCGTCGCCTGTTCGGTGCGGGCGTCCTGCGCTGGAGTCGTCTTGTTACGCAGCTTCGCATAGGCAAGGCCGAGGGCCAGGATGATGAAGCCGCCGACGACCACGAACGCCCACAGGCTGTCACCAAATGATGATTGTTCCATGACTTAGTCTCCGTCTCGTGTGTGGAAGAACGGGGGGATGCGGCGATTCGATCCGGTTGTGCGTATGGGAAGGCATGCCCAAGCTTGGTGACTGGCTCGAACCGCATCCACACGGCATCTACGTGCGGCCGGCGGATGCATGGATCGACCCCTCGACGCCGCAGCCGCGCGCGCTGGTGACGCATGGCCATGCCGATCACGCGCGCGGCGGCCACTCGGCGGTATGGGCGACCCCCGAGACTCTCGCGATCATGGACGCACGCTATGGCGAGCAGGCCGGCCATCCGGTGGGCTATGGCGACAGCGTTCAACTCGGCGACGTTAAAGCGAGCTTCGTCCCCGCCGGCCATGTACTGGGATCAGCGCAAATTCTGCTGGAGTATCGCGGCGAGCGGATCGTCGTCTCGGGCGATTACAAGCGCCGCCCCGATCCGACCTGTGCCGCGTTCGAGCCGGTCGCGTGCGACGTGTTCGTCACCGAGGCGACGTTCGGCCTGCCGGTGTTCCGCCACCCCGACACTGGCGACGAGATCGACAAATTGATCGCGCGGCTCCACGCCAACCCCGATCGCTGCGTGCTCGTCGGCGCCTATGCGCTGGGCAAGGCGCAGCGGGTGATCGCGGAACTGCGCGAACGCGGGCACGAAGCGCCGATCTATATCCACGGCGCGCTGCAGCGGCTGTGCGACCTCTATGCCGATCACGGCGTACGGCTGGGCGAGCTGATCCCGGTGGCAGGCGTACCGAAGGCGGCGATGGCGGGGCATGTCGTGATGTGCCCGCCCGGCGCGCTCAACGATCGCTGGTCGCGCCGGCTGCCCGATCCGATCACCGCGATGGCGAGCGGCTGGATGCGGGTGCGGCAGCGCGCGCGGCAGAAGCTGGTCGAGCTGCCGCTGATCATGTCCGATCACGCCGATTGGGACGAGCTGACGACGACGATCGAGGAGATCGCCCCGCGCGAAGTATGGGTGACGCACGGCCGCGAGGATGCGCTGATCCACTGGTGCGCGATGCGCCAGATCAAGGCACGCGCGCTGGCGCTCGTGGGGTTCGAGGACGAGGACGATTGAGGTGCGGGGGGCGGGCTACACCCCCGCCGCAGCCGCAGGCCGCGCGCGCATCTCGTCCGCCCAGCGCCCGACGTTGGCCAGCTCTGCGGGCGGCGCGAACTTGATCATCCGCGCGAAATCGATCGCGGTGTAGGCGACGATATCCGCCATCGTCACGCGATCCGCGGCGATGAAGGCGCTTTCGCCCAGGCGCCGGTCGAAGATCTTGAGCGCGCGGCCCGCGCCCGCCGCATTGCTCTCGGCAATCGCCGGCACTTGCGTGTCGAGCGCGGCGAGCGCCGGGTGCGAATGGCGGACCGACAGCATCAGCGGGGTGGCGAGCAGCATCTCGGCGCGGCGCGTCCACATCTCGATCACCGCTGTCTCGCGCGCGTCGTGGCCGAACATGTTGGGCTCGGGATACACGCTTTCGAGGTAGCGGCAGATGGCGACGGACTCGGTGATCGTCGTGCCATCGTCGAGTTCTAGCGCGGGGACGTTGGCGAGGCCGGCGCGGGCGAGATAGTCGGGCGTCTTGTGCTCACCCTTGAACACATCGACCTGAACAATCTCGACATCGTCCGCGCCCTTCTCGGCAAGGAACCAGCGCACCCGCCGCGGATTAGGCGCGCGCTTGCTGTCGTAGAGCTTCATTGGGCGGGCGCCGCCGCGGGCGCGATCTTGTCTTGCGTCTGCGTGTCGAAGTCGCTCGCGTCGTGGCGTTCGTGGAGCTGGCTCGCGGGATCGCCCATCACGCGATTGACCATCCGGCCACGCTTCACCGCGGGGCGCGCGGCGATCTGGTCAGTCCAGCGCTGGACGTTCTTGTATTCCTGCACCTGCAGGAAGGTGCCCGCTTCGTACACCAGCCCCTTCACCAGCGCGCCGTACCACGGCCACACCGCCATGTCGGCGATCGTATACTCCGCGCCGCCGAGATACTCGCTTTCGCCCAGCCGGCGATCCAGCACGTCCAGCTCGCGCTTCACCTCCATCGCGAAGCGATCGATGGCATATTCGATCTTGAACGGGGCATAAGCGTAGAAGTGGCCGAAGCCGCCGCCCAAATACGGCGCGCTTCCCATCTGCCAGAACAGCCACGACAGGCATTCGGCGCGCTTCGCCGGATCGGTCGGCACGAAGGCGCCGAACTTCTCCGCGAGATACAGCAGGATCGCGCCCGATTCGAACACGCGCACCGGCGTGTCGCCACTGCGATCGCACAGCGCAGGAATCTTGGAATTGGGGTTGATATCGACGAAGCCGCTCGAGAATTGATCGCCCTCGTTGATGCGGATCAGCCAGGCGTCATACTCGGCGCCGCTGTGGCCGGCCGCGAGCAGCTCCTCAAGCATCACCGTTACTTTCACTCCGTTGGGCGTGGCGAGCGAGTAGAGCTGCAGCGGATGCTTGCCGATCGGCAGATCCTTGTCGTGCGTCGGGCCGGCAATCGGGCGATTGATATTGGCGAAGCGGCCGCCGCTCTCCTTGTTCCAGGTCCAGATTTCCGGTGGCGTGTACGTCGCGTCGGTCATGCTCGGCTCTCCTGTTTGAACGCGGCATACATGGTGTGGGTAGGGGGGCAAAGACAGTCCACGCTATCCGTCACCCCGGACTTGATCCGGGGTCCCGCTGCCTTCAACGGCGGAAGAAGCGGGACCCCGGCTCAAGGCCGGGGTGACAGGAGAAGCGCGGTGACATGCCGATCGGCGATGGCGCCGGCCTCGGCAGCGGTGAAGCCGGTGGGGGTGAGGCACAGTTCGAGCCACAGCCCGTCGACCAGCGCGGCGACCGAGATGGCGGCGGTGCGGCGTTCGCCCTCGGGCAGCCCGCAGGCGGCGAGCAGGCGTTCGAGATCGGCGCGGTATTCGGCATAGGATTGGTCATGCGCCGCGGCGACCGCGGGGTTGCTGCGCACGAGCCCCCATAATGCGGTCCACGTGGCGAGCAGCGCGGGATCGGCGATCGGGGCTGCGAAGCTGGCGCTGACATAGGCGTCGAGCTTCGCGCGCGGATCGTCGCCGGCCTGGGCCACCGCGACCCCCAGCGCGGCCGAGACGCGATCCGCGACGTGGGCGTAGGTTTGCGCGATCAGCGCGTCGATGCTGGCGAAATGGTGCGTCACCAGCCCCGCGGAGACGCCCGCCTCCGCCGCGATCGCGCGGACCGAGGCGCCCGCAGTGCCGCGTTCGGCCAATACACGCGCGGCCGCCTCGATCAGGCTTGAACGCCGGGTGCCGGGATCGACGCGGGCGAAGGGCTTGCGCATGCCTGATGGCTATAATACGATCGTACAACAAGCAACCTGGGTGACATGATGGCGCATCGTGCGATCGACCTGCCAAGCCACGATCCGGACGCCGACTGGAGCCTGCCGGGCTGGCTCTACACCGATCGCGAATTCTTCGATGTCGAGATGGAGCGGGTGATCCGCCCGTCGTGGCAGATCGTCTGCCACGAGAGCGACATTCCCGCCGCGGGCGACTGGCGCACGATCGAATATCTCGGCGAGAGCGTCGTCGTGATCCGAGGCGAGGATGGCGCGATCCGCGCGTTCCACAACGTCTGCCGGCACCGCGCGATGAGGCTGGTGGAAGGCGCGGGCGGCTGTTCGCGCAAGCTCGTCTGTCCGTATCACGCGTGGGTCTACGAGCTCGACGGGCAGCTTTCGGGCGTGCCGATGCGGCGCGACTATCCGGCGCTCGACATGGCGGCGACCGGGCTGGTGCCGGTCGCGGTCGATCGCTGGCGCGGGTTCGTCTTCGTGCGGCTGGCGGACGATGGCGGGCCGTCGGTGGCCGAGATGTTCGCGCCGTACGAGGCCGAGATCGCGCCGTACCGCTTCGAGGACATGCGCGCGATCGCCCCGGTGCGCACGCGCGAGCGGCAGGTGAACTGGAAGAACGTCGGCGACAATTATTCGGACAATCTCCACATCCCAATCGCGCACGACGGGCTGACGCGACTGTTCGGCAAGAGCTATGCGATCGAGGCGAGCGGCTGGGTCGACAAGATGTCGGGCTATCTCGTCGATCGGCCGTCGAGCAACCTTTCCGAACGCTTCTACCAGCAGCATCTGCCGCACGCGCCGCATCTGCCGGAGGCGAACCAGCGACTGTGGCTGTACTACAAGCTCTGGCCGAACATGGCGTTCGACATCTACGCTGACCAGATCGATTTCATGCAGTGGCTGCCGCTGACGCCGACCACCTCGCTGCTGCGCGAGATGGCGTTCGCGCTGCCCGACGACCGGCGCGAGGTGCGGCTGGTGCGCTACGCCAACTGGCGGATCAATCGCGTGGTGAACGCCGAGGACACGTGGCTGATCGAGCGCGTGCAGCAGGGCATGGCCTCGGCGAGCTATACCGCGGGGCCGATCGGCGCGACCGAGGTGTGCTTGCGCAGCTTCGCGGCGAAGATCCGCGGGCGGATTCCTGAGGCGCGGCTGCATCGTGCACCGGCGGCGGGCTGGTCGAAGCGGTTCAAGGCTGTCGAATGACCAACGAAAGAACGGGCGGGGCATGACCAAGGCGTACGACGCGATCATCATCGGCGGGGGGCACAACGGGCTTGTCTGCGCCTTCTATCTCGCGCGCGCGGGGCTCAAGGTGCGCGTGCTCGAGCGCCGCCATGTCGTCGGCGGCGCGGCGGTGACCGAGGAATTCCATCCCGGCTTCCGCAATTCGACCGCGAGCTACACCGTCAGCCTGCTGCGCCCCAAGGTGATCGCGGACATGAAGCTGCACGACCGCGGCTTCCGCATCATCGAGCGGACGATCTCGAACTTTTTCCCGTTCGCGAACGACTATCTCAAGCTCGGCGGCGGCGAGGGGCGGACGCGGGCCGAGTTTGCGCGCTTCTCGCAAAAGGACGCGGACGCTTTCCCTGCCTATGAAGCCGCGCTCGAACGCGTCGCGCAGGTGATGCGCGACCTTGCGTTAAAGGCGCCGCCCAACGTCGGCGGCGGGTTGCCGGCGCTGGTCGCGGCGGCGTCGCAGGGCAAGCGGCTCGCGGGGATGGACATCGCGGCGCAGCGCGACGTGCTCGACTTGTTCGTGAAGTCGGCGCGCGATTTCCTCGATGGCTGGTTCGAGGACGATCACATCAAGACCGCGTTCGGGTTCGATGCGGTGGTGGGCAATTACGCCGGCGTCTCCACGCCGGGCAGCGCCTATGTGCTGCTCCACCACGTATTCGGCGAAGTGAATGGCAAGTTTGGCGCCTGGGGCCATTCGGTCGGCGGGATGGGCGCGATCACGCAGGCGATGGCGGCGGCGTGCATCGACGAAGGCGTCGAGATCACGCTCGACGCGCCGGTTGCCAAGGTGCTGGTGGATGGCGGGCGCGCTGCGGGAGTGCGGCTGGAGAGCGGCGAGGAGATCGCTGCCACGATCGTCGCGGCGAACGTCGGCCCGGCGATGCTGTATCGCCAGATGGTCGATCCGTCCGATCTCGATGCCGACTTCCGGCGACGGACGGCGAACTTCAAGACCGGATCGGGCACGTTCCGGATGAACGTCGCGCTGAGCGAGCTGCCCGATTTCACCGTGCTGCGCGGCAAGGAAAAGGCCGAGCATCACACCGCCGGCATCATCATCGCGCCCGGCATGGATTACATGGACCAGGCGTTCGACGATGCGAAGCAATTCGGCTGGTCGAAGAAGCCGATCGTCGAGATGAAGCTGCCGACGACGGTCGACGACAGCCTCGCGCCGCCGGGGATGCACATCGCGAGCCTCTTCTGCCAGCAATTCGCACCCGAACTGCCCGACGGCAGCAGCTGGGACGATCATCGCGAGGCAGTGGCGGATCACATCATCGATACCGTCACCGAGCATGCGCCCAACTTCGCGGGCAGTGTGATCGCGCGGCAGATCCACTCGCCGCTCGATCTGGAGCGCAAGTTCGGGCTCATTGGCGGGGATATCTTCCACGGGCGGATGAGCCTCGATCAGCTCTGGTCGGCGCGCCCGGTGCTCGGGCACGGCGATTATCGCGCGCCGATCAAGGGGCTCTACATGTGCGGATCGGGCGCGCATCCCGGCGGCGGGGTGACCGGCGCGCCGGGGCACAATGCGGCGCACGCAATTTTACGCGACCGCAGCCTCGTCGGGCGATTGTTCGGGTAAGTCGTTCCCCGGCGACGGCCGGGGCCCAGTCTCGGACCGTCGCCGACGACGCGGATCGCTCCGTTACAGCCACCGTTGCAACTGGGCCCCGGCCTTCGCCGGGGAAACGCTTAGGCCAGCTGCGGCTTTACGACAGCGCGCGGGCGCAGCAGGTATAGCGGCACCGCGCTCGCTACCAGCAGCAGGCTGAGCCCGCTCGCCTCCCAACCGGCGCCCCAGACCGCGAAGAGCGCAAAGCCGATCCCGACCAACGCCGCGGGGATCGCAACGCGCCGGCGCAGCGCGGCCACGCACATCGCGAGGTAGAACCACAGGCACGCGCAGGTGGTGAGCAGCGCGAGGAACTGGAAGACGCCACCGAGCGTCGGGCTGGAAGTCGTCAGGATCAGGGCGCTGGCGAGCCCCGACGACAGCAGCAGCACGCGCACCGGCACGTCGGCGCGCGAGACGCGGCCGAACCAGGCGGGCAACAGGCCGGCGCGCGCCATGCCGAGCGGCACTTCGCCCTGCAGCAGCACCCAGCCGTTGAGCGCGCCGATCGCCGCAATCGCCGCGAACAGCGCGATGACATTCGATGCGCCGGTGCCCCAGAACTGCCCGACGAACAACGCGAACGGCGCCGAGGATTGCGTGACGGTGGCAACTGGCAGCAGCAGCACGATCGCCGAGCAGACGAGGATGTACAGCAACCCGGTCACCAGCGTGCCAGCCATTGATGCGCGCATCACGTTGCGCGCGGGATCGCGGACGCGTTCGGCGGCGACGCCGGCGGCCTCGAAACCCACGAGCGGAAACAGCGTCAGCGTCACGGCGGTAGCGAACCCGCCGAGTAACGTGCCGGCGGCGGGAAGCGGAGGCAGTTGTGCCTCGCCACGAGTGCCGAGCCACGCAGCGATCACGACCACCGCGATCAGCGGGACGAGCTTCAGGATTGTGGTCAGCACCTGAAATTGCCCCGCGCGCCGCGCGCCCGCCAGATTGAGCAGCGTCAGCAGCCACAGCAGCGCCACCGCCGTCAGCGCACCGCGCGCTGGAGTCGCGCCGAGCACCGGGATCACCGCCGCGAGATAGCTTGCGGCTGCGATCGCGATCGCGGCATTGGCGCACCATATCGAAACCCAGTAGCTCCAGCCGATCAGCACGCCGGCCAGCTCGCCAAGCTCCGCGCCGGCAATTGCCACCGCGCCGTTCGCTTGCGGAAGCTCCTGCGCCAGCCGCCCGATCGTGTACGCGATCGACAATGCGCCGGCGATGCTGACGACCCAGGCCAGCGTCCCCGTCCAGCCGAACGGCGCGAGCGCGGCGGGCATCATGAAGATGCCCGATCCGATCATCCCGCCAACCACCAGCGCGGTCGCGGTCCAGAAGCCGAACGGGCGGGTGGTGGTCATGGGCACTGACTAGACCATAGCTTGCCGGGCCTGCCTAGCGTGCTTAACCCACGTTGCGATGGCCACCCGTTATCCGCCCGCGCTGATCGACGCTGCGCTCGCGCTGCACGACAACCGGCTGCCCGAGGCCGAGCGCGGCCTGAAGGATTATCTCAAGCGCGACCCGTTCGAGCCGCGCGCGATCCGGATGCTGGCGGAACTCGCCGGGCGGATCGGGCGTAACCGCGATGCCGAGACGCTGCTGCGCCGCGCGCTGGAGATCGCCCCGGCGTTCACCGCGGCGCGCGCGAACCTCGCGATCGTGCTCTACCGGCTGAACCGCCCGGTTGAGGCGCTCGACGAGCTCGACGCGCTGCTCGCCGCCGAGCCCGATCATGTCGGCCATGCCAATCTCAAGGCGGCGGCGCTCGGGCGGCTCGGCAGCTTCGCCGATGCGATCCCGCTGTACGAGAACGTGCTGCGCCAGGCGCCGAACCAGCCCAAGGTCTGGATGAGCTACGGGCACATGCTCAAGACCGTCGGGCGGCAGCAGGACGGCGTCGAAGCATACCGCCGCGCGATCGCGCTGAAGCCCGAGCTGGGCGAGGCGTGGTGGAGCCTCGCGAACCTCAAGACGGTGCGGTTCGACGATGGCGACGTGGCGGCGATGCAGGCGGCGCTCGATTGGGTGGGCCTGACCGACGAGGATCGGCTGCACCTGGATTTCGCGCTCGGCAAGGCGTGGGAGGAGCGGCGTGATGCCGATCGCGCGTTCGAGCATTATGCACGCGGCAATGCGCTGCGGCGGACGCAGATCGTCTATGATGCCGACGAGACGGAGCGGTTCGTCGACGATGTCGCGGCGGTTGCGACCCGCGAATTCTTCGCCGCACGCGCGGGCTGGGGCTGCCCGTCGCGCGAAGTGATCTTCGTGCTGGGGATGCCGCGCGCGGGATCGACGCTGATCGAACAGATCCTCGCGAGCCACAGCCAGATCGAGGGCACGACCGAACTGCCCGACCTTCCCGCGCTTGCGCGGCGCATCGCCGATTACCCGGCCGGGCTGGCGACGCTCACCGCCGATGAAGCGCGCGCGATGGGCGAGGACTATCTGCGCCGCACTGCGGTGCAGCGCCGCACCGATCGGCCGCTGTTCATCGACAAGCTGCCCAACAACTGGGCGCACGTCGCGCTGATCCGGCTGATCCTGCCCAACGCGATCGTCATCGATGCGCGACGTGAACCGCGGGCGTGCTGCTTCTCCAACTACAAGCAGCATTTCGCGCGCGGGCAGGCGTTCAGTTATTCGCTCGACGACATGGGCCGCTATTATCGCGATTACGTGCGGGCGATGGCGCATGTCGATGCGGTGCTGCCGGGGTGGGCGCATCGCGTGATCCATGAGGCGCTGGTCGAGGATACCGAGGCCGAAGTACGCCGGATGCTGGCGGCGTGTGGCGTCGCGTTCGAGCCCGCGTGCCTCGCGTTCCACGATACCGAGCGCGCGGTACGCACGGCGAGCTCTGAACAGGTGCGCCAGCCGATCTACCGTACCGGGAACGATGCCTGGGTACCGTTCGCGTCGCGACTGGGTACGTTGGAAACTGCGCTGGGCGCGGTGGTCGGCGCTTATCCAGACGCGCCAAAGGCCTAACTCACTGTAACTTTATGTTGCAAAACTGTCACGACCGGCGGTGAACCAGCGTCGCGCTGCCGAAACGATTGACGTTCGTTTCGCACCTGCACAATCTTTCGCAACATAGTTCCACGGGGGCGGCGGATGAAGCACGGTTCGGTACGGCGCGGCACGATAGCAGTTCTGCTTGCGTCGGCGACATTCGTGGCGATGCCCGCAGCGGCGCAGGACGCCTCGACAGCGAACACGCCGGCGGACGACACTACGCAATCGGATTTCCAGGACGACATCATCGTCACTGCGCAGAAGCGCGACGAGAATATCCAGGACGTCGCGATCAGCATCCAGGCGATCGGCACGCGGCGGCTCGATCAGCTCAACGTCACCAACTTCAACGATTACACGCAGCTGCTGCCGTCGGTCGCGTTCCAGACGTCGCAGCCGGGGCTGACGACGGTGTACATGCGCGGCGTGGCGTCGGGCGGCGACGGCAACCATTCGGGCTCGCTTCCGTCGGTCGGCACGTACCTCGACGAGCAGCCGGTGACGACGATCGGCGGCACGCTCGACATCCACATCTACGATATCGCGCGGATCGAGAGCCTCGCCGGGCCGCAGGGCACGCTATACGGCGCATCGTCGCAGGCGGGCACGATCCGCATCATCACCAACAAGCCCGATACGTCAGGCTTCTACGGCCGGGTCGACGGCGAGGTGAACACTGTCGAGAGCGGCGGCGTCGGCGGACGGATCGAGGGCATGATCAACGCGCCGCTGTCGGACATGGCCGCGCTGCGCGTCACCGGCTTCTACCAGCGCGACGCCGGCTATATCGACAACGTGCCCGGCACGCGCAGCTTCCTGCCGCAGCCCGGCGGCATCACCGTCAACAACGACGCCTTCGTCGAGAAGGATTATAACGACAACGAAACGTGGGGCGGTCGCGCCGCGCTGAAGATCGATCTCGACGATACGTGGACCGTCACGCCTACGGTGCTCTACCAGGAGCTGCGCACCGACGGCAGCTTCGCCTATGATCCGCAGGTCGGCGATCTGCAGGTGCAGCGCTTCTACCCCGAATATCGCCGCGACCGCTTCATCCAGGGCGCGCTGACGATCGAGGGGCAGATCGGCAATTGGGACGTGACCTATGCCGGCGCGTATCTCGACCGGCGCACCGCGCAATCGTCCGACTACACCGACTATTCGGAATCGTATGACTCGCTCTATTCCTCGGTCGGCGGACTCGCGGGCTATTTCTACTATCAGGACGCCGCCGGGAACACGATCGACCCGCGGCAGAACGTGTTGGCGACCGACCACTTCAAGAAGCTGAGCCAGGAACTGCGCGTCGCATCGCCCGCAAGCGAGCCGTTCCGCATCGTCGCTGGCATGTTCTACCAGCGGCAAAGCAACCTGATCAACCAGGATTACCAGATCCCCAACCTTGGGGCGGACGTGTCGGTCAACGGCCGCCCGGGCACCTTGTGGCTGACGCAGCAGGAGCGCGTCGACAAGGATTATGCGGTCTTCGGCGAGGCAAGCTTCGACGTGCTGCCTACCGTGACGCTCACCGCCGGCGGCCGTGCGTTCATCTACGACAATTCGCTGATCGGCTTCTTCGGCTTCGGCCGCAATCCGGGTGTCGATCCCGCCGACGGCCGGCCGTTCACCGCCACGCCGTTCAACGCCGCTGGCTCGGGGCAGACCGGCGTTGCGGGCTGCTATCTCGCGGGCGGGATCACGCTGCGCGACGCCTATCTGAATGGCGGCGACACATCGACATTGTTGCCCGGCATCGTCGACGGCAGCCCGTGCACCAACCTCGCCGCCGTCTCGGGCGGCAACATCGTGCCGCGCAAGGCGTCGGGCAGTGGCGTCACGTATCGCTTCAACGCGACGTGGAAGCCGGTCGAGGACGTCCTGCTCTACGGCACCTGGTCGCGCGGCTTCCGGCCGGGCGGGATCAACCGGCGCGGTGACATCGGCTCGTACGCCGCCGATTTCCTGACCAATTATGAGCTCGGCTGGAAGACGACGCTGCTCGACGGCAAGCTGCGGTTCAACGGCGCGGTCTATCAGCAGAATTGGGATGCCTTCCAATTCTCGTTCCTGGGTGAGAATAGCTTCACCATCATCCAGAACGGCCCCGACGCGCGTATCCGCGGCATCGAGAGCGACATCAATCTCGGCGTCGGCCCGCTCTCGCTCACCGCGGCGGGATCGTACACCGATGCCAAGACGCGTACCGATTTGTGCGCCGCGCAGATCTGCGACGGCACCGGCGACGATATCCTTGCGCCGGCGGGCACGCGGCTGCCGATCACGCCGCGCTTCAAGGTGAGCGGCACCGCGCGTTATTCGGTGCCGGTCGGCGCGGCGAAGGGCTATGTCCAGCTGCTCGTCGCGCACCAGAGCTCGGCCGCATCGGATATCCGCGTCGACAAGGCGGCGGCGATCGGGCGGCTCGCGGCCTATACGACGGGCAATCTGGCGGTCGGCGCAGAACTCAAGAACTTCACCTTCGAAGTCTTTGCGCAAAACGTGTGGGACGAGCGCGGCCAGCTGACGCGCTTCCAACAGTGCGGCACGTGCGACCAGCGGCCGTATATCGTGCCGATCCGCCCGCGCACGATCGGGCTCCGCGCCGGGGCCAAGTTCTGACGCGAGCGCCGTTCGCGCAACTAAGGGTTGGCGAACCGGGCCCTTCGCTGGCAGGTTGAACCACGCGCGGTGGCGGATCGGGAGAATCCGAGCGTCCGCGCGAGGGAGAGATCATGCTGAACGGAATCCGGGTCGTCGAACTTGCCAGCTATATCGCGGGGCCCGGTGCGTGCGGGCTGCTCGCCGACTGGGGCGCCGACGTGATCAAGGTCGAGCCCAAGCAGGGCGATCCGATGCGGATGTTTTTCGCCTCGGTCGGCCGCGACGATACCGAGAACCGCGTGTTCGAGACCGACAATCGCGGCAAGCGCTCGATCGCGCTCGATATCGCCGATCCCGCGGATGCCGCCACGCTGCGTGCGCTGATTCTGTCGGCCGACGTGTTCGTCACCAACGCGCGCCCCGGATCACTGCGGCGCGCCAATATCGATTGCGACGAGTTGCGCGCGATCAAGCCAAGCCTGATCATCGTCAGCTTCACCGGCTATGGCGCGACCGGGCCGGAAGCCGATCGTCCGGGGTTCGACATCACCGCCTTCTGGGCGCGCAGCGGGCTGTGCTCGCTGGTGAGCGTGAAGGGCGGCGATCCGGTGCCGCTGCGCACCGGAATCGGCGATCACATGGCAGCGGTGGGGATCGCCGGCGCCGTCTCCGCGGCGCTGTTCCACCGCGAGCGAACCGGCGAGGGGCAGAAGATCGAGACGTCGCTGCTGCGCATGGGCGTCTATGCCGGGGCGTCCGAACATGCCGTGCAGTTGCAGGCCGGCAAGCTCGCCTCGACCAAGACGCGGATGAAAGCGGTCGAGCCGCTCAATAATTTCTTCCAAACCGAGGACGGCCGCTGGTTCGTCGTCGTGCCACGGCAGGGCGGGGGCGATTGGCCGAAGCTGGCGGCGGCGGCGGGGCATCCCGAATGGCTCGACGATCCGCGCTTCACCGGGTTCAAGGCGCGGCGCGCGAACGGCGCAGCGCTGGTGGCGCTGCTCGACGCGGCGTTCGGCGCGATGACGTGGGATGAGGCAGCGGCGGCGATCGAGGCGGCGGGGCTCATCTGGGGGCCGGTGCAGACCGTGGCGCAAGCGGCGAACGATCCGCAAGCCGCCGCCGCGGGCTGTTTCGTCGAGGTGCCGGGCGCCGATGGCGCGCCGATCCGACTGCCGGCAGGCCCAATCGATTTCGGCGCGATGCCCGATCCCACCTATCGCCGCGCCCCGGCGATCGGCGAGCATGATGCCGAGCTTCGCGCCGAGCTGGAAGGCTGAGCGCGGGCCATTGTTGAGGCTATCTCGCTTCGACAAAGTACATCGAAGCTTCACCACACGCCGTTCGTGTCGAGCGAAGTCGAGACACCGAGGTTGCTGCGTGTAGCTGTCCCTCGACTACGCTCGGGACGAACGGCATAGAGCGGCCCAACTTCCGCGCCCCCAGGTGCGCGGAACATTCGTGAAAGGTTTCACCCGTTGCGCCTTGCCCTTGCTCTCCTGTTGTCCGCCACCATCCCCACGCTCGCCATCGCGCGAACCCCAGCCGCGCCGCCCGCGGCCCCGGCGACGGGCGAGGGAGAAAAGCTGCGGCGGATCTTCGCCGAGAGCGACGAGGCCTCGCTACGCCGCGGCCCGCTGCGCGCGATCTTCCGCGGCGATCTGCGCTATGCTGATCGGCTCGAACCGTTCCTGACCGAGGCCTATGAGGAAGGCGAGCGGCAAGCGCTGGTCGACAATCTGCGTGCGCTCGGCACGGTCGATCGGGCCAAGCTGTCGGCGGTCGATCGTATTGCGTATGACGTGTTCAAGGCGGACAACGAGCGTGACCTGAGGGGCTTCGCGCCCGAGATCCGGCGCATCGGCGACGTGCTGCCGATCAACCACTTCCAGGGCTTCCAGACCTTCTATCCCGAGTTCGCCTCCGGCCAGGGGGCGGCACCGTTCAAGACGACGCTCGACTATGACAACAATCTCAAACGCAACGCCGAATATGGCCGGGTAGTCGATCGGATGATCGCGCGCGCGCGCGAGGGCATGGCGCGCGGCATCACGCCGCCCAAGCTGGTCGTGAGGAACGTGATCGAGCAGCTCGATAACCTGCTGGGCGCGCCGCTCGAAAAGTCGCTGTTCTACGCCCCCGTCGTGACGTTCCCCGACGCGGTGCCCGCGGCCGATCGCACACGGCTGACCCAGGCTTATACCGTGCAGGTGCGCGACGTGCTCAACCCCGCACATCGCCGGCTGCGCGATTTCCTGCAGACCGAATATCTGCCCAAGGCGCGCGACACGGTGGGGCTCTCGGCGCTGCCGGGCGGGGCGGCGCTGTACGATTATCTGATCGAGAGCAGCACGACGCTGCCGATGAAGGCGGAGGAAGTCCACGCGCTCGGCCTGTCGGAGGTCAAGCGTATCCTCGCTGAAATGGAGGCGCAGAAGGGCCGTGCCGGGTTCGCCGGTACGCTGCCCGAGTTCTTCACGCTGCTGCGCACCGATCCGCGCTTCCAGCCCAAGACCGCCGAAGAGGTCGCTGCCGGCTATCAGGCGATCGGCAAGCGCGTCGACGCGCGGGTGCGCGAGCAGTTCGCGCTCACCCCCAAGACGCCGCTCGAGATTCGCCCGGTGCCGGCGTTCCGCGAGAAGTCCGACGCCGCCGGATCGTACCAGCAGGGCACCCCGGATGGCACGCGGCCGGGCGTGTTTTACTACAACACCTACGATCTGAAGAACCGTTACCTGTGGGGCATGGAGACCTTGTACCTGCACGAAGCGGTGCCGGGGCATCACTTCCAGATCAGCCTGGCGCAGGAGAATGCGAGCTTGCCGGCGTTCATGCGCTTCGGCGGCAATACGGCCTTCGTCGAGGGCTGGGCGCTCTATGCCGAGTCGCTGTACCCCGAGCTCGGCGTCGAGACCGATCCGTATCAGCGGATGGGCGGGCTCAGCGACGAGATGCTGCGCGCGATGCGACTGGTGGTCGACACCGGCATCCACGCCAAGGGCTGGGGCCGCGATCAGGCGATCAAATACATGCTCGACAATTCGCCGATGCCCGAGAGCGACGCGACCGCCGAAGTGGAACGCTACATTGCGATCCCGGGCCAGGCGCTGGCGTACAAGATCGGCCAGTTGACGATCCTGCGGCTGAAGGCGCAGGCGAAGGCGCAGCTGGGCGCGCGCTTCGACCCACGCGCGTTCCATGCGGCGGTGCTCGATACCGGCGCGCTGCCGATGCCGGTGCTGGAGCGCAAGCTGGCCGATTGGATGGCAGGGCAGAAGTAACGATCGCCGCTCGGCCATAGCCGCGGCCGTACAAGGCGCTTGCGGTTCAGCCTTGCTGCGCGGCCAAGCCGGAATCGCTCTTGGCCGGCCGGCGCGCGCTGCTGCGTTTGCGGCTGGCCGGCGCCGGTTCGGCTTCCGGTGTGGTGACCACCGCTGCGGCCGCGGCACGCGCCGCCGCGGCCCGCCCGCCCAAGCCGATCTTCAGCGCCATCGCGCGGCGCGCGGCGCTGTAGGAGGGGGCGACCATCGGGTAATCGTGCCGCAATCCATAGCGCTGGCGATATTCGTCCGGCGTCAGGCCATGCGCCTTCAGGTGGCGGGCTAGCGACATGTACGGCTTGCCGTCGATCATCGAAATGATGCGATCGGGCGAGGCAAGTGATTTGCGGATGCTGACCGCGGGTTCGTGCTCTGGCTCGGGCTCGACCGCAGCCGGCGCTGAAGGAACCAGCAGATCGGTGATCATCTGATGGGTCGACATCAGGAAGCCGGGTACGTCGCTTGCCGAAACCCGTGTGTTCGGATTGGTCAACCAGGCGATCGTCAATTCCGTCGCCAACGCAATTGTTTTGACGTCCTGTCCCATTGTCGCCCCCATCACTATTACTGCGGGCGTTATGTCTTTTATTTGTAGCGCGATAGCACAGTTGAAACCGTTTCGGGAACAACGACCAGCATTGTTGCTTAAGCGCCGCGCCGACCAGCCGCGATGCTTTCAGAATAGGCAGGCGCGGCGTTCGTTGCTCAGCGCGCGACGCGAACGCCGCCCATCGTGGCGCGTCCGAGCATTCGGATAACTTCTTCCTCCACCACCGGGCGGCTGAAATAATAGCCCTGAATGTGGCTGCACCCCTGTTCGCGCAGGATATCGAGTTGGTCGGCATTCTCGACGCCTTCCGCAGTGGTCTCCATGCCGAGCGCCTCGGCGAGCGTCGTGATCGACTTGATGATCGCGGTTGCGCCGTCGCTTTTCAGCAGATCGATGATGAAGCTGCGATCGATCTTGATCTTGTCGAACGGGAAAGCGCGCAGATAGCTGAGCGACGAATAGCCCGTCCCGAAATCGTCGAGCGCGACGCGCACGCCCAGGCTGCGCAGGCTGTGCAGCGAGGCGAGCGTGGTTTCGGGATTGTCGATGAACAGGCTCTCGGTGATCTCCAGCTCGAGCCGCTGCGGCGGGAGGCCGCTTTCGGACAGCGCCTGAAGGATCACGGTGCTGAGCCCCGGGCTGCGGAACTGCACCGGCGAGACGTTCACCGCGACGCGCACATTGTCGGGCCATGAACGCGCGACGCGGCATGCCTCGCGCACCACCCATTCGCCGATCGGCACGATCAGCCCGGTATCCTCCGCCAGCGGGATGAACTCGACCGGGGAGACGAGCCCACGCTCGGGGTGATTCCAGCGCAAGAGCGCCTCGAACGCCGACACGCGCGATTGCGACAGATCGAACAGCGGCTGGAACATCAGCGACAATTGGCCACCGCTGATCGCGTCGTGCAGATCGATTTCCATCTGGCGCCGCTTGCGCGCCTCGGCATCCATCGCCGGCTCGAAGAAGCGATATCCGCCACGCCCGTCGTGCTTGGCGCGGTACAGCGCGAGATCGGCGTTTTTGGTGAGCGTGACGGCATCGGCACCGTCGATGCCTAGGATGGCGATCCCGATGCTGGTGCCCGGCACGATGCGGTGCTCGTTGACGATGCAGGGCTCGGCGACGACTCGCGTCAATTCATGCGCGATGCGGTCCAGCGTGTTCTTCGTATCGTCCATGACGAGCGCGAATTCGTCGCCACCCAGCCGTGCGACGAAGCCGTCGCCGGCGAACTTGCTCAGGCGCCGTGCGATGTCGCACAGCAGCGCGTCACCGGTAGGGTGGCCTAGCGTGTCGTTAACCGCCTTGAACTCGTCGAGATCAAGGCAGAACAGTGCCTGCTGCCGGCCGGCGATCGGGCGCGCGAGCGTGATGGCGAGGTGCTCGCGCAGCAGCACGCGATTGGCCAGCCCCGTGAGGGCGTCGTGCAGCGCCATGTGCGTGATCTGCCGCTCGCGCGCGCCGATATCGTCGACCATCTGGTTGAAGCTCGCGGCGAGCGTGCCGAGTTCGTCGCGCGTCTCGATCCGCACCTGCGCATATTCGCCCCTCGCGACCATTCGCGCAGCGCCATCAAGCGCAGTGATCGGCCGCGTGATGCGGCGCGCGAGCAGCCAGCCGCCCGCGCCTGCCGCCGCGACGCCGACAACGCCGCACGCCAGCAGCAGCCAGAGCATCGGGCTGTACTCGGCCAGCGCCTTGGTCATGCTGTATTGCAGCAGCAGCATCTGCGGCTCGTCGGTGCGGAACGAGGCAATCGGCGAGGCCTGGACGAGCATGCGTTGCCCGCCTTCGCGCCGCTCGATCGCCGCGCCGCGCTGGTCGGCGGGCAAGGTGGCGGCCGGGACGATCCGAGGGGCCAAATCGATCGACGCGAGCTTGGCGAGCCGCGCCATCTCGCGCGCGTCGAGCCCGTTGGCGAACACGACCCAGCCCAGCGTGACCGGTGCCTTGACCGGCGCAGCGGCGGCGTTGAACCGCGTCGTGCCGATCCGCAGTACGCCGCGGCTGCGCCCCTCCTCTAGCGCAGCGTGCAGGTCCCGCGCATCTGCCGGGGCAATCCGGCCGCGGAAGCCGACGATCCCCCCGTCGACGCCGACGTAGAAGGCCTGGTCGAGATCGAGCCGCCCGCGCAGCGAATCGAGTGCCGAGGCGATCGTCGGCGCGTCTTCGGTCGCGACCGCGCCGCGGAAACCGAAGTCGGCCGACAGCACGCGGCTGGCTTCGCCGAGCTGAGCGTAGCGCATCGCGGTGACGCGATCGAACACCTTGGCGCTCGCTTCCATCTCGCTCTTGATCATGCGTTCGGCGGTGCTGTTGATCCCGGTCCTGGCGCCGATCAGGATCATTGCCGTTACCAGCGCAAAGAGCGCGGCATAGAACAGCGTCAGCTTTGCAGTCAGCGATCCTGCGACCTTGCCGGCGAGGGCTGCGGCAAGGGAGCGGAGGGCAAGGATCGCGTGCGGCATCGGGTTAGCGCAGAATGATGGTGATGCGCTTGGCGACGTCGCCCGTCGCCGGCACATCGAGCGGGAAGGACATTTCGTTCAGCTTCGATCGCAGCCGCGGGTGCCAGATGGTCAGCTGCGACCGGCCAGCCGTGACGCCGGCGATCCGCGCGTCGCCGGCACTGCCCGTTTTGTCCGCAAACGGCGTGTCGACGACCTTGATGAAGCCCGACATCGTATCGTGGATGTTGCAGCCGAGCGCCACCGCACCCAGGGTCTTGAAGGTGTAGCTGCGGCTTTCATCCTTGCCGAACAGCTTCAGTTCGAACTTCGCCGGCTTCGAGAAGCTGTAGACGTGGTGGCGAACCTTGTCCTGATTGGGGAAGCTGACCGTCGCGCCGACCGGCACGATCAAGGTGCCGGGATTGAACGCGATGTTCCGCTGCACCATCGCGTTCGCCCAGGGGAAGCGGAGCGGCCCGGCAGGCGCTCCGGCGGCCGGATGGATCGTGACCACCGCATCGGGCACCGCCGCGCCCGCCGCGTCGACGATGCGGACGGTGACGGTGCCGGCAAGGGCGGGAAGCGGGGCAGCGAGGCAGGTTGCGGCGAGGACGATCGCGATCTTCATGCCGCCGCTATCGCCGCAATGCGTCAAACTCTCGTAAACGCACGCGGGCAGCCGGACGGATCAACCGAACCTTAACCACGAATGGTTCATCCGACTGGATATGAACCGCCGCCTCCGCGCTCGTTGCCTGACGTCGATCATGGGCATCGCCATCAGTCTCGGCGCTGCATCGTCCGCCACCGCGCAGGATCTCGGCGCGCCGGGCAAGCTGCTGCTGACCAACGGCATCAGCACGATCGAGGGCGCTGCAGGCGGCGGGCTCACCCCATGGGCGGTGATCGCGGGTAACGCGACGAAGGACGGCGTCGGCGTGCAGGCGAGCGCCACCGTCGCCGAACTGCGCGACTACGATTTCCGGAGTTTTTCCGTCGCGGCCGGCGCGTGGAATCGGGTGGAGCTGAGCTTCGCGCGGCAAGTGTTCGACACCAACAAGGTCGGCGGCGCGCTTGGCCTCGGCAACGATTTCAAGTTCGACCAGGACGTGTGGGGCGCGAAGGTGCGCGTTGCCGGCGACATGGTCTACGGCCCCGAATGGATGCCCGCGATCGCGGTCGGCGTGCAGTACAAGAAGAGCCTCGATGCGCCGATCGTCACGGCGGTGGGCGCGGCGGAGCGCGAGGGGGCGGATTATTTTGCTTCGGCGACGAAGCTGTTTCTGCGCTGGTCGCTGCTCACCAACGTCACCGTGCGCGCGACCAAGGCGAACCAGCTCGGCCTGCTCGGCCATGGCGGTGCGCTCGGCAATCGCCACCAGCTCCAGGTCGAGGGATCGGCGGCCTATCAATTCTCGCGCCGCTTCGTGGTGGGGGCGGAATATCGCACCAAGCCGAGCAACCTCGCCATCGCGCGCGAGGATGATTGGTGGGACGCCTTCGCCGCATACGGCATCAACCGGCACCTGACCGCGACCGTCGCCTATACTGACCTCGGCTCGATCGCGACGTTCGACAAGCAGCGCGGTGTGCTGTTCCAGCTGCAGGGCAGCTTCTGATTCTGCCCCTCGGAGAAACCCGCATGTTCCTCGCCGCGCTCGCCTTGTTACTTGCCCCGCAGGGCACACCGGTTGCTGCGCATGCGATGCCGGGGGAAGGAGCGGTCGATCCCTACCAGGTGGACGCGGCCAATGCCGGCGCGCGGCCGTTCGAGGGCGACGCGATGGCGCGCGCGTTCAACGGTCAGGAGGGCATCCGCCGCATCGTCGACGATTTCGTCGCGAGGAACTTCGCCGATCCGCGCGTCGGCGAGATCTTCATGAATCAGGACAAGATCCGCTTCAAACGCACGCTGTTCGAGCAATTCTGCTACATTCTCAACGCCGGGTGCAGCTACACCGGGCGCGACATGCGCGCGGCGCACAAGGATATGGGCGTCCAGCAAGCGGACATGAACCGCGTGGTCGAGAACCTGCAGGCCGCGATGCAGGCCGAGGGCGTGCCGTTCGCCGCACAGAACCGCTTCCTTGCCAAGCTCGCACCGATGCGCCGCGACGTGGTGGGGCGCTAAGCGCCGAACCCGAAGGTCGCTGGCCATCACTTGAGCATAGTTCGTTGAGGCGGAGACGTTGCCCCTCGCCCGGCAGCGTGGCATAGGCGCGCGCCCCGCGGGTCGGCCCCCCAACGACAGGACGATATGGTGGATAGCGATACGACACCGCGCGCGCTCGGGCTCGATTTCGGGACGACCAACACCGTCGCCGCGCTCGCCGATGGGGCAGGGGGCACGCATCTGGTAGAATTTGCCGGCGAGCTTGCCACCGGCGCGGTCTTCCGCTCGGCGCTGTGCTTCTGGGAAGAGCAAAGCGCCTGGAACGGCATTGCGCACGAGGCGGGACCGTGGGCGATCGACGAATACCTCCAATCGCCGCTCGACAGCCGCTTCGTCCAGTCGTTCAAGACCGTCGCGGCGAGCCCGTCGTTCGAACGCGCGCTGATCTTCAACAAGCCGTTCCGCTTCGAGGATCTCGGGCGGTTGTTCATCCAGCGGCTGGTGGCGCATGCCGGCGGCGCGCTCGACGATCGCCCACGGCGGGTGATCGTCGGCCGACCGGTCGAATATGCCGGCGCGCGGCCCGATCAGGCGCTCGCCCGGCAGCGCTACGATCTAATGCTCGAAGGGTTCGGGATCGAGCTGCACTATGTCTACGAGCCGCTCGGCGCGGCGTTCAGCTATGCCGCGCGGCTGACCGAGCCGGCGACGATCCTGGTGGCGGACTTCGGCGGCGGCACGACCGACTTCTCGATCGTCCGCGTCGCCGAGCCGGGCGCCGCGCGCCGTTGCGTCCCGCTCGCCTCGGCGGGCATCGGCATCGCGGGGGACCGCTTCGACCAGCGGATCGTCGATCGGCTGGTGCTGCCGCTGCTCGGCAAGGGCGGGCAGTATCGCTCGTTCGGCAAGCTGCTCGATATCCCCGGCGGCTATTTCACCGATTTCGCCGATTGGTCACGCCTCGCGATGATGCGCAACCGCCGTACGCTGGAGGAATTGCGCAAGTTGCAGCGCGATGCGGTCGATCCGGCGCCGATCGGGCGGATGATCGCGCTGATCGAGCATGAGCAGGGCTTCCCGATGTACGATGCGGTGGGCGAGCTGAAGCGCGCGCTCTCCGCCAGCGAGGAAGCGGTGTTCGCCTTCGACGGCGGCGGCGTGGAGATCGCGGAGACGGTGCGGCGGGCGGACTTCGAGGCGTGGATCGCGGACGATCTGCGGCGGATCGAAGCGGCGCTGGATACCGCGCTGGCGCGCGCGGGGCTCGAGGGCGGCGCGATCGACCGGGTGTTCCTGACCGGCGGCTCCTCGCTGATCCCCGCGATCCGCGCGCTCTTCGATCGGCGCTTCGGCACCGAACGGATCGCCACCGGCGGCGAGCTTACCTCGATCGCACACGGGCTGGCGCTGATCGGCAACGAGCCAGATCCGAGCGAATGGGTCGCCTGACCTCCGTGGCGCACACGCAACCGGTGATCTGAAAAGTCCGCCGCTTGAGACGTGCGCCGGACGATGGCTCCGCGACATCGTCCGTCGGTGGCGCTTCCACCGCGAAGCCGGTATTGCGGGATCACCCATGCTTCATGCGCCCACTCCCGTCCGCGCCTCGCTCGATCCCGCAGTGCTCGATGCGCTCCGCAGCCGGTTCGGCGAGCAGCTCGATCTGCGCGAGTCGATCCGCACGCAGCATGGATCGAGCGAGGCGCATTTCGCGACCGTGCTGCCCGATGCCGTGGTCTTCGCGCGCTCGACGCAGGACGTGGTCGATCTCGTCAACATCTGCGTGCCCGCCCGCGTGCCGATCGTTCCGTTCGGCGCGGGCACGTCGATCGAGGGCAATGCCGTGCCGGTGCGTGGCGGCATCAGCCTGAACATGGCCGAGATGAACCGCATCGTCGCGGTCCGCGCGGAGGACTTCGACTGCACGGTGGAGGCCGGCGTGCGGCGCGAACAGCTCAACGAGCATCTGCGCGATACCGGGCTGTTCTTCCCGATCGATCCGGGCGCGAACGCGACGCTGGGCGGCATGGCCTCGACGCGCGCGAGCGGCACCAATGCGGTGCGCTACGGCACGATGCGCGAGGCGGTGCTGAACCTGACGGTGGTGACGCCCGACGGCCGCGTAATCAGCACCGCGCGGCGCGCGCGCAAGTCGGCCGCCGGCTACGATCTCACGCGGCTATACGTCGGCGCGGACGGGACGCTCGGCATCATCACCGAAGTGACGCTGCGGCTGCACCCGATCCCGGAGGTGATCTCGTCGGCGGTGTGCGGCTTCGCGACGCTCGAGGGCGCGGTCGACACCGTGGTGCAGGCGATCCAGCTCGGCGTGCCGCTGGCGCGGGTCGAATTGCTCGACGACGTTCAGATCCGCGCGGTGAACCTGTGGTCGAAGCTCGATCTGCCCGAGGTCACGACCTTGTTCTTCGAGTTCCACGGATCGCCCGCTGGCGTCGCCGAGCAGGTTGAGCTGGTGCGCGGGCACGCGGCGGAGAATGGCGGCGGCGACTTCGCCTGGTCGAACCGGCCCGAGGAGCGCGCGCGGCTGTGGAAGGCGCGGCACGAGGCTTATTATGCCGCGATCGCGCTGCGCCCGGGCGGGGTCGGCTGGACGACTGACGTGTGCGTGCCGATCAGCCGGCTCACCGAATGTATCGCGCTGACCAAGCAGGATCTCGAACGCGCAAGCGTGCCGGCGACGATCGTCGGCCATGTCGGCGACGGCAATTTCCACGTCATCTTCTCGCTCGATCCCGATAGCGCCGCGGAACACGCCGAGGTGGCGGCGATCAACGACCGGATGGTCGAGCGCGCGCTGGCGATGGATGGCACGTGCACCGGCGAACACGGCATCGGGCTGGGCAAGCAGCCGTGGCTGGTCGCGGAACTTGGCGAGGCGGTCGACGTGATGCGCGCGATCAAGCGCACGCTCGATCCGCACGATCTGTTCAATCCGGGCAAGATCTTCGCGCTCTAACTCCCCTCCCGCTCGCGGGAGGGGTCGGGGGAGGGCGTGTCTTTGGTCGCCGCACGTGTCCCTGTTTGGACAGCCCCTCCCCCAGCCCCTCCCGCAAGCGGGAGGGGAGTAATTAAAGAAGCAGCAGCGCAGCGGCGAGCGACAGCAGCAGCGCCGCCAGCGACGCCGCGAGGATCACCAGCAGCGGCTTCATCCCCGTCTCGAGCAGCGAACTCATCGGCGCGCGGATGCCCGTCGCGGCGACCGCGCACGCGAGGCACGCGGTCGCGATATCCTGCGCGCCGCGGCCGACGACCGCGGGGATAACGCCGAGCGAGTTGATCCCGGCAAACACGAAGAAGCCGACGACGAACCACGGCAGCGTGATGCCCGTCTTCTTGCCGTCCTCGGGCCGGTAGAAGGCCGCGACCAGCGCGAGCACCGGGGCGAGCAGCGCGACGCGCGTCAGCTTCACGATCGCCGCGATCTGCCCGGCGGTGTCGGAATAGCTGTAGCCCGCGCCGAGCGCCTGCGCGACATCGTGGATCGACGCGCCGAGCACGAAGCCCGCCTGCCGGTCGCTGAGGCCAAGCTGGTGCGCGAGGCTGGGGTAGAGGAACATTGCCGCCGCGCTCGCCGCGGAAATGCCGACGAGCACGAGCGCGAGCTGCGCCTGGTTGGCGCGGCGCTCGCCCAGCGTGGTCGCCAGCGCCATCGCCGCCGACGCGCCGCAGATCGCCACCGCGCCGCCCGCCAGCGTGCCGAACGCGCTCCCCAGGTTTGTCGCGCGCGCAACGAGGATTCCGGCGCCGAGCGTCAGCAGCAGGATCACGACCACCGCCAGCAAGGTCATTGGCCCAAGCCCGGCGATCTGCCCCACCGTGATCCGCGCGCCGACGAGCACGATGCCCCAGCGCAGCAGCGTCTTGGAGGCGAAGCTGAGCCCCGGCGTCATCCGCGGATCTGCGCCGAGGAAGTTTAGCGCGAGCCCAATCAGCAGCGCCATCAACGTGAGCGGTGCATTGTAATGATCCGCCACAAGCGCCGCCGCCATCGTCGCGAGCACCGCAACCATCAGCCCGGGGACGAGATCGCGCCAGCTATGCGGCGGCGCGGGCTCGAGATCGTTGTAGAGATCCGCCGCGAGCGGCAGCGTGGCGTATTTGGTCACTGGCACCCCCGTTCGTCCCGAGCGAAGTCGAGGGACATGTCCCAGGCGCTGCGTATGGTGTCTCGACTTTGCTCGACACGAACGGGTTGGGGTGGGGCCATTCTGACCAACCTAGAGCGCACCAATCGACGCAAACAAGTCGGCATGCGCGCTGTCGGTACGATAGAATACCGGCGGCTGGCCGAGCGGGGCCGCGACCACCACTTCGGCACCGCCCGAAAACGTCTCCCCTGACCACAGATGCCGCCACTGCGCACCCGCGGGCAGATACGCACGCCATCGCTCCGCCCCAGCCTCGATCACTGGCGCGACAACGAGGTCGCGGCCGTAGCAATACTGCGTCTCCAGCCCCCAACAGGCCGCGTCATCCTCATAATCGAGGAAGAGCGGCCGTTGCAGCGGCAGCCCCGTCGCTGCGGCCTCTGCGCAGAGCGTCGCGACATAGGGCGCGAGCGCGGCATGCACCTTCGTCATCGCAACGAAATGCGCCAGCACCGCCGCGTCGTTATCGAGCTGCAAATTGGTATCCGGCCGATTGCCCTCGTGGCTGCGCATCACCGGCGAGAAGGCCGACAGTTCGCTCCAGCGCATCAGCAGTTCGGCGGTCCGCACATTGTCGTACAGGCTCGTGTACCCGCCCAGATCGCTGTGGTGATAGGCATTGCCGACCAGCCCCGACGACAGCGCCGCACGGATCACCGTGCCGATCCCATCATGCCGCGTAAAATCGACCGACTGATCGCCCGCCCACAGCAGCGGGCAATGCGCGCCGACTCCAGAGAAGCCCGCGCGCATGAAGAACACCGCGTCGCCCGTCTTCCCGCGCGAGGCGATCGCGCGCGCGTTCACCTCGGCCCAGATCGTCGGCCAGGCATTGTGCGCGATCATGCCATCGGTGCCGTCGTAAAGCCGCACGTCGGTCGGCAGATATTCGCCGAAATCGGCCATCCAGCCCGACAGGCCGATGTCGAGCATCTCGCGCCCGATCACGCGATCGGCGAACCAGTCGGCGGCGGCGGGGTTGGTGAAATCGACGATCCCGCAATCGAACTCGCCGAAATCGACCAGATAGGGCGCGTCGGCATCGAGCCGCAGCGCAAGATAGCCAGCGTCCGCCGCCTCCGCGTACAGCGATCCGTCGACCGCCAGGTACGGATTTATATATCCCAGGAAGCGGATCCCGCGATCGCTCAGCTCGGCGATCTTCTGGCGCAGGTGCGGATAGCGCGCATCGTTCGCCTTCCAATCCCAGAACAGCCGCTTGCCGAAGCTAGTGACGCGCAAGCCGACCCAGTCCTCGCACCACAGCCCAGTGACCACCGCGCCCGCGGCGATGATCGCCTCCATCCGCTCGAAGCTGCGCGCACCATCCTTCAACCCGAGGATCGCGCCCGAATAGGCCCATTCGGGCAGCAACGGCTGGCGGCCGAAGCGGGTGGAAAGCGCGCCGACAAGGGCGGCGAAGCGAGCGGCGGCGAACAGCTCGATCTTTGCGGGGATCTCCCACACCTCGATCGCGGGCGCGGCGGCGTCGCGGAAGTCGAAGCAGCTATAGGCGGTCGTATCGACGTGCAGCGCATAGCGGCGCGACGACAGGTACGTCGGCTGCGGATAATTGGTGTTCCAATAATCCCCGCCCGAACGGTGATCGCGATCGCACTGGAAGGTCAGCAGCGTCGATTTGTCGCGCCCGACGCCCGGCTCGGACGTCCACATCGGAAACCGCCGCCCGGCCATGTCGACATACGACAATTGCTCGCCGCCGCCCCACAGCCGTTCGCCCGCCTCGCCGATACAATTGAGCCAGAAACGATTGAGCGCCGGATCGAGCGCCGCCAGATGCAGCGCCCCGTCGCGCACTGTCACCGCCAGCAGCGCTCGCCCGCCCGCCGACAGCGTCACCGTGTCGCCCTCGATCGCCGCCTCGCGCAACGCGATCCGCTCGTCGAGCCGGTCCTCGAGGAAGTAATTCCCCCGATACATGTCCACCAGCGGCCGCCCGGTGCCGACGAACAGCGCCGGGGCATCCGCACGATGCCGAATGACGAGCGTGTCGCCCGCGAGAATGTCGAAGCCGTTCTCCGCGGGAAGAAGCACCACCGTCATGCCGCGAACTGACGCGGAAAGCACTCAGCCATGATCATTCCTCGCCTCTTGCTGCGCCGCGTCGGGCGGCATTCCTCACCCCAACCGTTCGTGCTGAGGAGGCATTGAGCTTGTCGAAATGCCGTCTCGAAGCACATGCCCTTCAAGACGGCACCTCGCTGCGCTCGGCACCTCCTCAGGGCGAACGGGGAGTATTCCGCCCCGCTCGTGTCCGTTCAGAGAATCAGCGGCCCATGGCTCAACTTCGGCAACACGTGCCGCGCGAACAGATCCGCCTCCGCGGCGTGCGGATAGCCCGAGAGGATGAACGCCTCGATCCCCATGTCCTGGTACATCTTGAGCTTGGCGAGCACCTGATCGGGATCGCCGACGATCGCCGCGCCGCAACCCGAGCGCGCCCGCCCGACGCCGGTCCACAGATTCTCCTCGGCATAGCCGTCATCCGTCGCGCCTTCGCGCAACGCCGCCTGCGCCGCGACGCCGGTCGAGGTCGTGTCGAGCGACTTGTTGCGGATTGCCTCGCCTTCCTTCGCGTCGAGCTTGGACAGCAGCCGGTCGGCGGCGGCGCGCGCCTCGCTCTCGGTATCGCGCACAACGACATGCGCGCGATAGCCGAACTTGAGCGTGCGGCCGTGCTTCGCCGCGCGCGCGGTCATGTCGTCGATGATCGCCTGCACGGCTTCCTTCTTGTCGGGCCACATCAGGTAGACGTCTGCCCCCTGCGCCGCGACCTCGCGCGCATCCGGCGACAGCCCGCCGAAATACAGCGGCGGCGCCTTGCCCGATACGGTGGTGACGGCCGGCGGATCGAGCTTCAGCTTCCAGAACTCGCCCTGATGGTCGAGCGGCTCGCCGTTCAGCATCGTCTTGAGGATCTGGATCGCTTCGAGCGTGCGGGCATAGCGCGGCGCGCTTGCCAGCGTCTCGCCCGGCAGGTCGGACGAGATGATGTTCACCGTCAGCCGCCCGCCCAGGATGCGGTCGATCGTCGCGATCTGCCGCGCGAGCTGCGGCGGCCAGCTTTCACCGATCCGCACCGCCATCAGCAGCCGGATACGCTCCACCTGCGTCGCGATCGCCGCGGCGAAGGCGGTCGTGTCGATGCCCAGCGCATAGCCCGACGGCAGCAGGATATTGTCGAACCCGCCGCTCTCGGCCTGCAGCACGATATCGCGGCAATGCTCCCAGCTCGATTTCAGCTTGGGATCGGGCACGCCGAGGAACTCGTAATCGTCGTCGCACAGCGCCGAGAACCAGCTGACTTCGCACTGTTGGTTGGTCGAACCCGTCACGGCAATTGTTCCCCCATGCTCGCCTGCAGCACCGCATACCATTCGGCACGCGTCCATTGCGGCGTGTAGGCGTCGGGGATCGTGGCGATCCGCGACGCATTCTGTGTGCCGACGATCGGGATTGGGCGCGCGGGGTGCGCCATGATCCAGCTATAAGCGACCGCGGCGCGATCGACCCCGGCTTCGGTCGCCTTCGCGTCGAGCAACGCAACAACGGCGCGGCTGCGCTCGTCCTGCGGATCGGCGAGGCGACCGCCGCCCAGCGGCGACCAGGCGAGCACCGCCATGCCGCGCTGCATCGCCTGATCGAAGATGCCGTCAAACAACGGCGTCGTCACGAGCGCGGAGAATTCCGGCTGATGGCTCACGATCGGGACGGGGAGGTATTCGGCGAGCGCCGCGGTCTGCGCCGGCGTGTGGTTCGACACGCCGATCGCGGTGATCTTGCCCGCGGTGCGCGCATCGTCGAGCGCGCGCGCCACTTCCTGCGGATGCGCGAGCAGGTCGGGGCGATGGATCTGGTACAAATCGATCTTGTCGCAGCGCATCCGGGTCAGCGATGCGTCGATCGCGCTCGCCAGATAGCCTGCGCTCGAATCATACGGCACGCCCATGCTGATGCCGCCCTTCGAGGCGAGCACCATGCGATCGCGCAGGCTCGGCGCTTCGGCGAAGACGCGGCCCAGCAGCGCCTCGGCCGCGCCGAAATCCTCGTCATTGTCGGGGCCGTAGATATCGGCGGTGTCGAGCAGGGTGATGCCGGCATCGAGCGCCGCTTCGACCAATGTGCGTGCAGCCGCCACGTCAGTGCCGCGGAAGCGCCACATGCCCCACGCGATCGTGCTGACGGTGAGACCAGTGTCGCCAAGGGCAACGGAGCGAGCGGGGGGCGCTAAATAAGACACCGTTGTCTTATAGGGCCAACTGAGCCTATGGGAAACAATCAATTGATGCCGCGAGCGGTTGATTGGGCTGGCAAACGCCGCCCGATCGGCCGCGCGAGGCGTTGGCAGCGCGCACATCATCGCGCTGATCAGGTTTGGGGTAGGAGAGGGTAATGCTTAGTTTCTCGTCAAAGGCGCTGTTGCTCGCCGCCACGTGCGGGATTGCGGTAGCAGCGCAGCCTGCGGTCGCGCAGGCGATGTCGCCGGAGGGCCAGGTCGCCACGCCGGTCACCGATCAGCAGCAGACCGCCGCAGCGCCCGGCGTTGCCGCCGAATCGACCGAGGCCGATCTGGCCAGCGGCGACATCGTCGTCACCGCGCAGAAGCGCAGCGAGCGGTTGCAGGACGTGCCGCTCGCCGTCTCGGTGATCAGCGGCGAGGCGCTCAGCTCGACCGGCGCGCCGGGCCTCGATGGCGCGGTCGCGCTCGTCCCCGCGCTCAACTTCCAGAAGTCGGGCACCACGCTCAACCAGTCGCTGTTCCTGCGCGGCGTCGGCACGACGACCTTCTCGATCGCGGGCGAGCCGTCGGTGTCGTCGGTCGTCGACGGCGTCGTCTTCGCCCGCACCGGCGAAGCATTCAGCGACCTCGTCGATATCGAGCGGATGGAAGTGCTGCGCGGCCCGCAAGGAACATTGTTTGGCAAGAACGCCTCGGCCGGCGTGGTGAACATCATCACCAAGCAGCCGACGCGCGATTTCGGCGGCTATGTCGAGGGCAGCTACTTCACCGGTGGTGACGAGGCGCGCGTACGCGGCGCGCTGAACATCCCGATCAGCGATACGCTGCTGACGCGCTTCACCGGCTTCTACAGCCGCTTCGACGGCAACATCCGCAACGACGCGTTCGGTGGGCGTCGCGTCAACGGTTACGAGCATTTCGGCGGCCGCGTGCAGCTGAAGTGGATGCCGAGCGACGCCACCACGATCGCGATCATCGCCGATTATCACAAGAACGACGATGATTGCTGTGCCGAGGTGATCGGCACCGGGCCGCTCAACGGCGCCGGTGTCGGCATCACCAGCCCGATCTCCGCCGTGCTGCCGACCCCGCGCGGCGACGAGACGCGCCGCATCAACCAGAACCTCATCACGCGGACGCAGGAAGAAGGCTATGGAGCCTCGGTCCAGATCGATACCGAACTGGGCACGCAGACCGTCACCAGCATCACCGCCTATCGCGAATTCTCGAACACCGAGATCCGCGACGGTGATTTCCTGGCCGCACCGTACGTCGGCTTCAACCAGCTGCATGACGTCGGCCCGCAGACGGGCGACACGTTCACCCAGGAACTGCGCCTCACCTCGCCGTCGCGCCAGTTCCTCTCCTACGTGGTCGGCCTGTATTACTCGCGCGCTGCATCGGAGCGGACGTTCGGTCGCTCGGTCGTGAATTGCAACGCGGCGACCGCGCCGACGACGCTGATCCCGTGCGGCAGCGCCGGGGCGCCCGCGACGACCAACCCGTTCGGCGTCGCGACCTTCGGGTCGATCTTCCAGAACATCGCCGCGTTCAGCCAGTTCACCGCGAACTTCACCGATCGCTTCCGCTTCATCGGCGGCGTGCGCTACACCACCGATCAGCTGAACGTGTGGCACAGCCGCGCGACGACGCTCGCCGGCCCGGGCGTCAACGCGAACTTCGATCAGGGCGTGTTCGATCGCTACAATGCGCTGCTCGCCGGGGGTGCCACACCGGCTGCTGCGCAGACGGGGGCGGTTGCTGCCTCGAACGGTATCGCGTGGCGCGGCAAGACCACCAACGACAATTGGTCGGGCAAGGCATCGC
Organism: Sphingomonas radiodurans; assembly: GCF_020866845.1. Lineage (NCBI taxonomy): Bacteria > Pseudomonadati > Pseudomonadota > Alphaproteobacteria > Sphingomonadales > Sphingomonadaceae > Sphingomonas > Sphingomonas radiodurans. The sequence continues at coordinate 2,803,074 of NZ_CP086594.1, forward strand.
TGCAGTTCGACGTCAGCGACGATGTCGTGGCCTACGGCGGCTGGACGCGCGGCTACAAGGGGCCGGCGTTCAACGTCTTCTACAACCTCAACTCGAACGGCACGAACGTGATCGCGCCCGAAACGTCGGACAGCTACGAGATCGGCCTGAAGAACACCTTGTTCGACGGCGCACTCACGCTGAACCTCGCCGCTTTCTACGCCAAGTACGACAATTTCCAGGCGAACAACCCGGATCTGGTCGCCGGCGTCGTGGTCACCCGCTTCACCAACGCGGGTGAAGTTTCGACCCGGGGTGTCGAGGCCGATATCGCGCTGCGGCTGATGGACGATCTGTCGATTTCGGGCGGCGTTGCCTACACCGATGCGAAGGTCGATCAGTTCTTCCAGGCGCCGGGCGCACCCGTGACGGCGATCATCCCCGCGGGCACCTCACTGCCGTTCGCGCCGAAGTGGAAGGGTTCGCTCGGCATGGATTATCGTCTGCGCACCGGCGGCGCGTTCGACGTGTTCCTCGGCGCGCAGGGCAATTACCAGTCGAAGCAGCTCGCGCTGTTCTCGCCTGACGCCGTGCAGCGCCGTCTCGGCACGATCGACGGCTATGGCCTGGTCAACCTGTCCGCCGGCGTCGGCGACCAGGACGATCGCTTCCGCCTGACCTTCCAGGTCCGCAACCTGTTCGACCAGAGCTACGCCGCGGCGATCCAGAACGGCGGCCCGGCAAACGCCTATCGCTACCAGATCCCGCGCGACGCCGACCGCTACTACGGCGTCACCGGCCGCGTGAACTTCTGATCCAGAATCCCCTCCCGCTTGCGGGAGGGGCAGGGGAGGGGCTGTTCGGCGTGACGGCCCCCCTCGCTGAACCCGCGACGCAAATCTTGTTGGCTTCGCATCATGAACGGCGAGACGTGGTGGCTAGCGACCCGTCCCTTTTCGGGCGGCAAGGCCACCTGGGAAGACGTTCGTTCAGCCAATTCGCGACGGGAGCGATGCGTCTCATTTGTCGCCGTTCCGCCATGTCCCGCTCATGTTTCAAACCTGGTGTCCGTTCAGCGCGCTAGTTGCTGCAGTGAGTTACGCGCTGATGCTCCACTGCCGGACAATCATGGCGACATCGGCCCTTGGTATAGCGTACCGAAGTAGTCCCCCTTCACCCAACGAGGACGATCTGCGGCATCCGCTATGGTCTTGGCGATCAGATAGTTGACCTTCACGAACTCGCGACCCGCCGTCCAATCGAAGGGCAGCGAAATGTCGTCTGAAGGCTGGTGATAATGACGAGCGAAGAAATCCTCGAAAGCGGCCTTGCCAGGGCCGCCCGGACCAGTTGCCAACGAGATGGCGGGGATGCCCTGGCGCACGAAGTTGTAATGGTCGGTTCGCACGAAGTTCGCCTGGCCTGGATTGGGGTCGGGTACGAGCGCCAGCCCCTTCCCCTTGGCGACCTGCGCCACGACTGGGCCGATCCCCGATCGTTCGGCACCGAAGGCGACAAGATCGATGAAACGATAGGTCAGGATCGGCATGTCGAGATTGACGTTCGCGACGATGTTCTCCTTCGGCACGGTCGGATGGCTCACGTAAAATTCCGATCCGATCAGGTTCTTTTCCTCGCCGGTTACGGCCAGGAACAACACCGATCGACGCGGCCTTTTCTTTTGGATTTGGAAAAGCCTTGCGGCTTCGATCAGCGAGGCGACGCCGGCGGCATTGTCCATCGCGCCATTGTTGATGGTGTCGCCGGTCGCCGGTCCCGTGACGCCGATGTGATCGAGATGCGCCGATAGGATCACAACCTGATCGGCAAGATTGGGGTCACTGCCCTGCAGACGGCCAACGACGTTGCTGCTGGAAATGCGCTCGAGATCGTAGCGTTTCCGCATCGCTACCGCCACCGCCAGCGGTCCGGTCTTGGCCGGCCTGCTTGCCGTATCGTCCTCGCGCGCCGTCTGCCATGCGACGGGCGAGCCGGCGAATAGCTTCTCCGCGCCCGCAAAACTCATGATCGCGAGTAGCGGCGCGCCGGGGTCCGGCCGCGTTCCGTCAGGGTCGGTCCAGGCAACGCCGCGTGCCTGCCAATCCTTGGCTAGAAGCGCAAACGGGGCGATCCTGTCGGTCTGATCGGTCCACAACATGATGACGCGACAGCACCATGCGCTGCCGCCTGCCGCAGCCGATCCGGGCGCGAGCCTAAATGCGCGGCGATCTCACTGTTCAAGCCCTTGGGCCCGCTAAGAAATATCGCAACGATCTTGCCGCGAACATCGAGCCCTTTGTAATCGTCGCGGCCGGTAGCGGCATCGACGACGCCATAGCCGGCAAATACCACAGGTGCTGACACGTCGGTCGACGCCTGCGCAGAGCTGCCCCGCAGCGTGTAGTCGACACCGAAGACAAGTGGCGTTCCATTCAGAGTCATGCTGGGCTCGGCCGAAGCCCTAGAGGCGAGCAGGGGCACCTTCTGAAACCAAGAACCCGCGTCACCCGCGGGTTTGAGTCCGGCCTTGGCCATCTGATCGGCCACATAGCGAGCTGCCTTCTCATACTCCGGCGTGCCCGCCTCGCGCCCCTTCAGCTCGTCCGATGCAAGATAAGCCACGTGTGCGCGCATTGCCGCTTGGTCCGGGGGCAGTTGCTGTGCGTCAGCTGCGATTGGAAGACTCAGCACGGCAAGCAATATGCAAAAGGCGCGCTTAATCATGCTTTTCCCCCCGATCGTCTGTAGGACTATTATCGATCCCGCAAAGACTGCAAAAAGCCATTCTTCCGCCAATCAACATTTCGGGGTGGATCGCGCTGGTGTTCTGAAGGCGAAAAGTCTGCGGGTCGTGTTTCGCCACGGGCAACCCACTGGCTCAAACCCGTTGACTGGCGGTTGCTTGGTGGGTTTCACGCTGATCGCTGATGTCGCCTCTGGCCAATGGCACAGTACGTCCGGCTTTGAGCGGTGGCTAAGTTGGGCTGAACGTCCGTCGTTGGGCGACAGCAGACCGGCGGCTTACGGCTCTCAACCGCGATAGAACAGCGTGGCCACAAACGCGGCAATGATCGCGACCGGAACCGCGATCATCGCGCGCATCCTCTCGCGGTCGTTTTGAATGGTATAGTAGGTTCTCAGATCGAACCAGCAGCGCCCATCCGTCGTCGATCTCACCACCTGCATCGCTCGCAGCCTCGCGAAGTCACGATGAGCGGCGGGGTCGTTCGGCGAATAGGCGATTGCACGCCCCGACGTGATCGCGCCTCGGCTCAGCAGGAAATCAGCCACCGGGCCGCGGATCCGATGCGGCCGCAAAGCCAGCTCCGCGTCCGTCAAATCCTCGATCCTCATGCCTGTCTCTGATGCTACATTGCGAAGCCGACACGCTGCCGCGCCCGACGTTGGCGCGCAAGCATCCGGACGAGGCTAAGCCCGACGGATGCTGCGATGACCTGTCGGATTATGGCTCTCCGGCATCGGGCATCATGATCTAGGGAAGCGGTCTGAATGGCGATGAATGGTGGTGAGCAGACGTTGACCGACGCCTCGCGACAGTCGATCCTGCCTTCATGATCCGCGTGGTTTTTTCCTCCCTGCTCCTGTGCGCGGCCTGCGGCTCCGTAGAACAGCCAAAATCAGCGAAGACCGTCGCAGCTTACGAAGTCCCACTGCGAACCGCTTCCGACAAGCGGCGTTTTGTCGCGCTGCTAAGCGAGAAAGCTAAAGCTTTTGGATTTCACGTCGATGCTGCGACAGCAGACGAACTTAAGGTCACGTCGGAGGTTTCAAAACAAACCTTCAACGCAACAGTCTGGCGCGGTAAGGACGATGACGAACCAATTGCATCCGCGATGGATTTCCAAGATCGTCTAGGACGAGTGTGGATTTCGTTTTCACTTGGAAGCGATCCAGGTCGTTCGCGCCAGTTTCGGGAGGCGATTGTGCCAGCAATCGAGAACCGATGGCCGGATATTGCTTCACTACCAATTATGCCCAGTGGGGCGATCCCGCTGCAAGAGGATTTGGTTCGCAGTGCTGAGGGCTACATCGTAAAAGCGCGGCAGCAGGAAAATACGACAACCCATCTCGGTAGGGGATGTCTGCAAGTGGGCGTGAGCCGACCGGCCGCTTTGCGGATCTGCGTGACGCAAAAGCTTCCGATATCTGCATCACAAATAACCATCCCGCCCCGTCGAACGCGCCGGCTAACCGCGTGCCCTCAATGCCCCACAGGCGCCACCTTCGCCACCCCCGGCTCCGCCACCACCAGCCTGGGCACCAGCAGGTGGATGCACGCCAGCGCCACCAGATACGATCCGCCGCAGATCAGCATCAGCGGCGTGTAGCCGTGGCCATTGTCGAGCGACCAGCCGGCCAGCTCGATCATCCCCATGCCGCTGAGGTTGCCCGCGAACGCGCCGATCCCGATCGCGGTGCCGATCATCCGCGACGGGAAGATATCCGCGGTCATCGCGAACACGTTGGTCGAGAAGCCCTGGTGCGCGAACAGCCCGAGCCCCAGCAATCCCGCCGCCACCCACGGATCGCCCGTCAGCAGCACCAGCGGCACCGGCAGAATCAGGCAGGCGTAGAGCAGCATCGAACCCTTGCGCGCGCGATTGACGCTCACCCCGCGTGACAGCAGCCACGTCGGCAGGATCCCGCCGCTCAGCGATCCGAGCGCGGCGAGGAAATAGATCATCGCGATCGGCAGACCGAGCTCGCCCTGGCTCATCCCGAACATGCGGTTGAACATGTCGGGCATGAAGAACAGCAGGAACCACCACACCTGATCGCTCAGCGCCTTCGCCGCGATCACCGCCCATTGCCGCCGATCGCGCAGCAGCACGCCCCACGGCACATTCGCACCCTTGTCACCGTCCGCCGCACCGGGCGTGCTCGACGTGCGCGGCGTCACCAGCAGCCACACGACGACCCACACCAGCCCTAGCCCGCCCGCGATCAGGAACGCCGCGCGCCAGCCCAGCGCCAGCGCCAGCGCGGGGATCGTCAGCGGCGCAATGACGGCGCCGAAGTTCGACGCCATGTTGCCGATGCCGAGCATCAGCGAGCGCTGTTCGGGCGGGAAGTAGGTCGCGGCGGTCTTCACCTGCGCCGGCGTCCCGATCGACTCCGCCGCGCCCAGCAGCGCGCGCACCCCGATGAACCCGGTCACACTGCTGACGAAGGCGTGCGCCATCCCCGCAAGGCTCCACGCGCCCACCCCGATCGCGAAGCCGCGCCGCAGTCCGATGCGGTCGATGAACCAGCCCGTGCCCAGGAACGACACCGCGGCGCAGAACTGGAATGCCGAGGCCATATGGCTGTAATCGCGGTCGCTCCAGCCGAATTCGAGCTGCAGCATCGGCTTGAGCAGCGCGATGATCTGGCGATCGACATAGTTGAGCATGATCGCGGTGAACGCGAGCGCCACGATCCACCCGCGCCGTGTGTTGCTGATCGCCTGCACTGTCACTCTCTCCGTCGCGCGTAAGACAACGGTGTCACCCGTTCCGCGATCCGTCAACCTTCGGCGCCGCGGTCGAGGCGCGCAGCACCAGTTCGTGCGCAAGCAGCCGGGGCTGCAGGTCGCCATCGGGGGCGAGCAGCAGGTCGGTCGCGGCATTGGCCAGCGCGCGCACCGGCTGGCGGACGGTGGTCAGCGCCGGCCAAACGATGCGCGCGGTCGGGCCGTCGTCGAACCCCGCGACCGACAGCGCGGCGGGCACCGCGATCCCGCGCCGATGCGCCGCCGCCAGCACGCCAGCGGCCATGTCGTCGCTCGAGGCGAAGATCGCGGTCGGCGGCTCGGCCAGCGACAGCAGCGCCTCGCCCGCCGCCTCGCCCGAGGCGACGTCGAACTCGCCCTGCCGGATCAGCGTCAGATCGACATCCACCCCAGCCTCGCCCAGCGCGCGGATATGGCCCGCGAGCCGCTGCCCCGACGCGGCATAGCTGCGCTCGCCCACGACGAAGCCGATGCGGCGGTGGCCGAGCCCCAGGAGATACGTCGTCATGTCAAACGCCGCGGCATCATTGTCGATCGCTACGCTCGGCCCCGAACCGAGGTCCGCATCGAGCCGCGCGCCGGGCTGCAGCCGCACGAAGGGGATGCCGCGCCGGTCGAGCTCGGCGATCACCCGCACGTCGTCGCACGCCGGCGGCGCAAGCACGAGCCCGTCGGGATGCGCCTGGTCGATCAGCGCGACGATATCGTCGAGCAGTGTCGGCGAGGCGCGATCATAGGGCTGCGCGATCATCCGGATATTGTCGCGCGCACAGCGTTCGCGCACGCCGAGCTGGATCTCATAGACGTACCACGGATTGGGATTGTCGCAGATCAGCGCGATCTGGTGCGAGCGATGCCCGGCGAGCGCGCGCGCCGCCTGGTTCGGCTGGAACCCGATATCGAGCATCACCTGGCGGACGCGATCGCGCTTGTCCGCGCTCACATATTGCTGATCGTTGATGACGCGCGAGACGGTCTTGATCGAAACTGCGGCTAGCCGCGCGACGTCACGGATCGTCGGGCGCGGGCTGTCGATCGGGGCGGTGCTCATGTGCGGCGGACCGTAGAGGAGGATCGCCGCACCGTCACCCTGCACGTGTTTCAGCGGCCACGCTTCCGCAGCCGCTGTCATTGCTTGTTGCGCAAAGGCGTCGCGCAGACCCCGACAGCAACATCCCGCTTTGCCCGCCTCAGCGACAATCCAGTTGCACCGCGGCGTCAATCGTCGCACCGTCGTCATCGATGCCTGGCAGTTCAGGCGAATGGAATAGTCAGATAAATCAAAGGGGGGTGGCCATGCTCAATGGAACGCTGTGTCAGGCGGATTTCTACAAGCTTCGCAAATCGGACCAGAACGGCTTTCGTAAAGTGCGCGTCGTCACGGTGCCCAAAGATACCATGCTGTTCAAGATGACCAAGGGTGCCGCTGCCGCCGGGCAATATGGCGTCACCCCGTGGTGGTCCGCCGTGAAGCCGTTCATGGAAGACAAGGAAGGCGCGCTGGGTCGGTTGCAGCAGGCAAAGGCGAACGGCATCAGCATGTCGGCGATGGTGCGCTTCATGTCCTGCGTCTGTCTCGACTGGAACGATCTCGACAATTACGTGCAGGTGAAGCTCAAGGTCGAGACCCGTGTGTTCTGGGGCACCTTCAACCCCATGCCCAAGTTCAGCCAGGAACTCTGGAAGTCGGACTGGAGCAATCCGAATGAAGAAGGATCAGGCGTAAAGGCGCTGGCAAAAGTCAAACTCATGAAGCTGAAGGAACAGCAGGCCGGGTTCGCCGTGCCCGACACATTGGGCGGGCCGGAAGCTTGGCAAATGTATATCCCCAACCTGCTCGACGACCATATCGAGCGGGGCAGCGTCATTTCGGGCCATGACATGGCCGCCCTCACCATGGCCCTTGGCTTCTGATCGCCTGCTGTCAGTATCGCCCCATTACGACCGCCGTCACCCTGAACTCGTTTCAGGGCCCACCGCTCCGCAGCCGCTGTCGTCGCTTGTGTAGAGGTAAATGCTGAATCGAGTTCAGCACGACGGCAGTTGAGAGGTGACCGCTCCCGCTACTTGGGAACGTCGATCAAAACTGGCTGATCCGGTTCAGTTAGGCAGACGCCAGACCGCTCGATGTGTTTGATGGATCTCCATCGGTTTACCGTCAAGGCCAACCGCAGGTGTATATCGAGCACGCTTCGTGACTGCTCTACATGTCGCCTCGTCCAAGCTCTTACTACCGCTTGAGCTTACAGTTCGGCACTCGGTTACCAGGCCGGCCACAGTTACTTTATAAAAAACGATGGAGATGCCATGCTCCCTATTTGCAATGGCATCCTTCGGATAATCGTCCGGTAACAACCAGCCGGGTTCGCCAAGCCGCTTCGGCGGAGTTATCATTTGGTCGCGTTCGTGCGGATCATAGCCCCACGCCTGAAACAAGCTTGCCTGACAGGTATTCAAGGCGGCAAAAGCTGCACTAAGCCCGCTGGGCGCGAAGCTTATACGCCGTTTATCTTGCAACTCTATTGTGATCGCCGTCGACGTTCGCAATTCTGACGCGACGTCATTCATGGCTACCAACTTTGTGATTGTCTTGGACTGTCCATCAACCTGAGCGCCAAAAATATCGATGGTGCTCTCCACCGACCTTCCAGATGGCTGCAGGATCAGCTTGCCATTTAGCTTTCGGTATCTCGCGGCTGGCGAACCTGCAGCTATCATGGTCAGATCGATGTCGACGCCCAAAGGCGACGGCCTGAACGTCAAGGAGATGGGATCGGTGACTGTCCCGAAATCGTGAGACAGGACGCATGAGCCGGTTCCGTAATTAACGGTCCACTTCCCTATCGGTGCCAACGGTTCGTCGGGTGCGCCCGCCATTGGCTGAAGCAATAGCATCGCAATCACTGCCGTATTCATGGTTCCTCGTCCCACCGCTTATCAAGCTAACGCTCATCGCCCTTCAGAAGGCTGCACCGTCTGCATCTAACTCAAGACGTTAGCTTGTTGCGGCACTTTCGCTCGCATAATCCTTTTCCGTTAACCATGCGCAGTATTAGCCGCCGCCGGCTTACCATCCTCAATCCCCCGGCTTCTCGTCCCCCGCGCCAAGCCCCGCCAAATACGCCGTAATCGCCGGCACATCCCCCGCTGCGATCGGCGCCTTGTAAACGTCGCGCATCTTCTCGACGATCGCGGTCCATTGCTCGGGCTTCAGCCGCGGCTGGGTCAGCACCATGCTGGCCGAATGGCATGACAGGCAGTTCTGGTTGACCAGATCGACATGCGGGCCAGCTGGGAAGGTCGCGTCGTCCGCGGGCGGCTCGATGCTGGTCGAGGTCAGCGTGAAGCCGTTGCCCGACACCGAGCCGGCATCGCCGCCGATCAGCGACGCGGTGCTGCGCGTCTCGGGCTGGCGCGAGGTCGAGCTGATCACGAGCAGCACCGCCATCGATCCGACGATCAGCGCGACGACGATCATCGCAAGGTTGGGCGCGCGCATCAGGTGAGCGCCACGGTGACGGGCTCGACGCAATTGCGCATGAAGCCGCCGGGGTTCCAGTTGGGCTCCATCGGCTGCGTCTCGCCTTTCTCGTTGGTGCAGCGCGCCATCACCATCACGCGGCCGGGGCGCGGCACGCGGACGCGCGCGGTGAAGCGGCGGAAGCCGTAGCGGCCCTCGTCGCGCCCCAGCGTCGCCGCCTCCCAGGTACGGCCGCGATTCGACGAGATATCGACGCGCGCGACGCCAGTGTCGCCGCCCATCGCGATCCCCTCCACCGGCAGCAGCGGATCATAGCCATAGCTCGCGCCATCGGCGATGCTGCTGATCCACGATCGCGGGTTCATCCGGTTGATCGGCTCGGTCGGGAAATCCTTCGATCCCGGCGCCACATTGGCGCGCGGCGCGGTGGGGATCTTGTACGCCTTGGCCATCCAGTAATTCTCGTCGGGCGCGGGCAGCACCTCGATCGTGTCGACCGTCTTCATCCAATAGGTCGAATACCAGCCCGGCACGACCAGTCGCACGGGGAAGCCATTGAGCAGCGGCAATTGCTCGCCGTTCATCGCGAACGCCAGCATCACCTCGCCATCGCGCGCATGATCCAGCGCGAGCGCCTTCTCGAAATCGGGCGCCCCGGCGATCAGCGGCTTGTCGAGCCCGCCCAAGCGCACCGCCACCGCGCCCCCGCGCACCCCGGCCAGATCGAGCAGGTGGCGCAGCGACACGCCCATCCACTTGGCATTGCCCATCGCGCCATGCCCCCATTGCGCGCCCTGGATGCGCGGCTGGAACAGCCCACGCGAATTGCCCGAACATTGGTTGACCGCCGCCAGCTCGACGCGCGGCATGTTGAGCAATTGCTTGAGCGAGATCGACAGCGGCCGGTTCACATGCCCGCCGATGCGGATGCGATAGCTGACGACATCGATCGACGTCGGCATGTCGCCCCAATGCCAGCGCACGAAGAAGCGATCGTTGGGGGTGAACACGCCGCGCTGGAACACCTCCATCGGCGTTTCGAGCAGCGGCGGGCGGATGCGCTGCAGGATCATCTCGCTTTTGCCGGGGAAGCCGCTGGTCGTCGGCCGCGCGGACGGCCCGCCCGGCAGCCGCAGATCGACGTCCGCCCCCAGCGCGCGCGCTGCGATCATCGCCGCCCCGCCGCCGACCCCCGCCGACAGCAGGCGCCGCCGCGTCAGCGCGCGGGCCTCGTTGAAATCAAGCCGATCCATTAAACGCCGCTTCCCCTTATCCGCCCTGTCCCCCGGCGAAGGCCGGGGCCCAGCTACCGACCGTAGCCAAGAGAGGGACGCGCTCCATTACGACAACCTTCCCAACTGGACCCCGGCCTACGCCGGGGAGCACAGCTGATCCGCGATTGGCCTCGCCATTTTTGCCCTCCGTTCGCCCTGAGACGAGCCTTCGACAAGCGCAATGCCTCCTCAGCACGAACGGTGCGAGTGATGACCACCTAACCGCCCATCACTTCGACAATCGCCACGTTCGCCTTGTCGCACGCCGCCTCGAGCGCATCGTCCAGCCCGTCGGTGACGAGATAATCGATGTCCGTCAGCCCGCCGATCCGCACCGGCGCCGGGCGGCCGATCTTGGACGAATCGAGCGACAGGATCACCTTGCGCGCCTGCGCGATGATCGTCTGCGAGACGCGCACTTCGTCCATATCGAAATCGAGGAACGTGCCGTCGGGCGCCAGCGCCGATGCGCCGATCAGCGCATAATCGACGTGGAAATTGCGGATGAAGTCCATCGCTAGCGCGCCGACCACCGCGCGATCGCTCGCGCGCACCCGGCCGCCGGCGGCGATCACTTCGATCGACGCGCAATCGGCGAGGATGTCGACGACGTTGAGGTTGTTGGTGATGACCATCAGGTCGCGATGGCCGGTTAGGTGCCGCGCGATCGCCTCGGTGGTCGATCCGATGTTGATGAACAGGCTCGCGCCATTGGGAACGAGCGACGCGGCGGCAGCGCCGATCGCGTCCTTCGTCTCCGCCGCGATCAGCCGGCGTTCGGCATAAAGCACATTGTCGACGCCCGAGGTGACCACCGCGCCGCCGTGGACGCGCGACAGCATCGCGCGGCGTTCGAGCAGGGTCAGATCCTTGCGGATCGTCTGCGGCGTCACGCCGAGGCGTTCGGCCAGGTCATCGACCATCACGCTGCCGGTGTGACGGGCGAGGTCGAGGATCGCCCGGTGGCGCGCCGCCACCGCCGGTGGGGCGGGCGCGATCACGCGGCCGAGCGCACTGGCGCGGCGAGATAGCCGTCGAGTGCCGCGGCGGTCTCGGGCGGCACGTGGAGGCCGAGCTTGCTGCGGCGATAGAGGATGTCCTCCGCCGAGCGCGCCCATTCCGCCGAGACGAGATAATCGACTTCCGCCTGGTACAGGTCGCCGCCGAACGGCCGGCCGAGATCGGCAACCGTTTGCGCGCTGCCGAGCAGCGCGGCGGTCCGTGTGCCGTAGGCGCGGGCGAGGCGCCGCAGCAGCGCGGCGGGAAGCGACGGGCGTTCGGCCTGCAGCGTCGTCACGAAGCGCTCGAAATCGGCGTCGGGCATGTCGCCGCCGGGCAGCACCGCGCCCGCGGTCCACGCGCCGCTCGCTTGCGGGAAGAACCGCGCCAGCTCCTTCATCGCGTGCTCGGCCAGCTTGCGGTACGTCGTGATCTTGCCGCCGAAGATGCTGAGCATCGGCGCGCGGCCTTCACTGGCGTCGAGATCGAGCACATAGTCGCGCGTGACGGCCGAGGCGTTGGACGATTTGTCGTCGTACAGCGGACGGATGCCCGCGAAACTCCAGACGATATCAGTTTCGAGAGTCGCTTTACCAAAATATCGTCCGATAGTCCCCAGGATATACCCGGTTTCCTCCGGGCTGATCGCAGCCTTTCCGGGCGCCCCGCTCCACTCTTCGTCGGTCGTGCCGACCAGCGTATAGTCGTTTTCATAGGGGATCGCGAAGACGATGCGGCGGTCGGGGTTCTGCAGCATGAAGGCGTGGCTGCCCTCGTACAGCTTGGGCACGACGATATGGCTGCCCTTGATCAGCTTCACCCCGCGATCGGTGCGCGCATCGGGCACCCGCCCCAGCACGTCCGCCACCCACGGCCCCGCGGCATTGACTACCGCGCGCGCGCGCACCTTGCGCTCGCCCGCCTCGCCGACCAGCGTCGCGACCCAGCCGTCACCCTCGCGCTGCGCATCCACCAGCCGGGTGCGCGTCTCGATCGTCGCGCCGCGCGCGGCGGCGTCCATTGCGTTGAGCACGACCAGCCGGCTGTCCTCGACCCAGCAATCCGAATAGACGAAAGCCTTGCCTTCGCGGGGACTTAGCCCGTCACCGAGCGGGGAGCTGTCGAGCTGCACCGTGCGCGTGCCGGGCAGCTTCTCGCGTCCGCCCAGGTGATCGTAGAGGAACAGCCCGAGCCGGACCATCCACGCCGGCCGCGGCGACTGGCTCTGCGGCAGGACGAACTCGAGCGGCCAGATGATGTGCGGCGCCATGCCCAGCAGCCGCTCGCGCTCGATCAGCGCCTCGCGCACCAGCCGGAACTCGCCATATTCGAGATAGCGCAGCCCGCCGTGGATCAGCTTGGTCGACGCCGACGAGGTATGACTGGCGAGATCGTCCTGCTCGACAAGCAGCACGCTAAGCCCCCGCCCAGCCGCATCCCGCGCAATCCCCGCCCCGTTGATGCCGCCACCCACAACCAGCAGATCAACGTCCGCACTTACAAAACCCACCATAACCCGCTCCAACCGCTACACCCAAAATAGGCATAATTTCGCTCAATGAAAGCGTTGACGTTCGTTCGAAACAGCGCGAAGTTCGTTTTAGTGGTGTTGGAGAGAAGAATGGCGGCGCATATTTTGGTGATTGATCAGGGGACTACCTCTACGCGGGCGGTGCTGTTCGACGATCAAGCGCGGCGGGTGGCGATTGCGCAGACGGAATTTCCCCAGCATTATCCGCGACATGGCTGGGTGGAGCATGACCCTGAGGACATCTGGCGCGAAACACTGGCGACCGCGCGGGAGGTGATTGGCGGGGTGAATTCGGGGGATATCGCGGCGATTGGAATCACCAATCAACGCGAAACCGCTGTCATTTGGGATCGCGCGACCGGGGTGCCGGAACACCGCGCGATCGTGTGGCAAGACCGCCGCGGCGCGGATCGCTGCGCGACGCTGCGCTCGGACGGCGCGGAGGAGTTGATCCGCGCGCGGACCGGGCTGCTGATCGATCCCTATTTCTCCGCCACCAAGATTGCCTGGGTGCTCGAAAATGTCGCCGGCGCGCGCGCGAAGGCCGAGCGCGGCGAGCTGGCGTTCGGGACGATCGACAGTTTCCTGCTGTGGCGGCTGACGGGCGGCAAGGTCCACGCGACCGACGTGACCAATGCCAGCCGCACCATGCTGTTCGACATCCATCGCGGCTTCTGGGACGAGGAATTGTGTAAGCTTTTCGGCGTGCCGATGGCGATGCTGCCCGAGGTGCACGACAATGCGCACGTCTATGGCACGACCGACCCGGCATTGTTCGACGCGGCGATCCCGATCGCGGGGATGGCGGGGGACCAGCAATCGGCGCTGTTCGGCCAGGCGTGTTTCGATCGCGGGGCGGCCAAGTCGACCTATGGCACTGGGTGCTTCATGTTGCTCAACACCGGCGACGAGGCGATCACGTCGCGGCACCGGCTGCTGACGACGCCCGCCTATCGCTTGAACGGCAAGACTACCTATGCGCTGGAAGGCTCAATCTTCGTCGCTGGGGCGGCAGTGAAGTGGCTGCGCGATGGGCTGGGGATCATCACCCATGCCAGCCAGACGACCGACATGGCCACGAGCGTTCCCGACAGCCACGGCGTCTACATGGTGCCTGCGTTCGTCGGGCTCGGCGCGCCGCACTGGGACCCGGCCGCGCGCGGCGCGATCCATGGACTGACGCTGGACAGTAGCGCGGCGCACCTCGCGCGCGCGGCGCTGGAGGCGGTGGTGTATCAGACGCTCGATCTGTCGGAGGCAATGGCGGCGGATGCGGGAAGTCGGCCGCAGCTGCTGCGCGTCGATGGCGGGATGGCAGCGAACGACTGGCTGTGCGGTTTCCTCGCCGACCTGACCGACATCGCGGTGGAGCGGCCCGCGGACCTCGAGACGACCGCGCGCGGCGCCGCGTTCCACGCGGGGCTGGCGACGGGGATCTGGTCCGGCCTCGACGAACTCGCTGCGCTGTGGTCGCGTGAGCGATGCTTCGAGCCGGCGATGAGTGAGGAGGCGCGTGCGCCGTTGGTGGCTGGCTGGCGTGACGCAGTGCGGCGGACGCTGAGCGATTGTTCTTCCTCAAACCTTGGTTGATCGGGGAAGAGCCAGGGGTCGAAGGTGAATTGAAGCACCAAACCCTTCTTCGATTTTTTGTTCATCGCTGATGGGGTAGAAGGGCTCGAGGGTTATTGATCGAATCGCTTCGATGCGCGTCGCCGGACACGCAGCTTCTGATTCTTTAGACCGTTTGGGCCGAGCTTCTTGGTCTGCCAAATGCGGCAAAGCTAGCTAAATTGAGTAGAAAGACTTGGACCTTTAATCGACAGCGAAAAATGGACTCTCGGCGTCCTGTTGTCTGGCGTCGGTTAGTAAGTCCGGATGGTAAAGGGGAATCTGCTCGGGATGTTCATCAATCATTCTGAGCATGGATCGGCGCAAGCAGGCGAGTGAGACTTCCAGCGACAACGCTAAGGTGCTGATTTGGGCGTAGCTTGGGTGGTAGTAATCGATCTCGTGATTCGCCATTCGTACAAAACTCATTGGGGCCGAGTGCGTATGAGCGGAAAAATATGCGTAAATGCCCATAAATTTGGTTTCATTCCAACCCATGATCTTGGTTGCAACCGTTCGCATACCTATCACGAACATATCTTCACCATTAGTCAGGCGGTTTTGACGATCTTTAGGCAAGCTACTAAAGATCGGACTGGTGATAATTATTGACTTGAGTTCTTCTCGACCTGTTCGAAGATCATCTGAGGGAGCATTAAAGCTTCTAAGTAGCTTAATACGCGAAACTGTATCGTGTAGCTTCAATACGGTGTGCCTAAATGCCCACTCGTCATCAGAAACCGGATCGAGCAGGTAAGCAATCATTGTCGAAGCTTCTAGGATCATTCGTGTCAAAGACATGATCGCGTGATGGTCAAACATCGATGACTGTACGGCGATCGCTCCGATAGAACGGGCATGCGCGCACGATTTCGCAAAGACCATTGATGCAAGGGAGCCGCTTACCGTGGTTGGCAATCCCACCTGCGACATCGACACGTGATTGGCAAAGCCGCCGAGAACCGCCAGTGCGTCAAACTGCGCACGAAACGGTATCGGTAAAATCCGATAGGCGTCACGAGGTTTCGGCCTGAATTGCTTTCCCGCGCGCCGGTGCTTTCGATTGAGACCACCCATTTACCATAATCTAGCTCGTCTCCTCAGAACGTATACAGCAAAAATAGTATGTTAGGTGTCGGCGATGCTATCGTAGGCAGGACGGGCGACAAGGGGGGGCTCGGATCCGATTGGGGGTTCAAGGCGCAAGGCGGCGGGACCCCGGCTCAAGGCCGGGGTGACCGGTGGTTGCCCGGCTCCCTTACGCCGGCACCATCACCGACAGGATGTCCGCCACCTCGGCGACCGCGAATGCGCTATATTCGTCGGCGATGGCGTAGGGCAGCAGGATGCGGCGGCCGTGGAGCAGGGCGCCGCAGCTGTAGGTGACGTTGGGGACATAGCCGCCGCGCTGCTCGGCGCTGGGGAACAGCAGCGGGGAGGGTGTACGCGCCAGCACGCGGGACGGATCGGCTTTGTCGAGCAGGCAGGCGCCGACGCAATAGCCGCGCACCATGCCGACGCCGTGTGTGAACACCAGCCACCCTTCGTCGAGCTCGATCGGCGAGCCGCAATTGCCCATCTGTACGAATTCCCACGGATATTTTGGCGCCATGATCCGCTCGCCGGTTTCCCATTGGTGAAGCGAGTCCGAGCGGAGCAGCCAGATATTCTCGTTATCCTGCCGGCCGAGCATGACGAACTGGCCGTCGATCCGGCGCGGGAATAGCGCCATGCCCTTGTACGCCGTCATCGCCCCGTCGAGTGCGCGCATCTGGAAGGTGCGCAGGTCGACCGCACGCAGCATCTCCTGCCGCGCGGTGGAGCCGTCGAAAGCGGTGTAAGTGCCGATCACGCTCTGCGTGCCATCGTCGTCGGTGAAATTGACGAGGCGCAGATCCTCGACGCCCTGGCGCTGGCTGGGCAGGACCGGAAAGATCACCGTCTCGGACGCTTCGTCGCTGTCCTCGCACATCAGGCGGGTCCAGCCGTCTTCCTCGCCATCGATGCGCGGCGGGGTGCCATGCTCGCTCGCGGGGTCGAGCACGAGGCCCGTGCCGCCGTCCCAGGTACCGGTACGGAACGTGATCGAAGAAATGTGGCCTTCCCCGATCCCACGTAGCGACAGGAGGAACGGCAGGCAACCGTCCCTGACGTCAGCGTCGGGCATGCGCACGATGCTGGGGTTGAACAGCGCGGCGGCCTCGAAGGCATATTCCTGGCTCAAGTAAGCGCCGATCAGCAGTCGCTCGGTTTCCGGAAGGTCCGCCGCGAGGCCGAGTTCATCGCGCACCAATTCGAAGCGACGCAGGAAAGTCGCGTCGGCATTCTCGTGGCGTTCGTGCATCGGGATGTTCAGCAGGCTGCGCATCCGTTCGCGCAGCGCCGGGTCGAGCGCCAGGACGCGCTGCGCCACTTGCTTCATCCGCGGGGTGCGCCCTTCCGAAAACGGCTCCGGATAGCCGAAGCTGAAGGGGCGGATGACGGTGCGCGAGGGGTTGGGCTTGAGTTCGATCGAGAGCTTCGTGAAGACGTCCGCTGCGTCCATCCGATCCGTTCCTTTGTGTCGGGGGAGTACCGTTGTTGCGGAGGGGGAACGGTCGGCCGGTGGAACGGGTCCGGTGGCCGTGATATTTGCGGTTTGCGCGCGCGCCGCTTTGTCATAAAGGCGGCGCCGGAGCTGGGTTCAATCTGGTTTCAAAGATCGCGCCGGTGCCCCGAGAGGGGCTGAAAACGGGAATGCGGTGCGAGGGGCTTGCCCCTCAATTCCGCGGCTGTCCCTGCAACTGTAAGCGGTGAGCGAGATGCACATGCGCCGGACGTCATGTCCGGCCAGCCACTGGGGCGACCTGGGAAGGCGTGCATCGAGCGATGACCCGCGAGCCAGGAGACCTGCCGGCGCTGTCGCTCATTGTTCTGGTCCAGGGGATGGCCGGGGCACGGAGGGATTTTTCCGTTCGAGCGACAACGGGTGGCGGCGAAGTTTCACTTTGCCGGTGCCCGGACGCTGCGCGGCTTCGGGGCCGTGGTCGGCGCATGGTCGCTCGGGCACCGCGCTCGCCCTCGCCATGTGTCGGCGTCCGCTCGCGCGGACGGCCCCGCCGCGTCTCATCGATCGACGCGGGGGAAGACAACATGACCAAGACATTCGTATCGCTGCTCGCCCTTTGTGCCGCGCTGCCGGCGTTCGCACAAAGCAATCCGACGCTGCCCACCACCGACGAAGCGGGGAACGACATCGTCGTCACTGGATCGCGCTCGGGCGAGGCGGTCGAGGTGCGCAACCTGCCGGCATCGGTGACGCTGATCAGCGCCGGCGATCTTGCCGAGCGCCAGACGCGGATCGTTTCCGACGTGCTGCGCGACGTGCCGGGGCTTGCCGTGAGCCGCACCGGCGGGGTCGGCGGATCGACGCAGGTGCGCATCCGTGGTTCCGAGGCGAACCACGTACTCGTCCTGATCGACGGGATCGAAGTGTCGGACCCGTATCAGGGCGAGTTCGATTTCGGTACGCTGATCAACGACGAGGCGGCGAAAATCGAGGTGCTGCGCGGGCAGCAATCGTCGCTGTACGGGTCGGACGCGATAGGCGGCGTTATCCAGTACATCACACTGACCGGGCGCGAAGCGCCGGGCTTCTCGGCGCGGGTCGAAGGCGGATCGTTCGGGACGGTGACGGGCGGCGCGCGTGCGGCGGGCGCTGGCGAGACGGTGGATTATGCACTGTCGGGTTCGGTGTACCGCACCGATGGGACGCCTACGGCGCGCGGCGGCACGCGTGACGTGGGAGCCACCAGCATCGGGGCAAGCGCCAAGGTGACGTGGCGGCCGTCCGACATCTTCAAGCTGACCGGCGTCGGCCGCTACAGCTATACCGACGCGCTGACCAACAACTCCGAGAACCGCGGCAGCAGTCCGGTGTTTGGCACCACGGTCGACAGCCCCGGGGTGCAGTATCGCAACGAAGCGTTCTACGGCCTCGCGCGCGCCGAGCTGGCGCTCGCGGATGGTCGCTGGACCAATGCGCTGACCGGGCAGATCGCCGATACCACGCGCGAGAACCTCACGCGCACCGGCACCAGCTCGGGCGACAAGGGGCGGCGCTACAAGGGGACGTTCGAGAGCTCGTTCCGCTTCGGCAGCGAGCGCGTGGTCAACCGCGTGACGGGGGCGGTCGATTTCGAGCGCGAGGAATTCCAGAACACGACCCCGCAATCGCCGAGCTTCCCGTTCTTCCGCGGGCGTCGCTCGACCGACAATTGGGGTTTTGTCGGGCAGTATGAGCTGACCGTCGATGACGCCTTCTCCGCCGGCGCGAGCATCCGGCGCGACCAGAACAACCGCTTCGACGATGTGACGACGTGGCGTGCGCAGGCCGGATATCGCTTGCCGTTCGGGCTGCGCGTGCGAGGCGCCTATGGCACGGGGGTGAAGAACCCGGGGTATTTCGAGCTCTTCGGTTTTTCGGACGGCCGCTATATCGGCAATCCGGACTTGAAGCCCGAGAAGTCGAAGGGTTGGGAGGCCGGGGCGGACCAGGAAATCGCCGGTGGGAAAGCGACGATCGGCGTAACCTATTTCGACAGCCGGCTCGAGGACGAGGTCTTCACGACCTATCCGGCGCCCACCTTCGTCGCGACGCCGGCGAACCGCACCACGCGATCGACGCAGCATGGCGTCGAGGCGTTCGTGTCGGCGCGGCCGATCCCGCAGATCAAGTTCGACCTGGCCTATACCTATCTGAAGGCGCGCGAGAACGGGATCGAGGAAGTGCGCCGGCCTAAGCATATCGCGAGCCTCAACACGACGGTGTTCAGCACCAACGAGCGTCTCTCGGGGACGCTGACGGTGCGGTACAATGGGCGGCGGACGGACATCACCTTCACCGATCCGACCTATGTGACGTCACCTATCGTGTCGTTGCCGGAGTTCGTTCTGGTGAACCTGAACGCAGAGTACAAAGTTTCGGATAGTCTCTCAGTGTTCGGGCGGGTCGAGAATGTGACCGACGAGCGGTATGAGGAGATCTTCAGCTTCGTGGCGCCGGGGCGTGCGGCGTACGGCGGCGTACGGGCGCGGTTCTGATGGCTGCCGCGGCCTCAGGAAATCTGCGCCGCGATCGATCGCGCGGCGCGGACGTACGCCGGGCCGCCGCAAACCGTCCACGCTTGGGGCAAGCGGACGCGCGGGATCTTGGCCAGCAGCGGGTGGTGGAGCATTTCGGTGCCCTGATCGGCGATCCGGTCGGTCTCGCTCTCGACGACGAGATAGTCCGGGCGGGCGCGGACGAGTTCTTCGAGGCCGACGCGGGCGAGCGGCGGTTTGCCGAGCCGGGTCGCGAGATTACGCAGGCCGACGCGGCGGAGGAGTTCGTCGACCAATGTGCCGGTGCCGGTGAGATAGCCGCGGCGCTGATAATAAGCGGCTATCTTGCCGCGGCCGGCGTCGTTCGGAATGGTGGCCATGCCGGCGTTCATGCGGGCGATGAGTGCCTCGCCGCGGGCAGGGTGGCCGATCGCGCGTGCTACGTCGCGGATCTGGCTGACGATATCGGCGTAGCGATCGGCGGAGGCGACATCGAGCATCGCGATGCGGCGACCGCGGAGCTGCGCCATCGTCGCTTGCACCCGGCCGGGCGCAGCGACGATCAGGTCGGGACGGAGCGCCAGCACGTCCTCCGCCGCGCCACGCGTGACGGGGTAAGCGCGTGCCTTGACGGCGTCCGCCGACATGCCGGGATCGCGCGCGTTACGGCTGAGCGCGGCGATCTGGCCACGATCGGCCAACGCCATGATATATTGGTCGGCGCACAGGTTCAACGACACGATACGTTGCGGCTTCGCGGGCGCAGTGGCGCCGAGCAGGGCGAGCATCGGGGCGAGCATGAGCAGGCGCATCGCGATCCTTTGCCCGTCTCGTGGCGGCGGCGCTAGACGGTGTTCGTCATCCGCCACTGGCTCTGGCCGCTGCTGATCGTGCTGATCGTCGTGGCGGCGCTGCTGGGCGTTGCGATCGGCAGCACATGGATCCCGCCGGGCCGGGTGGTGGCGGCCTTGGGCGGGTGGGGCGATCCGGTCGAGCGAACGATCGTTATCGAACTGCGGCTGCCGCGCGTGATCCTCGGGCTGGCGGTGGGGGCGATGCTGGGCCTCGGCGGTGCGGCGCTGCAGGGATATCTGCGCAACCCGCTGGCCGAACCGTCGGTGCTGGGCGCCTCGAACGGCGCGGCGTTGGGGGCGGTGGTGGCGCTGTATTTCGGACTGGCGAGCTGGAATCCGGTGGCGTTGCCGCTGCTGTCGATCGTCGGAGCGCTGGTGGCTTTGACGATGCTGTTCGTGCTGGCGAGGCGATCGGAGAGTGCGTTGACGCTGATCCTGGCGGGGATCGCGGTGTCTACGCTGGCCGGGGCTGGGATCAGCCTGGCGCTGAACCTGTCGCCGAACCCATTTGCGGCGATGGAGATCACGACGTGGCTGCTCGGCAGCTTGGAGGATCGATCGTTCGACCATGTCGGGCTGGCGCTACCGTGCGTCGTGGTCGGCACGCTGCTGCTGGCCGGGCAGGGGCGGGCGCTGGATGCGCTGACGATGGGTGAGGATGGCGCGGCGGCACTCGGGGTAAATCTGGGTGCGGTGCGGGCGCGGATGCTGCTGGGCGTGGCGATCGGCGTTGGGGGAGCGGTGGCGGTGTCGGGGGCGATCGGGTTCGTCGGGCTGATCGTGCCGCATCTCGTGCGTCCGCTGACCGACCGCAGCCCTAGTGCGGTGCTGTGGCCGAGCGCGCTGGCGGGGGCGGCGCTGCTGACCCTGGCGGATGTCGCGGTGCGCGTGATCCCGGCGAGCAGCGAGCTCAAGCTGGGCGTCGTCACCGCGTTCCTGGGCGTGCCGGTGTTCCTGGTGCATCTGATGCGGGAGCGGCGGTTGTGGTGAGCATCGCGCTGGAGAATATCGGGGTAAAATTGGGGGGTCGCTCGGTGGTGCGAGATGTCTCCGCGTTGCTCGAGCGAGGGCAATTGATCGGTATTCTGGGGCCGAACGGGGCAGGCAAGTCGAGCCTAGTGCGCGCGCTGCTCGGGCTGCTGCCGCACGACGGGATCGTGCGGATCGACGGGATCGATCGGGCGACGATGCCGCGGGCGGCGGTGGCGCGGCGGATCGCGTATCTGCCGCAAGGGCAAGTGCTGCATTGGCCGGTAAGCGTCGAGCGACTGGTGGCGCTCGGGCGGTTGCCGCACCTCGCGCCGTTCTCGCGGATGAGTGACGCGGATCGTGCTGCCATCGCGCGGGCGATGGCGCGAGCCGACGTGACACAGCTGGCGACCCGGACCGCGACTGAATTGTCGGGCGGTGAGCGGGCGCGGGTGCTGCTCGCGCGGGCGCTGGCGGTCGAGGCGCCGGCGCTGGTGGCGGACGAGCCGCTGGCCAGCCTCGATCCGGCGCATCAGATCGAGGGGATGGAGCTGCTGCGCGCCGAGGCGGATGCGGGCGGACTGGTGATCGCGGTGCTGCACGACCTGACACTGGCGGCGCGGTTTTGCGATCGCGTGCTGGTGCTGGCGGATGGCGCACTCGTCGCGGACGGTGCGCCCGCCGCGGTGCTGACGCCTGAGCTGCTCGCGGAGGTTTACGGCATCACGGCGTTCCTCGACGAGCGGATGCTGGTGCCGATCGACCGACTGCGGTGACATGCGCTGCAGCCGATCGGCTCGCCGCATAAGTTATCGGCGCGGCGTGGGGGGTATCTGCGCAGGCGGCATACCATGGATCGGCTTACCGGCGTCGTTTCGATCATGACCTCGCGGTGGATGCTAGCGTGACATCTAGTGGCGGCTTCCTATCTCGAGTTGCTCATGACCGATCCCACGATCCTCGCGTTCGGGGACAGTCTGGTCGCCGGCTTCGGCTTGGCGGCTGCCGACAGTTTCCCCGCGCAGCTGCAGCGCGCGCTGCGGGCGCGCCGTCCGCAGGCGACGGTGCTGAACTGGGGCGTGTCGGGGGACACGACCGGCGATGCGGTGCGGCGCTTACCGCGGTTGTTGAGCGGGCTGGCGGTGTGCCCGGCGCTGGCGGTCGTGCAGATCGGCCCCAACGACCTGTGGCGCGGGCTTTCGCCTCAGCACACGCGCGCGAACCTCGATGCGATCCTGATCGAGTTCGGCCGCTGCGGCATTCCCGTGCTGCTAGCGACGGTTACGCCGCCGGCGTTCCTGATGCAACGCGCGGCGGGGCATGTCGGCATCCACGAGGAGGTCGCGCAGCGGCATGGTGTGGCGACCTGCGCTTTCTTCCCCGCAGGCGTGCTCGGCCATCCTGACATGGTGCTGATCGATCGCGTTCATCCCAATGCACGCGCGATCGCGGCGGTCGTCGCGCACATGCTGCCGGTGGTCGAGCGGGTGTTGGCGGGGCGCGCTACCGCTGCGGCCTGAGTGGCGGACTGATCGAAAAATCGACGGTGTCGCGCGTCCGAGCGGATTGTGTCGTCGGGTCTGCTTCGCGCCTTGGAGAAGAAGCGGGATCCCGGATCAAGTCCGGGATGACGGCGCAAGCAGGCGATTTAGCCGCGCGGCTTCGGTGCCTTCGCCGGCGTCGTACCCGGCAGCGTCACTGGCGCGCCGAGCGTCGGGGGCGGGGTGGTGGGGGCGGCCTGGTAGGGCGGGGGATTGTCCGCGGCGATGTAGGCGTGGAGGATGCGGGTCGGGTTGGTTGGCGGCTCGCCGCGTTCAATGCCGTCGACATATTGCATGCCCTGCAGCACGCGGCCGAATACGGTGTATTTGCCATCGAGGCTGAGGCGCGGCTGAAAGACGATGTAAAACTGGCTGTTAGCGCTGTTCTCCGCATCGGCACGCGCGAAGGCGACCGAGCCGCGGACGTGCGGAAGATAGTTGAACTCGGCCTTCACGTCAGGCAGCTCGGAGCCGCCGCTGCCGTCGCCCTTGGGATCGCCGCCCTGCGCCATGAAGCCATCGATCACGCGATGGAAGGTGAGCCCGTCATAGAATTTGCGCCGCGTCAGGTTCTTCACGCGCCGTACCGTATCGGGTGCAACGTCGGGCCGGAGCCAGATCGAGACGCGCCCGCCGGTCGACAGATCGAGCAGCCAGGTGTTCTCGAGATCGTTGGTCGGCGGCGGGGTGAAGCGCGCTGCCGGTTTCGCCGCCGGATCGGGGGTCTTGTCCTTGGCGAGAGCCGGGCCGGCGAGCAACGTGGCGCCGAGCATCGCGATCATTCCAACAAAACGCATCGTCATCCCAACCGGTTCGTGTTTCCGGGGCTCGTAGACCAGATCGCGGCTTGCGCCAATCTGAACCGCGAAGCGGGTGCTTAGCCCCCGCGCCGGCCAGTCGCTGCTACGCGGGCAATGACTTCCTCGCGCACCGACGGCGTCACGAACTTGCCGATCTCGCCGTTGAACATGGCGATTTCCTTGACCAGCTTACTGGCGATCGGCTGGAGCGCTACGTCGGCCATCAGGAACACCGTCTCGATCTTATCGTTAAGCTGCTGGTTCATACCGGCCATCTGATATTCGTATTCGAAGTCGGCGACGGCCCGCAGGCCGCGCACGATCATGTTGGCGCCTTCGCGCTCGGCGAAATCCATCAGCAGCAGGTCGAAGCTGACGACGCGGATGTCGGAATCAAGCGTCGCGCACTCGCGTTCGACCATCGCCATCCGCTCCTCGACGGTAAACATCGGGTTCTTCGAGGGGTTGGTGGTGACGCCAATCACCAGCTGATCGACGAGCTTTGCGCCACGGCGAATGATGTCCATGTGCCCGAGCGTGATCGGATCGAAGGTCCCGGGATAAACACCGATACGCGTGGTCATGATCAGTGATCCCTCGAAAGCACGAAACGGGCGATGTCGCGGAGTAGATCGGCTTCCGGGCCGTAGTTGCGCAAGTGTTCAATCGCCTGGTCGACGAGCAATCGGCTGCGTTCGCGCGCCGGCTCTACCCCCAGCAGCGAGACGAAGGTTTCCTTGCCGGCGCCCGCGTCCTTGCGCAGCTTCTTGCCGGCTAGCGCTTCGTCGCCCTCTACGTCGAGCAGATCGTCGACGATCTGGAAAGCGAGCCCGAGATCGCGGGCGTATCCGCGAAGGCGGATCCGACCTTCCGGCGGCACGCGGCCAAGAATCGCGCCGGCCTCGACCGCGGCGGCGATCAGCGCGCCGGTCTTCATCGCCTGCAGCCGCGTGACGGTGACCAGATCGAAGGTCGTGCGTTCGGCTTCGAGATCCATCATCTGCCCGCCGGCCATGCCCGACGGCCCAGCGGCGCGGGCGAGATCGAGCACCAGCTCGGCGCGGACGAACGGATCAGGATGCGTCGCGGGATCGGCGAGTACCTCGAACGCCAGAGCGTGCAGACAATCGCCGGCAAGGATTGCGGTTGCTTCGTCAAAGGCCTTGTGGACGGTAGGTCGGCCGCGACGCAGATCGTCATTGTCCATCGCGGGCAGATCGTCGTGGATCAGCGAATAGACGTGGATCGCCTCAAGCGCGACCGCGACGCGGGCGGCACAATCCCGATCGCAGGCGAACAATTTGGCTGTGGCGAACACGAGCAGCGGGCGAAGGCGCTTGCCACCGTCGATCGCGGCGTGGCGCATCGCGCGGTAGAGGCCGGCACGGGGATCGTCCGGCACGGCAAGTAACGCGTCGAAGCGCGCGTCGATTTCCTGCGCGGCTTCGGCCAGGGCCGCCTCAAGCGCGGGGGACGGGCTCATGCCGCGGCGAAGGGCGTGGTGGTCGCGCGGCCTTCCGCATCGATCCGGATCGCCTCGATCCGGGCCTGCGCGGCATCGAGCCGATCGGCACAACGCGCGCGGAGCACGTTGCCGCGCTCATACAGGTCGATCGCGTCCTGCAGCGGGGTTTCGCCGGACTCGAGGCGCGCGACGATCGTCTCGAGCTCCTTGAGTGCGGCTTCGAACGTCAGGCTTTCGACGGGCGTTTCCATCAGCGCGCTATGGCCGAGCGAAGCGGGAGGGGTCAAGGATCAGGGCACGAAACGGAAAAGCGGGGGCCTTACCGGGTCAGGCGATCGGCGGTCCAAGTCACCAGAATCGAGGCACTGGCGAGGCCGAGATCGGCCGCCATCTGGAAGCGCGCAGGCGAAGCATCGCCGATGCGATGAGTCATGATCTGGATGTCGGCGCTGGGCGGATCGGAGGCGATCGCCGCGAGCGAGAGCACACCAACGGCGAGGGCGATCTGACGGCGCTTTTCCATGCCTGGCGCCTAGCGCTTTTCGAGGTCCGCCGCAATCAGGCAGCCAGTACGGCATCGTCGGTGGTTCGCGCCCGATCGCGCCCCGCGGCCTTCGCGGCGAACAGCGCCTGATCGGCGTCGTGGTATAGTCGCTCCCAATCTCGCTCAGTGGCCAGCAGCCCGGTGGCAGCGCCGAGCGAGGCAGTGACGCGAAGGTCGAACGGCATACGCTCGGCACGGATCAGATCGAGCACCTGATCGATCGCGATCGGATTTGTGGTGTGGGCGAGCAGCGCGAATTCCTCGCCGCCGATCCGCGCAAGCAGCGCGCCGCTCGTCCCGCAACGCCGCAGCACGCGTGCGACGCGGCGGAGCACTTCATCTCCGCCGTCATGCCCGAGCGTTTCGTTCACCGCCTTGAAGTGATCGAGATCGACGATCAGCAATTGCTGATCCCCCGCACGCCCGATGGCATCGCGCAGGAAAGCGCGACGGTTGAGAAGGCCGGTCAACGGGTCACGATCGGCGAGTTGTTGCGCGGCGCTGCCCTGCTCCAGCGCCACATCCCGCTCGCGCGCGATCAGTCGTGTGCGGTAGGCGATCGCCAGGCTCGACAGCAGCGCCTCCACCGTCATTGCGACGAGCGTCGAATTGTCGAGCAGGAAGCTCCACGCGAGATAGTTGAAGTTGCCTGCCACGCGCATCACGGCGACGAGGATCGGCAGCGCCCACGCTCCTGCGAAGAGCCACAGGAAGTCGCTACGCCGCCGCCATGCCTGCCAGAGGATCGGCCCGCTGACGAGTGCAACGAGAAGGAAGCTGCCGGCGTAAAGCCGATCGAGCAGCACGATCTGCCAGCCCGCCGCGAGAACGAGGAAGATCGCACTTCCCATCACAAGCGTGGCGACGATGCTGATGAGATGGGTCAGCCAGCCGTGGAACACGCGCGCCTCGAAGAAGGTGCGTGCAAATACGAGGGCGCTAACCGCCGAGGCGGCAAGCGTGAGATAGTTGATCCGCAACCGATCGTTGTTTGGCAGCATCGGCCACACCCAGGCCAGTGCGCCGGACGACGAAAAGGCATAGGTGCCAAGCGCGATCAGCATGGCGCAATAGGCGAGCTGGAAGCGGTGCCGCTGCGCGGCCCAAAGCGCGAGGTTATAGACGAACAACGCGACGCACAGCCCGCCGAACGCGCCGTATAGGCCAGCGAGGATGAGATTCGCGCGCGTGCTTTGTTCCGGGGTCGCGAGCCGCGGGGCGACGACGATCCCGCGCAGGTTTGCGGCGCCGTCGATCCGCCACAGCAGGCGCGTGACCGGCGCGGCGCGGGACTCGAGCGGCATCTCAGCGATCGCGCCAAGTTGGATCGTGTTGGCTAGCGCGCGCCCATCGTAGCTGCGCCGCGCGACATGGCCGTCGGCATAGACGGTCCAGAGACTTGCGCGGTGCTGCCAGAGGCTGGCGGTCCGCAGCAAGGTTGTGCCGGACGCGGCGAGCGGGGCGGAGCGGACCCAGTAATCGCCGGGGCCGTGATCGGTCTGGCGCATCGCGCAATCGAACCGGTCTGTGGCGCGCAGCATCGCGGCGGGCGTGTCACCCGGCTGGACGCGCGCGACGCAAACGGAAACCGGCTGGCCAACCAGTCCGGTCTGCGCCGTGGCTGGGGTCACGACCGCGCAGAGCGCAACAATGGCAGCCACCAACGCCCAGAACCATCCCGTGTCGTACCCGCGCATGCCAAAGCCTGTAGAGGCGCGGATACCAACATTGCGTAAATGGTCGGTCCGTTTCGATCCCGACCTATAACGATTAGTTACCGGCTGGCGAGGCTGGCTTCCCGCGATATCGATCGAACCAGGCAAGGATCGCGCTGGCCTTGGCGGCGGATTGCGAGGGGCGGCTGGTGAAGCCGCCGTGGCTGGCGCCGGGCACCTTGACGAGCGCGGTGGGGACGCCGGCGATCTGGAGCGCGGCATAATATTGTTCGCTCTCGCTGACGGGGGTGCGATAATCCTCGCTGCCGACCACCACGAGCGTCGGCGTCTTGACGTTGCCGACGAGGCTGAGCGGCGAGCGGTTCCAATAGCTCATCGGATCTTCCCACGGCAGCTTGCTGAACCAGTAGCGCGACGTGAACAGCGTATTGTCCATCGTCAGCGCCTCGCTGATCCAGTTGATCACCGGCTTTTGCGTCGCGGCGGCCTTGAAGCGGCTGGTCTTGCCGACGATCCACGCGGTCAGCACGCCGCCGCCCGAGCCGCCGGTGACGAACAGATTGTTCGGATCGGCCGTGCCGTCGGCGATCGCGGCGTCGACCGCTGCGATCAGGTCGTCATAGTCGGCGCTGGGATAATTCTTGTCGATGAGGTTGGCGAACTCGGCACCATACGATGTCGAGCCGCGCGGGTTCGTCCACAGAACGGCATAGCCGGCGGCGGCGTATAGCTGCACGTCGGTGGCGAAGGTGGGGCCATAGGCGGCGTTGGGACCACCGTGGATTTCGAGGATCAGCGGTACGCGGGTGCCCGGCTGCATCCCCGGCGGGGTGGCGATCCACGCGTCGATCGGGCGGCCATCGGGGGCGGTGACGGCAATCTTGCGCACCGGGGCGAGCGCCTTGGAGGCGGTCAGCACTTCGTTGAGGTTGGTGAGGCGACGCGGCGTGCCGCCGCTCGTTACCCACACGTCCGCCGGGGCGCTGGCGTCACCTCCGGTGTAGGCGACGGTGCCGCCGCGCGAGACCGAGAAGTCGCCGCCGGCGTACGGGCGATCGAGCCCGCCACCAGTGACATTGTCGGCGATCGTCGTCATCCGGCCGTCGAGGCCGATGCGGGCGATCTTGCGCGTGCCCTGGTCGTCGTAGCTTGCGTAGAGCGCGCGGCCATCCGCGGCCCATTGCGCATCCTCTACCGAGCGATCGAGCGTGGCCGTGAGCGAGCGAGGGGCAGCAGCGTCGGGGCCGCCGACATAGAGCTGCGCGTTTTCATAGCTGCGGCGTTTATCGTCGAAGCCGATCCACGCGACCTTGCTGCCGTCGGCGGAGAAGCGCGGCGCGCCGTCGGGGCCGTCGCGGCTGGTGAGCGTGCGCATCGCGCCGCTATTGGCGTCGACCGCGATGACTTCGGAGTTCATTACCTGGCGTTCGGCGTCGGCGCCGCGGATCGCCGAGAAGAGGATTGTGCGGCCGTCCTGGCTCCACGACAGCGGGCCGCCGTCGTCGAACCTGCCGAAGGTCAATTGCTGCGCGGCGCCGCCGTCCGCTGCGACGACGAACAAGTGATCGTAGCCGGGCTTGCGATAGCCGGGGCCGTCGTTGCGATAGGTGACGCGGTCGATCACCTCGAGCGGCTCGGCCCATTTTGCGCCCTCGGGCTTGGCGGGCGCCTTGCCGAGCGCGGTCGGCTCGCCGGCGACGGTGGCGATATAGGCGAGGCGCTTGCCGTCGGGCGACCAGGCGAGGCTGTTGGGATCGCCGGGCAGGCTTGTGACGCGTGAGCTGGCGCCGGTGGCAATCCAGCGGACGAACAGTTGCGATCGATCGCCGTCGCTGGCGACATAGGCGATGCGGCTGCCGTCGGGGGACCAGCGCGGGCTGCCGCCGCTGATGGCGAAGGGAGACTGGCGGCCCGTAGCGACGTCGATCAGCCAGAGCGAGGATTGCATTCGATCACTCATCACGTCGCCAGTGCGACGGACGTAGACGATGGTGCGGCCGTCGGGGCTGATCTGCGGATCGGCAGCGATCGAGAGGCCGAACAGATCGCTGCCGGTGAAGGTGCGGGTGGGGCCGTCGACGGGGGTGGCGTTGGGCTGTTGCTGGGCGAGCGCGGGGGCGGCGAGGGTGGTGCAGGCGAGGAGCAAGGGGAGGATGCGCATCGAGGTCTCCGGAACAATTGTGCGGTATGAAGCGCGGTTCCGGGTGGGTGGCAAGTCCGCCGACGAGGGAAGTTAGGCGCGCGTTGCGGTGACCAGATGGTTCAGCGCCAGCGATGACGACAGCGCAAAGCCAGTGGTAGGCGAGAAGGTGATCCCGCGCGTGTCGCGCACCGTGAGGCCGGCGTTCGTCAGCATCGTTGCGAGTTCGTCGGGGGTGATGAAGCGGTTCCAATCGTGCGTGCCGCGCGGGATGCGGCCGGTGCCTTCGGCGAGCGTGATCATCGCCAGCCGCGAAACCGGAGTGCGGTTCGGGGTGGAAAGGATCAGCAGGCCGCCATCGGCGAGCGCACCGGCCAGGCCAGTGACGAACGCGACGGGGTTGGCGACGTGCTCGATCACTTCGAGGCAGGTGACGAGATCGAATGTTTCGCCGGCGACCGCTTCGATCCCGCCGGCCCGATAATCGATCACGAGGCCGCCGGCAGCCGCATGGTCGCGGGCGACGGCGATGTTTTCGGCGGCGGCGTCGATCGCGGTGACGCTCGCGCCGAGCCGCTTCAGCGGTTCGGCGAGGAGGCCAGCGCCGCAGCCGACGTCGAGCGCGCGTTTGCCGGCCAGCGGGGTGAAGCTCGCTGGATCGACACCCCAGTGCCGGTCGGTCTGTTCGCGGATGTAGCGCAGCCGCACCGGATTGAGCCGGTGGAGCATTGCCGACGATCCGCAGGGATCCCACCAGTCCTTGGCCATGGTGCCGAAATGCGCCGCCTCGCGGGCAACGATGCTGGGGTGGGCGGTATCGGTTGTTACGGTTGCGTCAGACATGACCCCCTCCTATCAGGCGCGCCTGTTTCTCCCAAGCACCGGAAAGCCTGCACTAGTGGCCCGCATCGTGATGAAATTCGGCGGTACCTCGATGGCGGGGATCGAGCGCATTCGCGCGGTCGCGGGCCGGGTGAAGCGCGAGGTCGCGGCGGGAAACCAAGTCGCGGTGGTCGTTTCGGCGATGGCCGGGGAGACCGACCGGCTGGTCGGTTTCTGCCGCGAAGCGAGTGCGCTGTACGATCCGTGCGAATATGACGTGGTCGTCTCGGCGGGCGAACAGATCACCAGCGGGCTGCTGGCGATCGCGCTGCAGGCGATCAGCGTTCCGGCGCGGTCGTGGCTCGGCTGGCAATTGCCGATCGACACGTCCGACGCCTTCGCGACCGCACGGATCGGGACGGTCGGCACCGAGGCGCTGCTCGCCAGCATGGGCGCGGGCGAAGTAGCGGTCATCCCGGGGTTCCAGGGCGTGCATGCCGGACGGGTGACAACGCTGGGGCGTGGTGGATCGGATACGTCGGCGGTGGCGGTGGCGGCGGCGATCAAGGCGGACCGGTGCGACATCTACACCGATGTCGACGGCGTCTATACGACCGACCCGCGCATTGTGCCGCGCGCGCGCAAGCTCGCCAAGGTGACGTACGAGGAGATGCTCGAGCTCGCCAGCGTGGGCGCCAAAGTGCTGCAGACACGCTCGGTTGGGCTCGCGATGAAGGAACAGGTGCGCGTTCAGGTGCTGTCGTCGTTCACCGGCGAGGACGCACCGATGGCGGATACATTGCCCGGCACGATGATCGTCGGCGAAGAGGAGGTTACAGACGTGGAACGCCAGCTGATCACCGGGATCGCGCACGACAAGAATGAGGCGAAGATCACGCTGACCGCCGTGCCCGACAAGCCGGGTTCGGTGTCGGCGATCTTCGAGCCGCTGGCCGCGGCGAACATCAACGTCGACATGATCATCCAGAATATCGCGCACGGATCGGCGTCGACCGATGTGACGTTCACCGTGCCGGCGGCTGACCTGGCGCGGTCGATCGAGGCGCTGAACCAGGCGCGTGGCGCGATCGGCTTCGGCGAGCTGGTGCATGATACGCGCGTGGCGAAGATCTCGGTTGTTGGTGTGGGGATGCGCAGCCATGCGGGCGTCGCCAGCACGATGTTCTCCACCCTGGGTGCGCGCGGGATCAATATCCTCGCCATCTCGACGAGCGAGATCAAGGTGAGCGTGCTGATCCACGAGGACGAGACCGAACTGGCGGTGCGCGTGCTGCATACGGCCTATGGGCTGGATGCGGAGGAGGCGGCCTGAGGGCGGCAAGTCTTTGATTCTGCGTTGGCCGTTGGCGCGAATGTTGAGGAAGTTGAGGCTCTGGCGGGGTTGTCTCAACATTCGTGGTGGCCCTCCGTTGCTGGGCGGAGTTTTGGCATGGGATGGGCTTTGTAGGACAGCCACGTCCGTCACCCCGGCCTTGAGCCGGGGTCCAGCTTCTTCTTCTCGCTGTAGGGCTAGGCAGCGGGATCCCGGCTCAAGGCCGGGATGACGGGTGGGGGCGATGGCAGGGCGTTACTCCCCGATCAGATGAAGTGCGACCTGCCGGCGGTGCGGCGCGCGGCGGTGTTCGAAGAGGTAGATGCCCTGCCAGGTGCCGAGCACCGGGCGACCTTGCGCAACCGGGATCGAGAGGCTGGTCGCGGTGAGTGCGGCGCGCAGGTGCGCGGGCATGTCGTCGGGGCCTTCGTCGTCATGTTCGTAAGTGCGGGACTCGGGGGCGATCGCGGCGAAATAGCGTTCCATGTCGCGGCGGGCGGCGGGGGCGGCGTTTTCTTGGATCAGCAGCGAGGCGGAGGTGTGGCGCAGGAAGAGCGTCAGCAAGCCCTCGGTGATGCCGCTGGCCGCGACCCACGCGACGACCTCGCGGGTGAATTCGTGCAGGCCCTGGCCGGGCGTGGCGATGGTCAGCTCGGTCGATCGTTGCCGCATAATTGTCTCCGCCGCCGCGCCGGTGTAGCGCGCGAGCATGACCGATACCCTGATCGAGCGCCCGAGTTCCTCCACAACCGGCTCTGCCCGCCTTGCCCGCCGCATGGAACGCGGCGCGGCGTTCCTAGGCAGCGAGGTCGCGATCATGGCCGGGGCGATGAGCTGGGTGAGCGAGCGCAACCTCGTCGCGGCGATGTCCAACGCGGGCGGCTTCGGCGTGATCGCCTGCGGGGCGATGACGGTGGCGCTGCTCGACGCCGAGATCACCGCGACGAAGGCGCTGACGGACAAGCCGTTCGGCGTGAATTTGATCACAATGCATCCCGATCTGATGGCGTTGATCGAGGTGTGCGCGAAGCACGGCGTCGGGCATGTCGTGCTCGCTGGCGGGCTGCCGCCGAAGGGGTCGCTCGAGGCGATCAAGGCTTCTGGCGCCAAGGTGATCTGCTTTGCGCCGACGCTGGCGCTGGCGAAGAAGCTGATCCGATCGGGCGTCGATGCGCTGGTGATCGAGGGATCGGAAGCGGGCGGGCATATCGGGCCGGTCTCGACCAGCGTGCTGGCGCAGGAGATCCTGCCGGTAATCGCTACCCAAGTGCCGGTGTTCATCGCCGGCGGTATCGGGCGCGGCGAGGCCATCGCGGGCCATCTCGACATGGGCGCGGCGGGGGTGCAGCTCGGCACGCGCTTCGTATGCGCGACCGAGTCGATCGCGCATCCCAAGTTTAAGCAGGCGTTCATCCGCGCGTCAGCGCGCGATGCGGTGGCGAGCGTGCAGCTCGATCCGCGGCTGCCGGTGATCCCGGTGCGCGCGCTGAAGAATGCCGGCGGCGAGCTGTTCACCGCCAAGCAGCGCGAAGTGGCGCTGTCGCTCGATGAGGGCGCTGTGGCGATGGCCGAGGCGCAGCTTGCGATCGAACATTATTGGGCGGGTGCGCTGCGCCGCGCGGTGATCGACGGCGATGTCGAACATGGCAGCGTGATGGCCGGGCAGTCGGTGGGGATGGTGACGAAGGAAGAGCCGATCGCCGACATTATCGCGACGCTGATGGCGGAGGCCGCGACGGCGCTGGAGGCGCGGGCGGGGTGACGCTGCTGAACTGCGGCTTCATCCCGTAGCCGCCGGCGGATGGTGCGCCCCGCCGCGTGTACGCGCCGGCCTTTCGCAACGCGTATTACCGCGCCTATACCAGCGCAACCGCCGATATAATGGTGAGTGCGCGGGGGACCAAATGCTGGGCAAAGGGCCGTATTCGCGGCGAATCCGTAACGCGCGCGTTCAGGCGACCGCGCGTCCGCCGGGGCAGATACTGGGCGGGCCAGTGTTGGGCGACCGTCCCGGCGCGCGGCTGTTGCGGCACACGCGGCGGCGCGTTCCGGTCGATATCTTCACGCCTGGCCTCGTCGATCCGGTCAGGCTGAACGGTGCCTATGCTTATCTTGGCGTGTCCTTCGGGCATTTCGGGCATGTCATGGCCGAGACGATCCACCGTATCGTGCCGACCCGCCAGATCGAGCCCAATCCGCGCTGGCTGATCGTCGCGCCTCGCGGCAATGCTTCCGACTTTACGGGGTTGCCCAGTGTCTGCCGCACTATCCTCGCGCTGTTCGGCATCGATGCGTCGAACTGCACCGTCATCGGCACCGACGCAATCGTCGAGGAGCTGCTGATCGTCGAGGCGGGTTCCGACCTCGGCGCGGGGCCCAAGGAATGGTATCTCGATCAGCTACGCGATCACTGCCCCTTGCGGATCGATCCCGATGCCCGCCGCTATCCCGAGAAAGTCTATGTATCGCGTTCGGGGCTCGGCTATCGATCGGGGATCCTTGGCGAGCAGGTGCTGGAGGAGGCGCTCGCCGCGTCGGGCTTCCATAACCTGCATGCCCAATCGCTGCCGCTGGCCGAGCAATTCGCGCATTACGCGCATGCGAAGGTGCTGATCTTCGCGGAAGGATCGGCCTGCCACGGGGTCGAGCTGTTCGGTCGCGGGGTGCTGGGCCACGCGATCCTGCTGAACCGCCGCGACCAGGCGCGCACGCCGTTTCTCCCGGTGCTGAAGTCACGAGCGCGGCAGTTCGACGGCTTCTTGCGTAATCCCTATCTCGGTTCGATCGTTCTCCATCCGACCGGCGGGCCGGCGCCGAACCGTGGGGTATCCGTGCTGGCCTTCCAGACGCTGGCGACGTTTCTGTTCGAACTTGGCGTCGCGGACATCCGGCATGTGTCGCCGCTCGCTTATCTCGCTGCGGCGCATCGCGATCTCGAAGAGTATATCGCCACTGCTGCCTTGAATCCCGACAAGGCTGCGCTGAACCTCGTCGACGATCTGCGGGCGGCGCTCGAGGCGCGGGTCGAGGCCAGGGGAACGATCGCGCCGCTACCGCCGCAGCTGACGGTGCAGGAGCGGCGCGCGCTGCGTGGGGCGGGCAGTGAGGGCGGCGGGCCTGAACAGCTCGTCGCACGGTTTACTTCGGGTTAACCCTGCTGGGCGCACAGCTGCGTGATCGGGAGCCGGGGGAAAACGGAGCCGCCATGTCACGCGTATCGCAAGTCTTTGCCGTTGTTGCGCTGGTCGCCATGACGGCCTGTGCGTCCAAGCCCAAGCAAGTGGCGGTCGCGCCGCCGCCGCCCGCGCCGGTCGTGCCGGTGTATGTCGCGCCGCCGATCTCGCCGATCAACCGCAGCCTCAGCAACGCCGCGACGGTGTGGCACGTACGTGCGGCGCTCAACGTGGCGGCACTCGCGTGTCGCGGTGCGCAGGAGGGGGCGATCATCCAGCGCTACAATGCGATGCTGACGGCCCACAAGGCGACGCTGGCGGGGGCGCAGGCGACGCTGTCAGCCGAGTTCAAGGCGGGCGGGGGCGACTGGCAGGATCGCTACGACGACGCGATGACGCGGCTCTACAATTTCTTCTCACAGGCGCAGGCGCGCGATGCCTTCTGCACTGCGGCAGCGGCGACGCTGGCCGAGACCGAGACGCTCGCGCCGGGTGAATTCCAGGCCTATGCCGCGGCGGTGCTGCCGACGCTGGATGCGCCGTTCGCCGAGATGCTGGCGCCGCGTCCAGTGATCGCGGTGGCGTCGGCGGGGATGGCGCCGATGGTTGCGCCGGTGGCGGCGCGTGCGCCGGCCCCGGTGATGGCGCGTGCGGCTCCGGTGGTTGCTCGTGCGCCAGCGGCAGTGGTTCCCGCCGCGCCGCTACCGGCGGTCGGAACGCGAGCTGTTGCGCAGGCGATGGCGCCGGCCACGACGAAGGTCGTGCCGAAGCTGGAGCTCGATCTGTCCGTGTTGCAGGACTGACCCTTTCATTCGTCATGCCGGGCCTGTCCCGGCATCCACGGTGCCGCACTTCCTGCGGACGGTGGAGGCGCGGCACCGTGGATGCCGGCACGAGGCCGGCATGACGGGGGTTTGTACCGT
Organism: Sphingomonas radiodurans; assembly: GCF_020866845.1. Lineage (NCBI taxonomy): Bacteria > Pseudomonadati > Pseudomonadota > Alphaproteobacteria > Sphingomonadales > Sphingomonadaceae > Sphingomonas > Sphingomonas radiodurans. Next base: position 2,838,780 of record NZ_CP086594.1, read on the forward strand.
GCGGACCGTGCGCTTCTCGGGGTTACGCGGCGCAATCGGTTCGGTTAACAGCGCTTCATGGAGACCGGCCGTGCCGACTTGCCCATCGAGGGGCGCTTCGACGGGGTCGAGCACCGGCTGCCGGTGCGCGTGTATTTCAAGGACACCGATCTTTCGGGCGTGGTCTATCATGCCAATTACCTGCGCTTCATGGAGCGCGGGCGATCGGACATGCTGCGGCTCGCCGGCGTTGACCAGCGCGCGGCGCATGAGGCCGGCGAGGGCGCCTATGCGGTCGCGAGCCTTGCGATCCGTTATGTCGCGCCGGCACGGCTCGACGACGCGCTGATCGTCGCGACGCGGGTGACCGCGGTGCGCGCGGCGAGCGTCACCATTCATCAGAGAGTCATGCGCGACGCGCTTGTGCTGGCGGAAGCGGACGTTGTCGCCGCGCTGGTCGCGCCGTCGGGGCGGCCACGGCGGCAACCGCGTGACTGGATCGACCGTTTTTCCGCACTTGTCGACAAAGGGGCAGACAGGCCTTGAATCCGTTCATGAGTACCGACGCCGCTACCTTGTCTCCGCTCGCCCTGTTCTGGGAAGCCGATTGGGTGGTGAAGGGCGTGATGTTCGGGCTGCTCGCGGCGAGCATCTGGACCTGGGCGATCATCTTCATGTTCTGGCGCAAGCTGGGCCGGACGCGGAAGGCGACCGAGGCGTTCGAGCGCGATTTCTGGAAGGCGGAGGACGTCGACGCCTTCTACAAGACGCGCGCCGACGAGGATCTGCCAAGCGCGCGGGTGTTCGCGGCTGGTGTGGCCGAGTGGCGGCGATCGACGCAGGGCGTGGGGATCGACCGTGCGGGAACGCGCGAGCGGCTGGCGACGACGATGGGCGCCGCAGTGGCGGAGGAAATCGACAAATTGTCCGACCGGCTGAACATTCTGGCGACGGTCGGCTCGGTGGCGCCGTTCGTGGGGCTGTTCGGGACGGTGTGGGGGATCATGCGCAGCTTCACGAGCATCGCTAGCGCGCAGAACACCAGCCTTGCGGTGGTGGCGCCGGGTATTGCCGAGGCGCTGTTCGCAACCGCGATCGGGTTGTTTGCGGCAATTCCGGCGGTGATCGCGTACAATCGCTTCAGTCATGGGATCAACCGGATCGAGGCGCGGCTGAACCGGTTTGCGGATGGGTTTCATGCGACGCTGTCGCGGCAGCTGGATCGCGAGAAGTGAGGGCTGAGCTCCACATCCTCCCCATCTTCGATGGGGAGGGGAACCGCGCGCGCAGCGCGTGGTGGAGGGGGAATGATACGAGCGGAGCGCTTGTGGCGTTTCCCCTCCACCACCGGCCTGCGGCCGGCGGTCCCCCTCCCCAAGCTAGCTTGGGGAGGATGCGCTAGTGGCGATGCAACTCCCGTCGCAGCGCTCCGGCGCGCGGCGCGCGCCGATGGCGGACATCAACGTGACGCCGCTGGTCGACGTGATGCTGGTGCTGCTGATCATCTTCATGGTCACCGCGCCGCTTCTAACCGCAGGGGTGCCGGTGAACCTGCCTGACAGTCGCGCCAAGCCGCTCGATCAGGACAAGCAGCCGACCGAAATCTCGCTCGATGCCGACGGCAAGATCTTCGTCGCCAAGGAAGAAGTGGCGCCCGACGAGCTGCCCGCGCGGCTCGACGCGATCGCTGCCGCGGCGGGTGAGGGCGAGCCGCCGCAAGTGTATCTGCGCGCCGATCGCGTGCTCGGCTATGGCCAGGTGATGAAGGTGATGGGCGAGCTCAATCGCGCCGGGCTGAACCGCGTGGCGCTGGTGACGATCGGGGACGAGTGACCCGAATGGAGCGGGCGGAACGCATTGGGCTGGGCGTTGCTGGAGCGGGACATCTGATCCTGTTCGGGCTGCTGTCGGTCGGCTTTCTCGCGACGCCCAATCCGGAGAAACTGAAGCAGCAGCCGATCGACGTGAGCCTGGTCAAGGACGTCGGGCTTGAGGCGACCGCACCGCAAGCGGTGGAAGAGCCGGCGCAGTCGATCGCACCCGAGACGGGCGAGCCCGACGATGCGGCGCCGCCGGCTCCGGCCGAACCGTCGCCTCAGCCCGCACCCGCGCCGCCGGCACCTGCGCCAAAGGCGGCGCCGCCCGAACCGGCCCCCAAGGCTGCGCCGAAGGCCGAACCCAAGCCGAAACCCGCCCCGCCCAAGCCGCAGCCGGCGCCCAAGCCGGTCGAGAAGCCCAAGCCCGCACCCAAGCCGAGACCCAATCCAGCCGAGGAACGCGCTGCAGCACAAAAGGCCGCGGCGGCGGAAAGTGCGGCCAAGCGCGCCGTCGCTGCCAAGGCCAAGGCGACAGCCGCTGCGAAGGCACAGGCGGCTTCCGATGCTCGGGCGAAGGCTGCGGCCGATGCGAAGGCGAAGGCCGCAGCGGCCGCCAAGGCGCGCGGCTCGGGATCGGACAGCCAGTCAACAGCGGCGAAACCGCGTGGCGGGCGGCTGGGGAACGACTTTCTCAAGGGGCTGACCAGCGAACCCTCGACCAGCCGCAGCCAGACGCCACGCGCGGCAAAGATCGACGCGAGTGCGCTCGCCTCTATCGTGCAGGCGATCGCGCGGCAGATCCAGCCGTGCGCCGACCGGCAGGTCGATCCGGGGCCGGGGGCGAACCAGATCGTGACGACGCTGAACCTGAAGCTCAACGAGAACGGCACGCTCGCGGCGACGCCGACGATGGTGCGGCAGACGGGCCTGACCGACGAAAACGAGCGCTATGCGCAGCGCGTGCGCGATCTAGGCATCGCCGCGTTCAAGGGCTGTTCACCGTTGAAGCTGCCAGCTGAATATTACGACACGCCCAATGGCGGGTGGAACAACATCAATTTCAAATGGAAGCTGCGGTGACGTTTGCATCACCCTCCTCGTCACAAGAAAAGAGACAGACGATGAAGCGCTTTGTTCTGCTTGCGACCCTGATGCTGGCCGCACCGGCCGTTGCGCAGGACATGCCGCCCACGCCGCTCGACGTGCCGGCGCAGGCTGGCGCGCCCGCACAGACCGCCGGCGGGCCGCTTGAGGTAGACGTGACGGGCGGCATTTCCGCGCCGATGCCAATTGCGATCCCTTATATGCCAGCAGCCTCCATCGCGCAGACGCCGGCTGGGTCGACCGACGAATTGGGGCGGCAACTGGCGGAGATCGTGACCAACGATCTGCGCAACTCCGGGCTGTTCACACCCTTGCAGCCGGCGCAGCTACGCACCGTGATGTTTCCCGAGGTGCAGGCGCCGGCGTTCGATTACTGGGGTGGCACGGGGGCGCAGGCGCTGGTGCAGGGATATATCCGTGCCAATGGTGACGGCACGCTGACGGTCGGCTGCTATCTGTATGACGTGTCGGCGCAGAACGAGCTGATGCGGCAGGGCTTCGTGGTTCCGCCATCGGACTGGCGGCGCGCGGCGCACAAGTGCGCCGACATGGTCTATGCGCGGCTGACCGGCGAGGGGCCGTATTTCGACAGCCGCGTCGTCTATGTCTCGGAGACCGGACCCAAGGGCAAGCGCATCAAGCGGCTGTCGATCATGGACCAGGACGGCGCCAATCATCGCTTCCTGACCAATGGCCAGTCGATCGTGCTGACGCCGCGCTTCTCGCCCAACCAGCAGTCGATCGTCTACATGAGCTATGTCGGCCGCGTACCGGCGATCTATGTCTACGAGATCGGGTCGGGGCGGCAGCGCATGGTGGTGCAGAATGTCGCCACCACCTTCGCGCCGCGCTTCTCGCCCGATGGACGCTGGATCCTGTTTTCGATGGCGACGGGTGGCAATACCGACCTGTATCGCGTCTCGGCGCAGGGCGGCACGCCGCAGAAGCTGACCAACTCGCCCGGCATCGACACTGGCGGCAGCTATTCGCCCGACGGCAGCCGGATCGTGTTCGAGAGCGACCGATCGGGCGGACAGCAATTGTACGTGATGAACGCCGACGGATCGAACCAGCAGCGCATCAGCTTCGGCGGCGGGCGCTATGCGACGCCGGCATGGAGCCCGCGCGGTGACCTGATCGCGTTCACGCGATTGTCCGGCGGCTTCCGCATCGGCGTGATGAACGCGAGCGGCGGGGGCGAAAAGATCCTGACCAACAGCTGGCAGGACGAAGGCCCGTCATGGTCGCCGAACGGCCGCGTGCTGATGTTCTATCGTCAGGCGCAGGGCCGCAGCGGCAAGGCCGATCTGTGGTCGGTCGACCTGACCGGCGTCAACGAACGGCGCGTGCCGACCCCGCTCGACGGCTCCGATCCGTCATGGGGTCCGTTGCGGCCGTAGATCTGTTATCGGGGGCGACAACGGGGTGCGAAACATGGAGAACAAAATGGCCAGACTGACCACCACCATGCTGCTCGCGGCGGCGCTCGTGACCACTGCGGCCTGTTCCAAGAAGCGGCCCGAAGTGCTGCCGCCGGCGCCGGGCGACGCGCCTTCGGGGATGACCGACGGCTCGGGCGGGATGAACAGCGGCGCGGTTACGCCGGGTTCGTCGGAGGATTTCAAGCGCTCGGTGACGAGCGACACGATCAACTTCGGGCTCGACATGATCGACATCGACGCAACCGCGCGCGGCATCCTGGACAGCCAGGTGACGTGGCTTTCGCAATATCCCAACGTGCGCGTGACGCTGGAGGGCCATGCCGACGAGCGCGGGACGCGGGAATACAACCTCGCGCTGGGCGATCGGCGCGCGAATTCGGCGAAGAATTATCTCGTCGCGCGCGGCGTATCGCCGAGCCGGATCACGACGATCAGCTACGGCAAGGAACGCCCGCTCGCGCTGGGGTCGGATGAAGAGAGCTGGGCGCAGAACCGGCGTGCGGTGACGGTGGTGCTGAACTAGGGTTGCATCAAATCCACCCGTTCGTCCTGAGGAGCGGCTGAGCTTGTCGCGAAGGGCAGGTAATTGTGCCTCGATACGGGCCCTCGGTACGGCCTGCGGCCTACTCGGTCCCTACTCGGCACGAACGGGATTAGATCTCATCGTGATGTGATCAGCGCCGCAAGCGCTGGCGCACTGCGTTCACGTGCTGCGGGCCGACCTTGACGGTGGCGCCGGATTTCAGCAGCAAGGTGGTGTGGCGGCCGATCTGGTTGATCGCCTGCACTGCGTTCAGCTGGACGAAGGCGGAGCGGTGGACGCGGATCAGGTGGGCGGGGTCCAGCGCGGCCTCTAGCGCGGCCATCGTGGCGCGGACCATGTGGCTGCGATCGGCGGTGTGGAACAGCGCGTAATCCTTCGCCGCCTCGATCCACTCGATCGTCTCGACCGCGACGCGTACCTGGCCGCGCCCGGTGGGGATCCAGAATTCGCTTTGGTAGCCGCCGGTTGGCGCCGGTGTCGTATGCTCCTTCGACTCCACAGGAAGCGACGCGGCGGCCGTGCGGCGCAGGACGGTGCGGATGCGCGCCAGCAGTTCGCCCGGCTCAAACGGCTTCATCACATAATCATCGGCGCCGAGCTCCAGCCCGGCGATGCGATCGATCACGTCTCGACGCGCGGTCAGCATGATGATGCCGATCGGGCTGCCGGTCGCGCGCAACCGCCGCGCGATCGAGAAGCCGTCCTCCTCGGGCATATTCACGTCGAGCACGACCAGATCGGCTGGCCGCGTCGCGAGGACCGCGTCGAGCGCGCGGCCGCCATCGGCCTCCGACACGTCGAGCCCTTGATCGGAGAGATAGGCGGCGGTCGGCTCACGCAGATCCTCCTCGTCGTCAACGAGGACGATATGGGGAACGGTAGCGCTCATGCCTGCTCCATTTGCGCGAGGAAGCGGCGAACCGCCTCGGGGACGAACGGCTTTTCGAGCACCGGGCGCTGGACCTTCGCGATGAAACGTGTGGCGGCGGCGCCGAGCGTGTCGCCGGTGGAGAAGGCCATGCGCGGGGCGAGATCGGGCCGCTCGCTGCAGACGAAATCATACAGCGCGGGTCCTTCGAGATCGGCCATGAGCACGTCGCTGACGATAAGGTCATAATCGCCGCGGGTGAGCCGCACGCGGGCGGCGAGGCCACCGACTGCGATCTCGCAGGTATAGCCTTCCAGCGCGAGGAAATCGGCAAGCGATTCGGCGATCTCGTGCTCTTCGTCGATGACCAGCGCGCGTCGCTGCGGTCGCTCGATCGGCTGGGGAACTGCGGGCTCGATGCGGCGGAGCGTCTGCTGCGGATCGACCGGCAGGGTGAGCCGGAAGGTCGCGCCGCGCTTCGTCGGGAGCAATGTCAGCCGGCCACCGTGCGCCTCGGCAAGACCTTGCGAAAAGGACAGGCCGACGCCGGTGCCCTCGCCTTGTGCCTTGGTGGTGAAGAAGGGCTCGAAGATGCGCCGTCGTGCCTCCTCGGGCACGCCGTGGCCGTTATCGGCGATATCGATCACCACCGTCATCGGCTCTGGGCCGAGGGCGGTGGTGATTCTGACGATGCGCGGGTCAGGCTGGCCAGCGAGTGCGTGCTGCGCGTTGATGAGCAGATTGATGATGATCTGGTGGAGCTGATCGGTGTCGGCGGAGATCTGCGGCAGCGCCGGGTCGAACGCACGCTCGACGCGAATGCCTTCCGTCTTGAGGCCATAGCCGGCGAGTTCGAGCGCGGCGACGGCGACCTGATTGAGTGACACCGCGCGCCGCTCGGGTTGTTTGGCGCGGGCCATGGCGAGGAAGGTCTGGACGATGCGCGCACAGCGATCGGCGGCCTTGCGGATCTTGAACGCACGCTCGGCCAAGTCGCCACCGGCGGCCTGACGCTCCATCATCACCGCCTGCGCGACGACGATCGACAGCGGATTGTTGAGTTCGTGGCTGACGCCGGCGAGCAGCGAACCGAGCGCGGAGAGCTTCTCGGTTTGGTACAGCGCCTCGCGGCTGCGGGCGAGCGCTTCCTCGGCATGGGCGCGGTCAAGCGTCGCCCAGGTGCGATCGGCGATCTCGCGCAGCAGGCGGATCTCGCCGGCGCGCCACGTGCGCGGCTCGGCCTGCTGGAGCGAGAGGATTCCGACGATCCGCCCGTCGCGGATCAACGGCACGCTGATCATCGCGACGACACCGATCCGGGCGAAGAACCGGCGGTTGCGCGCGTCGAACCGATCGTCATGTGCGACGTCGTCGACCACCACCGGCGCGCCTGACAGGTGATATTCAACCAGCGCCGCGCCGAGCGCCGACCAGGAAATGCGCGCGCCGAGCAGCGACGGGCGGTCGTCGCGCGTCCAATCGCGTACGACATGGATGGTGCTGCCGTCGTCGTCGCTTTCGGCATAACTGGCGCGCGTGACGCCGAGATAGCGGCCGACGCGATCGAGTGTCAGCTGTAGGATCGCGTGCGCGCGGCTCTCGTCGCGTACGAGGTCGCTCCAGCCGATCAGGAAGGCCTGATCGCGCTCGCGCTGGCGCAGCTCGGCGAGCGCGCGGGCGCGGTCTAGTGCAATCCACAGCCGTTCGGAGACGTCGCGGATCAGCTGGATCTCGGCCTCGCGCCATTCGCGGGCGTAAACCGACTGGACCGACAGCGACGCGCGCATCCCGCCTTCCACGATCAACGGAACGGTGACGAAGGCGCGGACTTCGATTTCGGCGTAATAGCTCTCGCGCCCGGGCAGCACGCGCGGATCGCCGACGATATCGTCGTAGCGGACGATTCGGCCCGCCTCCCATTGATCGACGATTGCCTGGGACACTTGCGCGACCGAGAAGCGGCGGCCGACGACGCTGTTCACGCCATCGCACCAATCGGCGACGACGACGAACTCGCCCGTTGCGTCGGTGTTGACCGAATAGGTCGTGCGGGTCGCGCCGAGATGGCGGGTAAGGCGCTCGAGCGTTTCCGCCGTCACCTGGTCCGCGGTGGTGAGCTGGCGCAGCCGATCGCTCCACTCGACGAGGAACGCTTGATTGCGTTCGCGATCGAGCAGCGAGGCTTCGGCGCGGGCGCGTTCGAGCGCGTTCCAGGTGCGATCGCCCATGTCGCGGATCAGCTCAATCTCGCGTTCCTTCCAGCGGCGCACCGTGCGGCACTGGACCGAGAGGATCGCGGCGACTCGGCCGTCGCGGATCAGCGGTGTACTGACGAAGGCGGCGATCTCGCGGTCGGCATAGACCGGCAGGTCACGCGGCGCGGTGCGCGGATCGGTCGCGACATCGTCGTAGCGCACGACCTCGCCGGCGAGCCATTCGCGTTCAACCTCCGCGCCGACGGCATCGAGCGACACGCGCGTGCCGATCAGGCTGGGGCAGCCGTCGCACCAGTCCCAGCGGGTGGCGAAGACACGTTCGGCATAATCCGCCTCGGCATAGGTTACGCGCGTGGCCCCGAGATGGCGGCCGAGCCGCTCCATCGTCGCGAGCATGATATCGTCGGGCGCGCCGAGCCGGCGCACCGTATCGGACCAGTTGACGAGGAACGCCTGGTCGCGCTCGCGCTCGCGCAACGCCTGCTCGGCGCGGGCGCGGGTGAGCGTCGCCCAGGTGCGTTCGGCGACTGCCTCTGCCAGCGCGATCTCGTCCGCCGCCCAGTGGCGCGGGGCGCCGTGCTGGAGGATCAGCACGCCATCGAGCTGCCCGGCCTTCACCAGCGGTATGGTGAGGCCGGAGCGGACGCCGATCGCCCCGAGGAAATCGCGCACGCCGGCATTGATGACGCCGCCGAGCTGCGCGAGATCGTCGCTGGCGATGGTCTCGCCGCGGGCGCAGGCGGCGAACAGATCGTCGAAGGCCGGCGGGAAGCGATGCGCGCCGACGACGTTGGGCAGCGCATCGGGCTTGTCGCGGTGGACGGTGAAGACCCGGCCCTCGGGGGACGTGTCGATCTCGCTGTACAGCACGCGGGCGACGCCGAGATGCGCTTTGAGCCGATCGGCGACGGTGGCGAGGATCGGCGCGGGATCAGTCTGGTCGCGAATCGCATCGGAGACGGCGCGCAGGAAGGTCTCGTGATCGGCACGCGCGGGGGCCGTGTCTGCCCGGCTCGATGCGTGTGTGGTTCCCGTCATGCGATGTACCCCGCGTTCCTTTTATTACGGGCGCGTACTTTTCGTATAGTATCGTTGCGGGATGCGATCACGGAGCTGGCTGGGAGATCCGCTTCGCGAGCCAAGTCGCGGCTGCTTCGGGGGTGGATTTGTCGGTGTCGCGGTCGACCCTGTAATTCGCCTCGCGCATCGGGCCGACACCGATCCGGCCGACCAGCGGACGGAGCGCTTCGAGGAAGCGGGCGTCGGTGGCGCGGCGGGGGGCGACTAGGAGGATCGCGTCGTAGCCGGGGATGGCGCGTTTGGGGTCGGTCAGCACGGTGAGCTTGTCGGCGGCGATGCGGCCGTCGGAGGAGAAGGCGCTGATCACGTCAGCGCGGCCGCTGGCCAGCGCGCGGTATATGAAGGTCGGGCTGTAGGGCGTCGTGGCGCGGAAGCGGAGCGGGTAGGCGCGCTTGACCGCGGCCCATTCGGGGCGGTCGAGGAATTCGAGGTCCGATCCCAGCGTCAGGCCGGGCGCGCGGGCGACGAGGTCGGCGAGCGAGGTGATGTTTTTTCGACGGGCGTCGTCCGCGCGCATCGCGAAGGCATAGGCGTTCTCGAAGCCGAGCGCCCCGACGAGCGTGACGTCGTGGGTGCGCTTCGTCCAGTCGGCGATGGCGCGGACCTGCGCGGCGCGCGGGGGTACGTCGGTGCGCTTCATCGGGCCGGTCCAGATCGTACCGGCATAGTCGACGTAGACGTCGATCGTGCCGTCGGCAACCGCGCCGAACGCGACCGCCGAGCCGAGCCCGTCGCGATAGTCGACCTCGTAGCCGGCGGCGCGCAGCCGGTCGCCGATCAGGCGCGCCAGGATATATTGCTCGGAGAAGTTCTTCGCGCCGACCACGACCGTGCGGTCGTTCGTGCCGCGCCATAGCGGGGCGGAAGCCGCAAGCGTGGCGGCGGCGAGGATGCCGAGCGCTGTAGCGGCGAGCCAACCGCGGCGGGTGGCGAGGCCGTACTCGGTGAGGCCGAGCAAGGCATCGACCGACAGCGCGAGTGCGGCGGCGGCGATGCAGCCGGCGAGCACGAGCGGCCAGGATTGCGTCTGGAGGCCGGCGAAGATCAGGTCGCCGAGGCTCGGCTGGCCGACGGTGGTGGAGAGCGTCGCAGCGCCGATGGTCCATACGGCGGCGGTGCGGATGCCGGCGGTGACGACGGGGAGGACAAGCGGGGCTTCGACGAGGCGGCGCTTCTGCCAGCCCGTCATGCCGATGCCGTCGGCGGCCTCGATCACCGCGGGGTCGAGGCCCTGCAGCCCGGTGACGACGTTTCGGAGGATCGGGAGCAGCGCGTAAAGCGTCAGCGCGAGCAGCGAGGGCAGGAAGCCGAGCGCGGGCACGCCGCCGATCCACAGCAACACCGGGTAGAAGAGCGCGAGGAGGGCGAGGCTGGGGATCGTCTGGACGAGACTGGCGAAGCCGAGTGCGACGCGCGCGGCGATGGGGCGGTGGGCGGACCAGAATCCGAGCGGCACGGCGATCGCGATGCCGAGCGCGAGCGCGGCCATCGCGAGCAGGAGGTGTTGCGCGGCGAGTTCGGGGACGCGCGCCCAGGCGTCGCTCATCGCGCGAGTGCCGCGAGACGCTCGGCCTGCGTACGCGGGATGGCGACGAGTGCTTGCGCCGCATCGCCGCCGTTGCCCGCCAGCAGGCTGGCTGGCGTTTCGTCGGCGACGATGCGGCCGTGCTGCATTACCAGCACGCGGTCCGCCAGCAGCAGCGCCTCGGCCATGTCGTGCGTGACCATGATCGTGGTGAGGCCGAGGCGATCGTGGAGCGCGTGGACCGCCTCACCGAGGGACGCGCGGGTGACGGGATCGAGCGCGCCGAACGGTTCGTCCATCAGCATGAGCTTGGGCCCGGCGGCGAGGGCGCGGGCGACGCCGATGCGCTGGCGCTGGCCGCCGGAGAGTTCGGCGGGGAGGCGGGTGGCGAGATCGCGGGGAAGTTCGACGAGATCGAGCATCTCGGCGACACGCTCGCGGGGCTTTCCGCCGGCGATGCGCAACGGAAGCGCGATGTTCTCGGCGACGGTGAGGTGCGGGAAGAGGCCGACGTTCTGGAAAACGTAACCGATGCCGCGTCGCAGCTTCGGGAGCGGCTGCGCGGTGACGTCGGTGCAGTCGATCGTGACGTGGCCGGCGGTGGGCTCGACGAGGCGGTTGATCGTCTTGAGCAGTGTCGACTTGCCCGATCCCGAGGTGCCGACGAGTGCGACGAAGCTGCCGCCGGCGATTTCCAGCGACACATCGTCAACCGCCGCCGGACCATCGCCGAAACGCTTGGTGACGCCGTGGAAGGCGACCGAGGGACCGGGCGATTCCGCTGGCATCGTGCACGAGGATGCGGGATGCGGCGGGCAAGGTCAAACACGGGGAACACGAGAATGAAGGCGATCCTGATCACCGGGGGGGGCTCGGGCATCGGGCGTGCGGTGGCGCAATTGTTCTCGCAGCGCGGCTGGCGCGTGGGGCTCGCCGATCTCGACGCGGCCGGGCTGGTCGATACCGCGGCAATGCTGCCGACCGAGCGGACGACGAGCCACGTGATGGACGTGCGTGCGCCGGAGGATTGGGAGGAAGTGCTCGCGCAGTTCGCCGCGGCGAGCGGCGGGCGGCTCGACGTGCTGTTCAACAATGCCGGGGTGGCGGTCGGCGGCGCGTTCGGGGCGGAGTCGCTCGACGTGCTCGATCGCGGGATCGACGTGAATTTGAAGGGCGTCGTGTACGGCGCGCGGCTGGCCTATCCGTATCTCGCCGCGACGCCGGGATCGTGCCTGCTCAACACCGCATCGGCGGCGGGGATCTACGGCACGCCGGGGGCGGCGGTGTATTCGGCGACCAAGTTCGGCGTGCGCGGGCTGACCGAGGCGCTCGATGCGGAATGGGCGGCGGAGGGCATCCGCGTGCGCAGCCTGATGCCCGGCTTCATCGATACGCCGCTGCTAAAGGCGAATGTCAGCGGATCGAACCGCAACGTACGCGAAACGGTGATCGAAGCCGGGCTGGAGCTGACGCCGGTCGAAGTGGTGGCCGAAGCGGCATGGGCCGCGGTGCATGGCGACCGCGTGCATACGCTCGTGGGGAAGACCGCGCGGCGGCTTGCGTTCGCGTCGCGCTGGATGCCGGGCGGCTTGCGCAAGCGGATGCGGGCGGGGCGGGTGTGAGGATTTGGGTTGTGGCGGTGTGAGGGCGAGCGGCTGCTAACGCCCACTTGCGGACTTCGGCACAATCGACGATCGTGGGTTGTGGCTCTCCTAAAGTTATTTCTTTATAGTGCAGTCCTGGGTCTGATCAGCCGCAGCCCCCAGGCTAAGCCGGTCTGGTTTGTCTTCGCAGCGGTCGCAGCTACGTTATTGATCATCTTTGTCGCGTCGGACGAATGGCCATCGCTTGAAGAAGCGTCCTTCTGCGTCATTGCGATAATCGGTGGCGGCGCCTGTGGACTTTTGGCGAACCGACTTCTTCGTCCGTTTACAAGACCGCCAGAGTGAGCAGAAATGTGTTGGGGCAATCGCGTCCGCTTTCCACCCACTTTCCGTCGTTCGCGGGTATGCTTCTACGCTCTAGTCGCGGATGAACAGCCCGCCGGGGCGGGCGGCGATGGCGTCGTAGAGCAGGCGGTCGAGCGCGTTGTAGGCGGTGATTGCTTCCTCGTCGGCGGGGGACAGTTCGGTGGTGTCGCGGGAGACGTTGACGCGGGGGATTTCGCCGATCGCGGGGATGTCGAGCGCGGCGGCGAGGTGCGCGAGATGCTCGCCGAGCCGCTCCTGCAGGCCGACAAACAGGAAGTCGCGCTCGATGATAGCAAGCGCGCGGGCGACTTTTTCCTCGTCGTGGTCGGGGGCGAGATCGGGCAGCGTGGTTAAAGCGTCCATGTCGCCGGTCCAGAGCGCGGCGGGGAGGCCGAAGCCGGCGTAGCGCGGGAAGCGGCCATCAATCTGCGGCCAGCGCACCGGTTCCGGCGGTTCGCCGAGGATCTTGGCGAGCATCAGGTTGCCGGGGATGACGCCCTTGCGCAGCAGCGCAGCGAGCGGCCAATCGGCGAGCGGCGTGCCCTGGAGCGGCGCGTTGGGCGGGGCGACGAGAAAGCCGTGGTGCGAGCGAACGCGGGCACGTGGATCGCGCAGGATGGTCGCGTAGCGGCAGTCCCAGCCGATCGCCGCGCCGAAGCCGTGGCTGATGTGCGAGACGAGCACTTCCGTCTCGCGCAACAGCGGGGCGAGGCGGGCGGCGGTGGCGGGGTTGCCGGCGTGTCCCTCGACCACCGCGCGTGCGCCGAGGCTGAGCACCGCGCCGTCGGGCAGGCTGCGATCGAGCGCCTCGCGGCAGGCGGTGCCGGCCGTGCGCGGAATGTGGATGAAGGCGACCGGGCGTTCGCTCAGGCGGTTATAGCGCCGCACTGCCGATCGAGCGCCTTTTGGATATCGTGCGATTGCGGCCAGCGACGCCGTGGGTGGCGCTGCGTGCGCCACCGTGTCGGTCCAGCGATCGGCGAGTGCGGTTTCGAGATGGCGCCCCTGGAACCAGGCGAGTTCGCGTATCGAGCGAGCGCGGTCGGCATCGTTCCGCAGCCGACCGCGCGAGGCGCTTTCCTTGTGGAGTAGCTCGGCGGCGGGGGTGCAAACCGACGGCAGGCCCAGCATTTCGCGGACGCGCATGCAGAAATCGATATCGTTGAAGCCGAGCGGAAACAGCTCGTCAAAGCCGCCGAGGCGGTGGAAGATCTCGCGGCGCACGGCGAGACAGGCGCCGGTCACTGCAGGTTGGGTGCGGAGCGTGCGCAGGTAGAAGGGGGCGGTGCCACGGGGGGCGCTGCGGAACGGGTGCATCGGCCCGCCCTGCGCGGTGAACGCGACGCCGGCATGTTGGATCGTGCCGTCGGGGAACCAGAGGGTTGCGCCTACTACGCCTACTTCGGGCAATGCGGCGAGCGCGGCGAGTTCGGTGAGCCAGCCTTCGTGGGTGACTTCCATGTCGTTGTTGAGGAAGCAGAAGATGTCGGCGTCGGTAAGCGCGGCGGCTCGGTTGTTGAGGCGCGACCAGTTGAACGGGCCGTCGTCGCGCAGCACGCGGGCGATGCTCTGTCGTTCCAGCCACGAGAGATAATCGAGCGTGTCGGGATCGGTGGAGCCGTTGTCGATGACGATCAACTCGTAGCTTGGGTAAACCGTGCGTTCGAGGATCGTGCTGATGAAGGTCGCGAGCAAGTCGCGCCGGTCGCGCGTGGGGATAATCAGCGCGACGCGGGGGGCGGGGCTGGGGAGGATCGGCCGGGCGGCGTAGCCGGGCACGTCGTGCATCTTGGTCAGCCGCCAGCCGGGGGGCGCGGGTGGAGCATCGGCGGGGTTGAGGTGAGGTAGGGCGGTGGTGTCGTAGCGGTGGAAGAGGACTTGGGGGATGTGGGCTACCGCGGCCGGCCAGGGATGCATTGCACCCCGGCGAAGGCCGGGGCCCAGCAGCGGGCCGGTCGTGACTGGGCCCCGGCCTTCGCCGGGGTGGAGCTGAGGTTGGGACGCCGCAGTCAGATATTCGGGCTTCGACGCGCTGATCGTCGCCGTCTGCGGCTGCGCGCGGGCGAAGAAGGGGTCGGGCGGGGGCAAGAAGACGCGGTCGTGGCGCTGGCCGTCGGCGTTGAGGTGATCGAAGTCGGCGGTGATGGCGGCGAGCTGCGGATTGCGGACCAGTTCGCCGGCGAAGAACAGCAGGGCGTGGTCGGCGAGGCGGCCCTCCGATGGGTTCCAGCGCAGGATGAGGTCGGCGTCGGGCGCGTCCTCCTCGGCGGTGACGAGCCGCCATGCCGGATAGGGCTGGCGTTCGAGGAAGGCGGTGGCTTCTTCGATCCGGTCGCCGACGAGTTCGATCGCGATCAGCGGATGCGTCGGCCAGTGGGAGAGCCCCGCGAGCGCGGCCCAGCCGGCAGGGTCGAGCGTGTCGCAGCGCGCGGCCCAGTCGCAATACGCCAGCCGGTCGGCTGCCTGGCCGGAGGCGAGTGCGTCGCGGCGCAGCGTGTGTTCGAGCGCATTGTCGATCTCGTCGGGGTGCGCGACCTCGATCATCGCCGGCGGACTGACGGCATGATCATCGTCGAGCCGGCTGTGGTAGCCGACGCGCTCGGCCAGCACGTCGACCTTGTAGCGGCCGCCGAGCGGCGGGCCGGTGACGTCGAGCGCGACGATGCAGCCGGCGCCGGGCTCGAGCGGATAGGGCAGCAGCGTGGTTGCAGGATCGCGGATCGGGCCGCCGTCGCGCGGCTCGCGGCGCCAGCGTGGGCGCAGGCGGAGGCAGCCGGGGCCGCTCGCCTCGATCCGCGTCGTGCCGGTGTTGGTGAGCGTGAGTGCCAGGATCGCTGCCTCGCCCGCGAGCAATGCGCCGGGCGGGGAGGCGAGGTCGAGGCGGCAGCTCGGCTGGTCAGCGGCGGCGGGCTTGGGGGCGGCGATGGTGAGCGTGAGGCGGAGCGGGCGGAAGGTCCGGCCGCGGATGAACGGCAGCGCGGGGGCGAGGATCGGGGTGCAGACGAGGCTGCGCGTGCCGGGCTCGGCGGGGGCGTGGATGGTGATCGCGATCGGGCGCGCCTCGCCGGGCGGTACGGTGCAGGGAAGCGGCAGCGTGCGGACTTCGCCATCATAGTCGAGCCGAAGCGCGACGCCGGTGATGCCCGGCTCCCACGCGAACGCCGACTCATTGGTAAGCGTGAGTGGCAGGTGGATCGTCGAACCGGGGGCGAATTCGTCGGGTAGATCGCCGACGGTGAGAGTGCCGCGTGCGAAATCGGCGATATCGGGGGCGAGCGCGGGGAGATCCAGCCGGTCGGCCTCGACTGGCATGACATCGTCGCACACGAACGCGAGCCGCACGCCGTGGAGACCGGGCGGTGGCGGCGGGAGGCGCTTGCGCAGGCGGCCGGGGCGGGCTGTGCCCGGGGGATAATCGTGCATCGCCGCCGAGACGATCGCGTTGCCAGCGAGATAGGCGATGGCGAGGCCGCACGGGCCTGTGGTCGCGGCGATCCGGGCCATCAGCGGCTCGGGGACATCGAATTCGAGGACGCGCTCGAGATCGCGCGGTACGATGATCGGCGTGTGCATCCCCGCCGGCCTACGGCGTTCCGCCAGGATCGTCCATGATCGGTGGGAGCGACCATAAGTGGCGAAGCGCAGCGCGGTGGTGGGCGAGCCGCTCGTCGACGCTCGGCTCGCCGCCGCAGAGCGACAGGAGCAGGGCGTGGATCGCCTCGACCTCGGCGATATGCTGTTCACGGGTGTAGCGACCGATGACGCTGCCGGGGTGGCGGCGGAAGCGGTTTAGCGGGGCGGGGACGTAGCCGACACTGCCGCCAGCTCGGCACGCCTCGATGTAGACGCGCCAGTCGCCGGCGGCGCGGAAATCGTCGATCGCGGCGCCGAGCCGCTCGAAGGCCGCACGCAGCGCCGCGGTGCGCCAGAGCACCGCGCTGACGTTCACCACCAGATTTCGGGGGAGGAGGAAGCGCAGCAGGAACTTGTCCGCGGGCATCACTTGCTCGCGCTCGAGCGCGCGGTCGCCGAGTGCGGCGTAATAGGCCTTGTAGTCGGGACGGGCGATGGCGCCTTCGGCGTCGATCTCGGCTGAATCGCTGAACGCGAAGGCCATGTCGGGGTGCGCGTCGAGCTTTGCGGCGAGTGTCGCGACGAGCGCCGGCTCGGCGACGTCGTCAGCCTCGGCGATCAGGAGGTAACGGCCGCGCGCGAGCATCGTCGCGCGGCGCCATTGCGCCAGGACGCTGCCCGAGTTGCGTGGGCTGGTGACGATCTGAAGCTCGCGGCCGGCGGCGCGTGCTGTCGCGAGCGCGACGTCGATCGATGTGTCGGTCGAGGCGTCGTCGAGCAGGACGAGTTCGAGCGGCGTGTCCTGCGCTAGCAGCGAGCCAATGCGTTCCGGGAGGTACTGGGCGTAATTGTAGTTCGGGATGACGGCGGAGACGCGCGGACCGTCGAGGCTGATTTCCGGTCCGCCAGCGGGCAGGTTCAGTGTTAGCACCGGGCCGGCGAGCTCAAGTGCGGTGCGAGCGGAGATCGGGCGGTAGATGTTGTCTAGCTGGGCGCCCAGTGCCGGTACGTTCAGGGTGATCGCCGCTTCGGGCGTGGTGGCGGCGCAGCGTTCGAGACGGTCGCGATCGATCTCGATCCAGGGCAGGCTGAAGCGGCCGAGGCGCGGCTCGACCCTTCGCCGCTGTTCAGCACGGTTTGCTATCGCGACCTGTACGATCGGGCGATCGCGGCGAAGCAATGAGTACGACGGGAGCGAGGCGCGCGATCGTCGTTGGTGGTGGTTTCATCGGCAGCGCTGCCGCAACCGCGCTGGCTGGGGATGGCTGGGACGTGCGCCAGATCACGCGCGCGCCGACCATACCGATCGCTGGCGTCATCCGGGTGGCGATCGATTACCGGGACACCGCGATGGCGGAGCATCTTGCCGGCGCGGAGGCGCTCGTCTTCGCGACGGGCGAGATGCTGCCGGCGTTCCTTCCCGATGATTTCGCGGCATCCTATGTCGAACAGGTCGCGCCGGTAATCACGCTGACGGAGCGCGCGCATCGCGCGGGTGTGGCGCGGATGGTGTTCGTGTCGTCCGGCGGCACCGTCTATGGCCCGGCGGTGACGGTGCCGACGCACGAGGACAGCGCGACCGAACCGGTGAACGCTTATGGGTGTCTCAAGCTGCAGACCGAGGTGGCGCTGCGCTTCCTCGCCACACGGCTCGGCATCTCGGTCGTGTCGCTGCGGGTGGCAAACCCCTATGGGCCGGGGCAGCGCACCGATCGCGGATTGGGCTTCGTCAGCGTCGCGCTCGATCGTGCGCTGCGGGGGCAGGAGATGGCGATCTGGGGCGATGGCGAGGTGACGCGCGATTATCTCTACATCGATGATCTAGGCCGGGCGATCGCGGCGGCGGCGCGCACGCGCACGGAGCACGACGTGATCAACATCGGATCCGGGCACGAGATATCGCTCAATAGCGTCTGCGCGCTGGTCGAGGAGCTGACCGGGCGGACGATCTCGCGCAGCTATTTTCCGCCGCGCAGCGTTGACGTGCCGCGCAGCACGCTTGCGATCGAGCGCGCTGCGCGCGAGCTCGCGTGGCGACCCGAAGTCGATCTGCGCGAGGGGATCATGCGAATCCTAGACGCTCGGACTTGAATACGAGCGCGGCGGCGTGGCTTCAGACGTTGAAGCGGAACAGCATCACGTCGCCGTCGTGGACGACATATTCCTTGCCTTCCTGTCGCAGCTTGCCAGCATCACGTGCGCCGGTTTCGCCGGCGCACGTGATGTAATCGTCAAATGCGATCGTTTCGGCGCGGATGAAGCCGCGTTCGAAATCGGTGTGGATCTCGCCGGCGGCTTGCGGCGCCTTCGATCCTGCGGCGACCGTCCAGGCGCGCGCTTCCTTCGGACCGACGGTGAAGAAGGTGAGCAGGTTCAGCAGCTTGTACCCGGCGCGGATGACGCGGGCGAGGCCGGTTTCCTCAAGACCCAGTTCGGCGAGGAATTCACCGCGGTCCTCGGCCGGCATGGTCGCGATTTCAGCCTCGATCGCGGCGGAAACGACGACCGCCTCGGCGCCCTCGGCGGCGGCCTTTTTGAACACGCGCGCGGATAGTGCATTGCCGTTGGCGGCATCGGCCTCGTCGACGTTGCAGACGTAGAGCACCGGCTTGGCGGTGATTAGCTGCGCCTGGGAGAATACGCGCTCTTCCTCAGCATCCTTGGGCTTGGTCAGGCGGGCGGGATGGCCTTCGCGGAGCAGATCGAGCGCCTGGCCCAGCACGCTGGCGCCGATCTTGGCTTCCTTGTCGCCTTGCTGACCCTTTTTGATCAGGTTCGGCACGCGCTTTTCCAGGCTTTCCAGATCGGAGAGCATCAGCTCGGTTTCGACCGTTTCGGCGTCGGCGATCGGATCGACCTTGCCCTCGACATGCGTGACGTCACCGTCCTCGAAGCAGCGCAGCACGTGGACGATCGCATCGACCTCACGGATATTGCCGAGGAACTGGTTGCCGAGTCCCTCGCCCTTCGACGCGCCGCGCACGAGGCCAGCGATGTCGACGAAGGCGAGCTGAGTCTCGATGATCTTGGCTGACTTGGCGATCGCGGCAAGCTTCTCCAGCCGCGGATCGGGCACGCCGACGTTGCCGACGTTGGGCTCGATCGTGCAGAATGGGTAATTCGCCGCCTGCGCCGCAGCGGTCTGCGTCAGTGCGTTGAAGAGGGTGGACTTGCCGACGTTGGGCAGGCCCACGATGCCGCAGCGGAAACCCATGATCGATCCTTGGAACTTGGTGTGGCGCGGGCTTTAGTCTGCGCGAACGCGACGCGCCACCCCGGCGCGTTTCGTGATCCCTGCCGCGGTTACCAGCGATAGTTGAAGCTGATGCTGATTCGATCGGCCTTTGCGGTGCTCGGCATCACTTCGTGGCGCAGCCAGCTTTCCCACAGGAAAACCGCCCCCGGTGCGGGCTCGGCATGGACGAACGTGCCGTCGCGGGGCGGGGCGGCCATCAGGAGGCCAAGACGGGGATCTTCGAGCCGGAGCGCGCCCGAGCCAGGTGGGACAGTGACGTAGATCGTGCCGGACACGACACTGTGCGGGTGAATGTGCCCCGAATGCGCGCCGCCGGGCTTGAGCAAATTGACCCACAGGCTGTCGAGCTTGAGCCGCCGTCCGCCGAGTTCGAACCCACACGCCTCGGCAAAGCGCGCGACGTGGCGATCGAGGTGGCGCTTCAGGTCGGCGAAGGCGGGGTCGCGGTGCGGCAGGTCATCGAGCGAGGCGTAGGAGGTGTAGCCGCGGTAGCCATGCTCCTTCGACCAGCGCCGGCCGGCAGTGTCGTCCTGCGCGAGGGTGCGCACCGAGGTTTCCAGCTCGGTGATCAGGGCCGGGGCGGCGATGGTGTCTTCGTAGAAGAGAGTCGGAAAGAGCGAACGGATGGGCATCGACGCGGGGTAGGGGCGCTCGCTTCGGTTGCCAAGCGGTGGTCAGGCGCCGAGCAGACGATGGAGGAATGCCAGACCGGCAACGAGCGACGTCAGGATGCCGAGGATCAGGAGCAGCACGACGTACAGCACGCCCCACGTGCCGACATCGTCATCACGCCGCGCAATCCAGTAAACCGACGCGAGCAGTGCCGCGAGCAACGCAAGCCGCGGCGCGACGAAGGCAAGCGCCACCAGCGCTGCAACAGGCGCGATGCGCGCGACCGTGGGGGGCTTCAGACCGGCGACCACTCCACCGGCTCAACGTCGGTATCGTCCGCGGCGACCTTGGCGTGATCCGGGCCGATCGCCTCAAGCAAATGATCAAGTGCCCAATCGAGCCCGGTGCCGCTCGCGGCGGAGATCGGAATCACCTCGGCGCCGCTTGCTTCCTCGAGCTCGGCCAGCAGCGCGGCGAGCAGTTCGTCGTCGAGCGTGTCAATCTTATTGAGCGCGACCACGACAGGCTTCTCGTCCAGCCCAGCGCCATACGCGACGAGTTCGTCGCGCACGATGCGGTAGCTTTCGGCGACGTCGGCGTCGTTGGCATCGACCAAGTGGAGCAGCACGCGGCAGCGCTCGATATGGCCGAGGAAGCGATCACCGATACCGGCGCCGTCCGCCGCGCCCTCGATCAGGCCGGGGATGTCAGCGACGACGAATTCGTTCGCCTTGTGCCGCACCACGCCGAGCTGCGGTCGCGTCGTGGTGAAGGCATAGGCGCCGACCTTGGCCTGCGCGTTGGTGACGGCGTTGATGAAGGTCGACTTGCCCGCGTTGGGCAATCCGACGAGTCCGGCGTCGGCGAGCAGCTTGAGCCGCAGCCACACCCACGCCTCGTCGTTGGGCCAGCCTGTGCCGTGCTGGCGCGGCGCGCGGTTGGTCGAGGTCTTGTAGCTCGCATTGCCGCGACCGCCGTCGCCGCCGCGCAGGAACATCTCGCGCTGGCCGACTTCGGTGAGATCGAGCAGCAGCGTGCGCTCGTCATCGTCGGCGAGCACTTGTGTGCCGACGGGCACCTTGATGACGAGATCCTCGCCACCAGCGCCGGTGCGGTTCGATCCCGAGCCGCCATGGCCGCGATCGGCGCGGAAATGCTGCGTGTAGCGGAAGTCGATCAGCGTGTTGAGGCCAGCGACGGCTTCGAAGATGATGTCGCCGCCTTTGCCGCCGTTGCCGCCATCGGGGCCGCCATATTCGATATACTTTTCACGTCGGAAGCTGACGGCGCCGGGGCCGCCGGCGCCCGAACGGACGAAGATCTTGGCTTGGTCTAGGAAGTGCATGGCAGCCGCTTAGCGCTTTAGCGCGGCTAAAGCGACAGAGCGGCTGGCTCGGCGGCGTTATCGCTCGCGGTCCGCCAGCAGCATTCGCCGGGCAAGCTGGCGGGCGGTGTCTGCCGGCAGGCCGAGTGTTCTGGCCATCGGGGCGCCGAGGAGTGCGTCGCCGAGCGCCATCAGCACGAGTTGCAGCGTCTCCTCGCGCAATGGGCGCCCGCCGGCCTCGTGATCCTGCGCCAGATCCTCGACCAGATCGTGGATCGCGGTGAGGATTGGGTCGAGCGCATTCTCGTTGCCGGTCAGGATCATCCAGCTCGCCAGGGCGCCGGCGCCATTCTTGCCGAACGCGTCGAACGTCAAATCAACGACTTCGGCCGGATCCTCCGCCTCGCGCGATCGGATCACGGCTTCCTTGATCGTGCCGACGATTCGCGTCGCCATGTGCGCGATGAGCGCTTTCTGAAGACCCTCCGCAGAGCCGAAATGGTGGAGCAGATTGGCGTGGGTGCGCCCGACGCGCGCGCCGACCGCCTTCAGCGTCACTGCCTGCGGGCCAATCTCGACCAGCAGATCGCGCGCGGCTTCCATGGCGGCGGCGCGTGATTCTTCGGGGCTGAGGCGGCGGCGTAGGGGAGTAACGGACATGGAGTGCGACCTTCTTCTCCCTCTCCCCTTTCAGGGGAGAGGGTTGGGGAGAGGGGCTGTGTTCTTGACTGCCCCTCTCCCGGCCTCGCTACGCTCGGCCACCCTCTCCCCGCAAGCGGGGAGAGGGCTCTAAGCAGCAATCGGCATTAGCGGCGATCGGGCGTCGGTGTCGCCCTCCAGGTCGAGCGCCAGTACGGCGCTGTCGACATCACCGCCGCGCGCGAGCGAGAAGAGCGGTTCGCGCCGCACCTCGCGGAAGCCGAGCTTCTCCAGCACGCGCCGCGAGGCGGGGTTGTCGAGGTGATGGCTCGCCTCGAGCCGGCGCAGCGGCAGCGCATGGCGCGCCATGTCGATCACCGCGCGGCCCGCCTCGGTGGCATAACCGCGACCCCATGCGCGCGGCGTCAACCAATAGCCGAGTTCGGCGGTGCCGCGCCCGATGAGGTTGAGCCCGATCCCGCCGATCATCTGCGGCTGGCGGCCTTCGTGCGCCATGATGAAGAAGCGCGCATCGGTGGGCCCGCGCGGCACGGCGAGGAACGCCTCCGCATCACCGACGGTATAGGGCCAGGGCAGGCGCGCGAGCTTCATCGCCACCGCCTCGTGTGCGATCGTCTCGGTCAGCGTTTCGGCCTCTTCCGGCCAACCGGGCCGCAGCGTCAATCTCTTCGTCCGCGCGAACATGATGCGCCCTCCTCCCAGTCGCGCCGTTAGCGAGCCGCGATGACGGCCCGGCGACGACGTTGTTGAGGGAGCATGAAAAAAGGGAGCCTGGGCGGACCCGGCTCCCTTGTCGCTGGCTGGCCTCCTCGCGGAGGCTCCGGGTCACCCTGGTGGGCAACCCGGCTGGTTACCCGACGTTATTCCGCGGCCTCGGCAATCATATCGACCGAACAGAACTTTCGGCCGAGCTTGCCATCGTGGAACACGACACGGCCGTCGATCAGTGCGAACAGCGTGTGATCGGTGCCGATGCCGACGTTACGGCCCGGATAGAATTTGGTGCCGCGTTGACGCACGAGGATGTTGCCGGCGGTGGCTGCTTGCCCGCCGAACTTCTTCACGCCCAAGCGACGACCGGCCGAATCACGACCGTTGCGCGACGAACCGCCTGCTTTCTTATGTGCCATTGCGAGCTACTCCTTACGCCTGCGCGCCGATCGACACGATCTTGAGGATCGTGTGATTCTGGCGGTGGCCGTTCTTGCGGCGATAGTTGTGACGACGACGCTTCTTGAAGACGATGACCTTCTCGCCCTTCGCCTGCGCGATGATCTCGGCCGCGACGGTGAGGCCGTCGACCGACTTCAGCTCCGACCCTTCGCCAGCGAGCAACACATCGCTCAGCGTGATGGAAGCGCCAGCGTCTCCATCAAGCTTCTCGACGACGATCTTGTCTCCGGCGGCAACGCGATACTGCTTGCCGCCTGTGCGCACGACTGCGAACATGGCCTGTGTCACTCTACCCAAATGTCTGTGCCCGGACCGGGTTACCGGGCCAGGAGGAACGGCGCTGCTAAGGGACGTGCCCCGGCTTGTCAACGCTCGACTGGCCGCCAGGGCCGGAAAAACCGCCGTCTAGTGGCGGTGTTCGCGGCGCAGGAGATAGCGGCCGTCGCTGAGCCCGGTGAACAGCCCGTCGATCGCGGGGTGATCGACCGGCTCGTCGCTTTCGTCATGCACCAGGTTCTGCTGGCTGACGTAGGCGACGTAGGTCGATTCGGCGTTCTCGGCGAGTAGATGGTAGAAGGGCTGGTCCTTGCGCGGCCGAATGCCCTCGGGGATCGCCTGATACCATTCCTCGGTATTCGCGAAGACCGGATCGACATCGAAGATGACGCCGCGGAAATCGAGCATTCGGTGGCGCACGATATCACCGATGGTGAACCGAGCATGCGCGATGGACGGCGCGGCCGGCGTGTCCTGAGCGATGACGGTGTGGGCGGCAGCGGTGTGGTTGGCAGCGGGCATGGCGCCAATCTAATCGCTCTTGCGCGCGGCACAAGCAGCCGCTTGCACGCCCCGATGAACCACGATAGAGGCGCGCCCTTCGATCGCCCGGCCTGCCTTGCTGCAACCGGGAAGCCTCTGCGGAGAGGTGCCAGAGTGGTCGATTGGGACGGTCTCGAAAACCGTTGTGGGTTTACGCTCACCGTGGGTTCGAATCCCACCCTCTCCGCCACGGCTTTCCTAACCGATTGTCGCACCACAACTATCTCGCAAATCGTCGCTTTTTCACCGTCCCGGTGCTACAAAGTGATGCTACAAAAAGCGGTTGATAGCGCACGTCAGAAGGTCGTCTGACGATCGATTCGAGGTTGCAGCCTAATCTCTAAGTTGCGCCGCACGTTCCATATTCGAGCGGCCTCTCGCCGGGATACGTCGGGATATCGAGATGTTTGCCCGACGCCTCGTTGACGCTGAGGGCGGCGACGGCGACACCGTGGCATTGGTCAGGAACTACTTCGGGGTTGACCTAGCGACCGAAGCGGCATGGCGCCGGGCCGGACGCGAGCGCACAGCCCATTACGTGTGGCCTGTCAGTCGGGGATCGGCTGTATCAAAGCCTAAGCGGTAAAGCCGTGGAGGAAGGTTCTTGCTGGGTGCCGTTAAACGGAAGCGTCGATCACGACCGCTCCCGCCACGAAGGATAACTTAGTACGGAAACGCACGGCCCCAAACGCTATTTCTAGTCGCGCGGATTTTGCATTCGAGAACCCTTGTCCGCCCAGTATCGAGAACCAAGTACGGGGAGCCAGATCGCTGCCGCATGAAAATCGGTCAGGCGGCGACTGTTTCCTTGCGCTTCTTTCGCACGATCGTCTGCGCGTTGGTATATTCGAGCAGGCCTTCGATCCCGCCTTCGACGCCGACACCCGACTGCTTCATCCCGCCGAATGCGGCCATCGGGGACAGATGCTGCGTCTCGTTGACCCACACCGTGCCGCTGGCGATGCGCTGCGCGATCTCGAACGCCTTGTCCTCGTCATTGCCCCATACCGAGCCGCCGAGACCGTAATCGGTCGCATTGGCGCGCGCGATCACGCTCTCGTAATCGTCGAACTTGATTAGCGGCAGGACGGGGCCGAACTGCTCCTCCTGCACGATGCGACTGTCCTCTGGCGGGTTGTCGAGGATCGTCACCGGCACGAAATAGCCCGGTACCTCGGCCGCATCGCCGCCGACGAGGAATTTGTAGCCCTTGTCCTTGGCGTCCTGGATCAGCTCCAGCACGCGGGCATATTGCTGCTTGTTGTTGATCGGGCCGATCTGCGTGCCCTGCTCCGATCCGTCGCCGACTTTCACCGTCTTCGCGTAAGCGACGAGTGCGTCGCGCAGCTGATCGTAGATGTCTTGGTGGACGTACATCCGCTTGGTGGCGATGCAGATCTGGCCGTTGTTGCGGAACGCCGCCCAGAATAGCTCCTCGGCGACCTTCTCGACATCGACGTCGGGCATCACGATCGCCGCATCGTTGCCGCCCAGTTCCAGCGTCACGCGCTTGAGCGTCGGGGCAGCGGACTGCATCACGCGCTTGCCGGTCGCGGTCGAGCCCGTGAAGCTGATCTTGTCGAAGCCGGGGTGGCTCGTCATCCACGGCCCCAGGTCGTCCCCACCGGTGACGATGTTGAGTACGCCGGCGGGCAGGATCTGCGCCGCCAGCTCGCCGAACTTGAGCGTGGAGAGTGGGGTGAACGGCGATGGCTTCAGCACCATCGTATTGCCGGCGAGGAGCGCGGGGCCGACCTTGAACATCGCCAGGATCATCGGGAAATTCCACGGCGCGATTGCCCCGACGACGCCCAGCGGCACGTGGCGTGTCTCACTGTAGCGCTCGTCCGAATCCTCATTCACCGTCACTGGCAGGTCGAGCCCGGCGGCGGCCATCAGCCAATAGCCCGCGCCCATCACTTCGCCCTGCGCCTCGGCATGCGGCTTGCCCTGCTCCTTCGTCAGCAGGCGCATTAGCGGATCGGCATTGGCCATGATCGCCTGGCCAAGCGCGGTGAGCTTTGCCTTTCGCTCGGCCACCGGCGTCGCAGCCCAGCCGGGGAACGCCGCGCGGGCGGCATCGACCGCCCGGTCAAGATCGTCGCGCGTCGCATCAGGGACCGTCGCGATCACTTCCTCATTCGCGGGGTTCACGACGTCCAGCGTCGCCGACCCGGTGACCAGCTCGCTGCCGATCAGCATCCGATAATCACTGTCGAAGTTCATGATTCGCTCTCCGCCGCCATTTGCACCACCATAACAGCTGTTACGGCAGCAACACCACCTTGATGCACTCGCCACGCGCCTGATCGGTGATCGCCTGGTTGATCTCGGTAAGCGGATAGGTGCGGATCAGCGTGTCGAAGGGGAACCGACCTGCGGCATGATGCCGCAGCAGTTCGGGGATGAACGCTTGCGGATCGCTGTCGCCTTCAATGATCCCGATGATCCGATGACCAGGTGTCATCAGCGCCGAGATGTTGACGGCGATCGCGGCATCGGCGCGCTTGGGCACGCCGACCAGTCCGATCGCGCCGTGGCTCCCGAGCGAGGCAAGTCCTGCTTCGATCGCGCCGACGTTGCCGCTGGTGTCGAACACATAATCCAGCCCGTCGGGCACGATACTGCGCAGCGCTTCGGCCATGCCGCCCGCTGCCGGATCGACGACGTGTGTGGCGCCAAGTTCGCGGGCGATGTCTCGCCGTGCAGCGATTGGCTCGACGAGCACGATCGTGGCGCAACGCTGGATCACCGCGCCCATCACCGCCGCGAGCCCGACAGGCCCGCCCCCGATGATTGCAATCGACGAACCGGGCGTAGCCGCGAGCGACCGCATCACCCCGCCTGCGCCGGTCTGAAAACCACAGCCCAGTGGCCCAAGCAGCGCGACCGGAACATCGGTGTCCACCTTCACGACGTTGCGCGCACGCGTGATCGTATGAACGGCAAAGGACGACTGACCGAAGAAGTGCGATGAGATCGCCTCGTCGCCCTTGGCGAAGGCCTTCGATCCGTCCTCCAGTCGCATGCCCGCATAGTTGAGCGGCGGGAACGTGCGGCAATAGCTTGGCAGGCCTTCGTTGCAGCGCGGACAATGTCCGCAGCTGGAAAAGCCAAGCACCACCTTGTCGCCGACGGCGAGCCCCTCGACACTCTCGCCGATCGCTTCGATCGTCCCTGCGCCCTCGTGGCCGAGCACGGCCGGGAGGGGATAGGGCGCGAACTGGTCGCGGAAGATCAGGTCGGTGTGGCATACGCCGACGCCCGCGATGCGTACCAGCACCTCGCCCGCTCGCGGTTCGCCCACCTCGATTTCCTCGATCGAAAAATCGCCTTCGGGGATGCGGGCGACGGCGGCGGTGGTCTGCATATTGGTCTCCTAATGCGCCTTGGTCGCACGCCAGGCACTCGGGGTCTGCCCGGCGTGGGCGCGAAAGGCACGCGTGAAATGGCTCTGGCTGATGAAGCCGAGCGCATCGGCGACCTGCGCGATCGTCAGGTCCGATCCGGCGAGCAACTCCTGCGCGCGATCGAGCCGCGCCTTCATCACATATTGGTGCGGGCTGACACCGGTCGCACGCTTGAACACGCGGCAGAAATGCGAGGGCGTTAGGCCGGCGTCGCTCGCCATCGCCTCCAGGCTGTGATCGGCCTCCGGGCGCGCGAGCACGCGGTTCATGATGTGGTGCAGGCGATATGCCGCAAAATCGCTTGTCGGGATGGTCGACACCGCCGAGTTTTGCGGTCCGCGCACCATATGCGCCTTCAGCGCGCCCGCGAGCGCGGTGACATAGACCTGTCGCTCGGGCGTCTGCGGGGCGTAGAGCTCGCCCAGGATCTGCCGCGTCAGCGCCGCGCCGAGCGGATCGGCGAAGGCGAAGCGCATGCGCTGGAACTGGTCGTAGGCAGGCGTGCCTTGCAGCTCCGTGGCGGAGATCGACAGCGTCACCACGTCAAGCTCGCCGTCGACGAGCCAACCGCTCGGCTGCCCCGCGGGCAGGATCGTCGCGCAGCCGGGGATGGAACTCGTCTCACTCCACCCGTCGCGCTCCCACATCTTGACGCGCGGCTTGCCGGCGATGTGCACGACGAAGGTGGGGTCGGGCAGCGCGGGCAGCTGATAACTGCCGACGAACTGGCGCCAGCGCGATAGGCGCCAGCCATCACCTGTCGACCCGATGCCGAGATCCGCGGCGCGACCCAGAGCATCGGAAATGATTGCCTCGTTGGTCCAGACCGTATCGGTCACAGCCATGCTTTACAGCATCCTCTCACGCGGGCCGAAGCTCTATTTCGAGCGTCTTGAGCCCATTGATGAAGTTCGAGCGCAGCCGCTTGGGCGGCGCCGTCACCGCGAACGACGCTACACGCTTCGCCAGCGCCTCGAAAGCGATCCGCAGCTGCATTTCGGCCAGCCGCGAGCCGACGCAGACATGCTGCCCGGATCCGAAGCCGACATGCGGCACGTTGCCGCGCGCGAGATCGAACGCATCGGGATCGGGGAAGACCGATGCGTCGCGATTGCCGCTGGCGTACCACAGCACGACTTTGTCGCCCTTCGCGATCCGTTTGCCGCCAAGTTCGGTGTCGGCGGTTGCGGTACGGCGCATGTGAAGGACGGGGCTGGCGTGGCGGACCATCTCCTTCACGCCGTTGAACAGCACGCCCGGATCGGCGCAAATCTGCGCCCATGCCTCGGGTTGCTCCGCGAGGCGCACCATCGAATGGCTCAGCGAATTGCGCGTCGTCTCGTTGCCGCCGACCAGCACGAGGATGAGGTTGCCGACGAAGTCGCCGAACGGCACTGGCACGCCGTCGATCTCGGCATTGGCGAGCAACGAGGCGATGTCCTGTGTCGGCTCGGCCCTGCGCGCCTCGAACAGCTCGGTTGCGAAGCCGAAGAACTCGGCGAGCACCTGCTGCATCGATTCCGGGCTCTGGCGAAACTCTGGATCGTCCTCACCGACGAACGCATTGGTCCACTCGTAGAGCTTGGGCCACAGATCAGGTGCCACGCCGAGTAGTTCGGCCAACGTCAGCAATGGCAGCGGCGCGTTGAGGAGCGGCACGATATCCACCGGCGCGCCCAGCGGGATCTCCGCCACCAGCGCTTCGACGCGCGCGCGGATGCGGGCTTCGATGTCGCCGAGGC
The DNA here is from genome assembly GCF_020866845.1 of Sphingomonas radiodurans. Classification (NCBI taxonomy): domain Bacteria; kingdom Pseudomonadati; phylum Pseudomonadota; class Alphaproteobacteria; order Sphingomonadales; family Sphingomonadaceae; genus Sphingomonas; species Sphingomonas radiodurans. The sequence goes on from NZ_CP086594.1 coordinate 2,867,894, forward strand.
GGACGGGCGACAGCGCAGGCATCACGAACTTGCGATAGCGCGTGTGGGTGGGCGGATCGCGCGAGATGAAGGGGATGCCGATCGCGCTCTCGCCAGCGCCGGTCAGCCCGACCTCGTTTTCGTTGAAGATGCGATGGCCTCCCCATTCGTGCGCGGATGAGAACAGCGTCGGATTGCGTGACACCGCGACGATATCGGCATGGCGCGTCACTGCCCAGAAGCCGGCGCCATCGGCCTCCGGGTTCCAGTGTACCGGATCGGTGGTGCGCAATTCGGCAAACGCATCATAGGGCACGCCGCGTTCGTAGAGCGCGGGATCCTTGAGATCGGGGATCATCAGAAGGCGATCTGGATAGCGCCGCCGTAGGTGCGCGGCGCGGCGGGAACGAGGAAGTTGTACGGGAAGCCGGCGCCGCGCAGATCGAGCCCGTAGGCGAAGGTTTCGCGGCCGAAGATGTTGTTGCCCCACGCCTTCAGCGTAATTTGCCCGATCGTCCAGGCAAGGGTCGCATTGACCTTGGCGAAGTCGCGCTGCTGCAGTTCGGCGTTGTTCTGCGGCGATCCGACAGCGTTCGTATCGTTGAACGGCGAGAAGAACTGCCGCGTGAAGAAGGCGACGTTGGGCGAGAAGACCAGCCCGTTCTGACCGTCGCGGAACAGCGCCAGATCGACACCGCCCTGCGCCGTGAAGCGTGGCGCGAACGGCAGGTCGTTGCCCGACAGATCGGTGCCCTGCAGCGTCAGCTCCTTGTACGTCGCGTGGAGATAGCCGAGCGCTGCGTTGAGGCTGACGGCCGGCGACAGCCGCAGCACCGCCTCCGCCTCCGCGCCATAGACTTCGGACTTGGGCGCGTTGACGAGGAACGACACCGGGCCGGCGCGCGTATCCTGCACCTGCTGGTTCGAATAATCGTAGTAGAAGCCCGCCGCCGACAGCGTCAGCGCGCCGAACCGGCCCTTGGCGCCCACTTCATATGCATTTAGGCGCTCGGGCGCGATATAGGTGATACCCGCCGACGAGGTATAGCCGCCGCCGTTGAACGCGCCCGAGCGATAGCCGCGGTTGTAGCTCGCATAGACGAGCGGGCCGTCGTCGAACTGGTAGGACAGCGACACGCGGCCGGTAAGCGCGTTGTTCTGACCCCGGATCGCGTAGCGCAATGCAGGATCATAGGCGCACGTACCCGGAACGCCAGGGCAGGGCACCGTCGTCGCAAGCGGCAACTGCGCGCCGCCGACATCGCCGGCGAACAGATAGGCATAGCCATCGTCGTAGCGCGCGCGATCCCAGGTGTAGCGCCCGCCGACCGTGAGCGTCAGCCCGCGCGACAGCTCGTAATCGCCCTGCGCGAACACCGCGGCGCTGCGCCGGCGCTGCGTGTAGCTCTGGAAAAATCCGCCGTTCACGGTCGGGGCGATCGCCTGGCCAATGTTGAAGGTGTTCTGCGTCTCGACCCGGTCGAAGCCGTAGAAGCCGCCAGCTACCAATTTGAGCGCGCCGCCATCGTAGTTGAGCCGTGCCTCTTCGCTGAACTGGTCGTATTTCGAGCGCCAATTGATATCGAGCACGTCAAGCGGCGAGCCGTCGGCAGCCTGCTGAAGGTTCTGGCTGCCGCCGTCCTTAGAGGTAATCGCGGTGAAGGTCAGCGTCGGGGAAATTTCATAGGCGATCGTCGCCGAGATGCCGTAGGCGTCCGTGCGATTGCGGCCAATGCGGTTCTCGTTGGTCTCGAAGAAATCGAGGCCCTGGCGGAACGGCAACAGGCCGTGGATCGCCGCCTGCGTGCCGCGATCTCGCCCGCCGTAGATCTTGATCTTGACGTCGAGCGGGCCGTCACCCGGGCGGAAGCGCAAGGTGGCGCGGCCCTGCAGGGTATCCTGCGAATTGGCGTCGAGCGCGCCCGGCGAGACGTTGCGGATCTGGCCATCGCCCTTCACGAAGTTCCCGGCGACACGCAGGCCGAGCTGGTCCTTGACCATTGTCGCCTCGATCGCGGCCTGCGCGGTCCAAGTATCGTAATTGCCGTAGCCGCCCTCGGCATAGCCTTCGTTCCCCGACAGCGTCGGCGCGCGCGTGATGAAGTTGATCGCTCCGCCGGTCGTATTGCGTCCGAACAGCGTGCCCTGCGGCCCGCGCAGCACCTCGACGCGGTCGAGATCGAATAGCCCCATGCCGTGCGCGGTGCGATTGGCGAGATAGACGTCGTCGACATAGACGCCGATCGGCGAGGCTTGGTTGGAATTGTATTCGTTCGCCACCGAGATGCCGCGCAGCGAGAAATTGGGCTGCGTGTTTCCGTAAGGGCTGGATACCTGAAGGTTTGGAACCGCGCTCGCAAGATTGGCGGAGTTGGTAACGCCCTTGTTCTCGAGCGCTTGGCCGTCCAGTGCGGTGATCGCGATCGGCACAGTCAGCACAGACTGCGCACGGCGCTGCGCCGTGACGATGATGTCGTCCGTTTCAGTTGGGCCGGCCGGCGCTGATTCGTTCGGCATCAGCTCGTTCGACGAACCGTCAGCGCTGCCCTGCGCCAGTTGCGCTCCCGCCCCGGCGGGGAAGCATACGCCGACGAGCAGCGCGGCCAAACAGGTGGCTTTCATCCATCCCTCCTTTGTCGGGCAGCACTCCTAGGTGCCGCCCCCTATCGAGAGTGGTTGTAGCGCGCAGTCCTATCGCCGGCTTTGCACCCACTTGCCGTACTTTTTGACTTTCCTTGCGCGGTGTCACCGCGACAAAGGGATGGGTGTTCGCTTTCGGCGCACGAGCAAAGGACGTTTAACGGCCGCGTGCGGATCTTTGCAGCGGGCGATTCCCAACGACGGTAACATTCCAACGAGCCTTGTAGGATCACCATCCCGTGTGGGCGTTTACTTGCTTCCCTTTGGTTTGCGCGGTTTAGGTATCGGCAGCTCTGCCGCTGTGACACGCAACAAGTCACTTAGCCACTCCGCATCGTCCCAGCGATCGGCCTCGATTAGCAGGTGCGGCTTTGCCCCTGGATAGGGGTCCGACAGAGGTGGCTCGGGGGATCTGAACATCGGGGATAAGTGGATTGCCGATCTGACAGCGGCCGTGCTGGCCGCGAGAAGGAGGCAAGATGAGCAAACGACCCCGCTGGAACCACAGCCCGGCATTCAAGGCCAAGGTGGCGTTGGCTGCCGTGAAAGGCGCGCCGGCCGAACACCTCGACGCCGGCACCGGGGCACAAGATCTATCCGTACCTGCTGCGCAAGCTCGCGGTGATCCGGCCGAACCAGGTCTGGGCGACGGACATTACGTATGTGCCGATGGCGCGTGGCTTCGTCTACCTCGTCGCCATCGTCGACTGGTTCAGCCGGCGCGTGCTGGCGTGGCGGGTGTCGATCTCGCTCGATGTCGGGTTCTGCATCGAGGCGCTGGAGGAGGCGCTGACCCGCTACGGCAAGCCCGCCATCTTCAACAGCGATCAGGGCTCGCAGTTCACGAGTGCCGCCTTCACCGCCGTCCTCCACCGCGAGAAGATCGCGATCAGCATGGACGGTAAGGGGTGCTGGCGCGACAACGTGTTCGTGGAGCGCCTCTGGCGCTCGGTGAAATATGAGGAGGTGTACCTCAACGCCTATGCCTCGGTTCCCGAGGCCCGCGCCGGCATCAGCCGCTACATCGGGTTCTACAATGCCGTTAGGCCGCACTCCGCGCTTGGCGGCCGCACGCCCGACCAGATATACTTCAACCAGCCGCTTCTCGCAGCGGCATGATCAACCAGCGGCAGTCCACTTATCCAAGCCGTGAACCTGTCCAGACAAACCGAGCAACCTCTCCTGTCCGTCGTGTGGGGCACCTAACCTGCTTGATATGCGTAAGCGTCTAGTCGTGCGACGGCTGACCTCTAAAGCACAGGGGAAGATGCGCAGTGAGCCCGAAAGCGACCATCTGTTGCGTTGGATAGGCGGTGAGGAGTTCGGGCTGGTGTTAGGTGTACCCGACCCCGCTGCCGCAGCAATCATTGCTGACCGGCTGCGAACGGCTTTTGCTGCTGCCCCGGTCGTGTGGGATGATCAGCCTATCCGAGCGACGGTGAGCATTGGCGCGTGTTACCTCGATTGCGACCGCGGCGCTGCGCCCGAACTCGTGCGGCGATTGGATGAAGCGCTGTACCGTGCGAAGCACAACGGGCGAAACAGGGTAGAATGGATTTCCGAGAATTGGCAGCCTGAGGGGAGCAACCAAACCATTGCCGCGCGGCGCATTTTCCGTGCGGCGTAGTTTTGATCGTCGCGTTCTCTTAACCGATTGTGCGATATGCCACTCTACCCGAAGCGCGCGCTCCGTTGGTTCGCGGCGGGGCCGAGTTCTGGAGTACGCATGGCGCGCATCATCTATGTAGAGGACGACGACTTGATGGGTCACGTCGTGCAAGAAGTTCTGACTCAGGCTGGCCATCTTATCGGCGTCGTGCCGCACGGCACGCTGGGGTTCGAGACGATTGCGTTCAAAAAACCTGAGCTGGTGATCCTGGACCTCGGGCTCCCAGGCATGACCGGGATCGAAGTTCTGAAGCACCTGCGCCAGATCTCAAGCACTTACATGATCCCAATCCTGGTGCTCACGGCGAACCAAAGCGCGGAGGCGGCGGAGCAAGCAATGGGCGCGGGTGCCAACGATGTGATGCTGAAGCCTTTTGTGCCGGCCGATCTGATTGCGCGAGTCGCCGACGTGCTCTCCGTACATGGCTTCGGCAACGATCTGATCCGGCGCGATTCATAGGGACGGCGCAAGCGCCACGGTTCGACTCAGACGCAGCGCGGATTCCACATCCGCTAGGTCAGGCGGCGTCGTCCAGACCGCGGGGCTGACCTTCGTTCGTCATCGCCACGTATGTGAAGACCCCCTCCGTGACCTTCGCCGCCTCTTTAGTGCCACGCACGCGAGTCCAGGTCTCGACCTTCACCTTGATCGACGTCGATCCCTCGTCCTCCCACGAGCAGAAGCAGCTGACCTCATCGCCAACCGCTATCGGCCGCAGGAACTTCATCGCATCGATCGCGACAGTCGCTACCGGCCCGGTCGCTCGTTCGACCGCAAACGTCGCCCCTGCGAGGTCCATCTGCGAAAGCGTCCAGCCGCCGAAGATGTGACCGCTGGGGTTTGCGTCCCGCGGCATCGCTATGGTCCGGAGGTGAGCGCCGCCGACGGGATTGGGAAGTGTGTCCATGTCGAGGGCAACGAGTACGGGTGAAAAGGTGTCCCGAGCTATTCTGCGCAGGACGTCATGTCGCCGATGGCCGCGACGACCGCTTCCAGTTCCGATAACGCGTAGTGATCGGAGAGCGTCACCGAACTTCGGCTGGATGACACGTCAGAGCGGAAGCGCCATCTGTCGCGCGTCGTGGATCGCCGGTAAGCCTTCCAGCGCCTCTGGTGGCATGTTCCCGAGGTGTTACCGATGCAAGCAGGTTCTACCCGGGGTGCGGGCGCACCCCGTTCGGTAGGCAAGGCGAGGAGAGGTTGCTCGGTTTGTCTGGACAGGTTCACGGCTTGGATAAGTGGACTGCCGCTGGTTGATCATGCCGCTGCGAGAAGCGGCTGGTTGAAGTATATCTGGTCGGGCGTGCGGCCGCCAAGCGCGGAGTGCGGCCTAACGGCATTGTAGAACCCGATGTAGCGGCTGATGCCGGCGCGGGCCTCGGGAACCGAGGCATAGGCGTTGAGGTACACCTCCTCATATTTCACCGAGCGCCAGAGGCGCTCCACGAACACGTTGTCGCGCCAGCACCCCTTACCGTCCATGCTGATCGCGATCTTCTCGCGGTGGAGGACGGCGGTGAAGGCGGCACTCGTGAACTGCGAGCCCTGATCGCTGTTGAAGATGGCGGGCTTGCCGTAGCGGGTCAGCGCCTCCTCCAGCGCCTCGATGCAGAACCCGACATCGAGCGAGATCGACACCCGCCACGCCAGCACGCGCCGGCTGAACCAGTCGACGATGGCGACGAGGTAGACGAAGCCACGCGCCATCGGCACATACGTAATGTCCGTCGCCCAGACCTGGTTCGGCCGGATCACCGCGAGCTTGCGCAGCAGGTACGGATAGATCTTGTGCCCCGGTGCCGGCGTCGAGGTGTTCGGCCGGCGGTAGATCGCCTTGATCCTCATCCGCTTCATCAGCGTCGCGACATGCAGCCGACCGACGCTCACGCCTTCCTGCCGCAACAGGTCGCGCAGCATCCGGCTACCGGCAAACGGGTAGAGCAGGTGCAGCTCGTCGATCCGGCGCATGACCGCCAGATCGGCCAAGGATACAGAGCGAGGCAGATAGTAGATGCTGCCGCGGCTGATGCCGAGCTGCCGCGCCTGGGCGACCAGCGGTAGCGAATGACCACGGTCGATCATCGCTTTGCGCTCGGCAACAGACCGGCCTTCCCGAGCGCACCGGCCAGAAAATCATTCGCCAGCGTCAGCTCGCCGATCTTGGCGTGCAGTACCGTCACGTCGACCGCCGGCTCTACCGCCGACGACGCCGCGCCGAACCCGTCCGCCGCGCCCTCCAGCAGCCGCGACCGCCACTGGTTGATGAGGTTCGGATGCACATCATACTGCTGCGCCAGTTCGGCCAGCGTCTTCTCGCCTTTCACGGCAGCCAACGCCACCTTGGCCTTGAATGCCGGGCTGTGGTTCCAGCGGGGTCGTTTGCTCATCTTGCCTCCTTCTCGCGGCCAGCACGGCCGCTGTCAGATCGGCAATCCACTTATCCCCGATGTTCAGATCCCCCGAGCCACCTCTAAGTGTCGGCGAAGCTGCGCCGCAACTGGTCGCCCGAGCAGGTTTCGGGTTGGCTGGGGCGTCGCTTTCCGGACGAAGAGCAGCAACGTGTGTCTCACGAGACGATCTATAAGAGCCTCTATATTCAGGCGCGCGGCGTGCTGAAGAAGGAGCTGCTCGAGCATCTGCGGGCCAAGCGCACGATCCGCCGCTCGCGCCATGCCAGCCTGAAGCGCGACGGGCTCGGCCAGATCAGGGACGCAGTCTCGATCAGCGAACGGCCCGCGTCGGTCGAGGACCGCGCGGTACCCGGGCATTGGGAGGGCGACCTCATCTCGGGCGCGCGCGGCAGCCATGTCGTGACGCTG
>NZ_CP086594.1:3480000-3678193 GCF_020866845.1 Sphingomonas radiodurans
CTGCGGACGAACTGGTTGAGCGCGGCCTTCGACGCGCGATAGCCGTACCAGCCACCCAGGCGATTGTCCGAGATGCTGCCGACGCGCGCCGATAGAACCGCGAACACTGATCGGCCGGAGCGCGGCATCAGCGGTAGGAAGTGCTTTGCGACAAGCGCCGGGCCGATCGCGTTGACGGCATATTGTCGGGCAAGCCACGCCGGATCGAGATCGCGCAGCGCCTTTTCCGGGCCGCGTTCGCCGTCGTGCAGCAGTCCGGTTGCGACGATTACCAGTTCAGGCGCGTCGATGCTGCTTGCCGCGGCGGCGATCGAGGCTTCGTCGGCCAGATCGAGCTCGGGCCGCGACAGGCGCCGCACGCTGCCGCCTTCCTCCTCCAGCGCGTCCGCCAACGCTTTGCCGATGCCGCCCGACGCCCCAATGATCACTGCCTTCATGCCCACCGGCTACCCCGGCCGCGACGCTCGTTCAATGTCCGTTCAGCGCGCTTCCTTGATGGCGGCGGACAAGGGCACTAAGCGTTACATCAAGTGTTAATGCCTTTAAGGAGAGCAAATTCGATGAAGAGTTTATCCCGCGTCGCGATCGCGGCGTCTTTGATGGCCGGTGTTGCAGGCGTCGCCGTGTCGGCTCCTGCGGTCGCGCAGAAGAAGAAGGAAGCGGCGACGGGCGCAGCAGCGCTCAAGCTCAGCAAGGAAGTTCAGGGGCCGGCCTCTGCCGCGCAGACCGCCATCGGCGCCAAGGACTTTGCGACCGCCACCACGCAGCTTGCGACCGCGCAAGCCGCCGCCAAGAGCGATGACGACCGCTACATTGTCGCCGCGCTGCAGCTGCAGATGGAAGCAACCAAGATTTCGGACGCGCGCGCCGCGAACCAGCCGATCAACGAGGACGGACTGAAGGCGCCGCTCGATGCGCTGATCGCCAATCCGAAGACGCCGGCGGTCGATATCGCGAAATATAATTACCAGCGCGGGATCATGGCCGCGAACGTCAAGGACTCGGCGGGCGCGATCGCGTTTTTCCAGCGCGCGCAGCAGCTTGGTTACAATGATCCGAACCTGCCGCTGCAGCTGGTCAAGCTGAAGATGGACTCGGGTGATGTCGCCGGCGGCGCCGCCGAGCTCGAGAAGTCGATCGACGCGCAGACTGCGGCCGGACAGAAGCCCTCGGAGGATCTGTACCGCTACGTCATCGCCAAGACGAACCAGAAGAAGATGGGGCCGCAGACGACGGCCTGGATCAAGCGCTACATGGCGGCTTATCCGAACGCCAAGAGCTGGCGCGACGGGATCGTGACGTATGGCATGCTGCCGTCGAGCGCAGTGGCATTGGACAAGGCGCAGAAGGTCGATCTCTATCGTCTGATGCGCGCAAGCAAGTCGCTTGCCGACCAGTATGACTATGAAAATTATGCGCAGTGGACCTATGACATGGGTCTGCCGTACGAGACGAAGGCTGTGCTTACCGAAGGCAAGGCCAACGGCAAGATCCCGGCGAGCAGCGCATCGGCGAACGATCTGTTGCGGGTTGCCAACCAGGGCATCGCAACCGAAGGTTCGCTGACGCCGGTTGAGGCGAAGGCAAAGGCGGGCGCCAACGGCCGCATTGCCGCCAATACCGGTGATGCGTATCTCGGGATGGACAATTACGCCAAGGCGATCGAGCTGTATCGCGTGGCGCTCGAGAAGGGCGGGGTCGATGCCGATACCGTCAACACGCGGATGGGCATTGCCTTGGCGAAGTCGGGCGACAAGGCCGGTGCCAAGGCGGCGTTCGCGCTGGTGAAGACCGCACCGCGCACTGATATCGCGTCGATGTGGACGCTGTATCTGGATAGCCCGCCAACCGCCTGAGCGCGTTCGGTGATCAACGGGAAGGGGCGGCTAGTGCCGCCCCTTTTCTTTTGTGCGGCTATTCCGCCCCGGCTTCGATCGGCACGCCGGGAGAAGACTTGGCCGTGCGGATTGTCAGTGACGATTTGACGCTCGCCACGTTGGGCGCGGCGGTCAGGTGAGTCGTCAGGATGCGCTGGAAGCTTTCCAGGTCGGCGGCGACGATCTTCAGGATGAAGTCGATCTCGCCGTTCAGCATGTGGCATTCGCGCACTTCGGGTATTTCGGCGACGTGGCGCTCGAACGTGGCGAGATCATGCTCGGCCTGGCTGCGTAGGCTGACCATCGCGAACACCGTGATCGGATAGCCGAGCGACGCCGCGTCACATTCGGCGTGGTAGCCACGGATCACCCCCGCCTGCTCCAGCGAGCGCACCCGCCGCAGGCACGGCGGCGCGGTGAGCCCGACCCGCTCGGCGAGATCGACGTTCGTCATCCGCCCATCGTCCTGCAGCAATGCCAGGATCCGACGATCGATCCGATCAAGCCCCATTCAACCCCGCTCGCACGCATCTTCGTGATCAACAATGTGCGCATGATCATAGGATAGTTGCGCACGAACGCAATTGTCCCACTATGCGACCGGGCGCCAAAAGCGCTGTTTCCGATGGCCGCTCCGCCGGTTAAGGACGGATATGCAGCGAGCGGTTCGCCGCGGGTGAGTGGGGCGATACGTGCGGTTCGACGATAGCCTCAAGACCGTATTGGCTGCAGATTCTTCGACGGTTTTCGGCGCGCAAGCGATGTTCCGCCAATTGACCGACTTGCTGACGCGCGGCCGCGCGGTCGCCGATGACGAAACGCTGACGCGGTTGCGCGATCTGCGCGATCAGGTGCCGGCGGAAGTGCGCGCAACCGTCGCGCGTGGGTTGGCGCTCGGCCGGCCGCCGGGTGCCCTGATCGAGCTGTTCGCGCAGGACGAGCCGGCGATCGCGTCGGCCGCTTTGCGCGGGGCGCGCTTGGCTGCGGAGGAGTGGGTTGCGCTGCTGCCGCGACTGTCGCCCGTCGGGCGGGCAACGCTGCGCCGGCGTGACGATCTCGACCCTGTCGTGGTGCGCGCGCTCGAGAGCTTCGGGTCGACCGATTTCACGCTCGGTTATGATGCGCCGCCGTTGGTCGACCGCCCGGTGCCGCCGCCCGTCGGGCCAAGCCCCTTCACCGCGGTCGGCGTGATTACGGACGCGCTGCCTGTCGTGGCCGCCGCGCGCCGGGCTGCGGCCGCTGCGCCGCCGCCGCGCGGACCTGCCGGGTTCGAGATTGCAGCGCTGGTCGACCGGATCGCAACCTTCCAGCGCGACCGCGGAACGCCATCGGCCAGCACAGCGCCCGCGCGTCCGATCGACAGCTTCCGTTTCGAGACCGCCGCCGATGGCATGATCCGCTGGTCGGATGCGGCGCCGCGCGGCGCGCTCGTCGGGTTGAGCCTCGCGAAGGCGACCGACACCTCGGCGGCGCACGTGGACGGCGTGGTCACAGGTGCGTTCACGCGGCGCTCGGGCTTCGACGATGCGCGGCTCACCGTCGGCGGCAATTCCGCGGTGGCGGGCGAATGGCGCATTTCGGCCGTCCCGCTCTTCGATCCGACGACCGGCCGCTTCATCGGCTATCGCGGCGGGGCACGCCGGCCGCGGTCCGACGAGAGCGCGGTGCGCGGGATCGGGAAGGGCGGCTCGGAGGGGCTACGGCGGCTGGTCCATGAGTTGCGCACCCCAACCAACGCCATTTCCGGCTTCTCGGAACTGATCGAGGCGCAGCTGCTCGGTCCTGTCGCACCGGCCTATCGCGAGCGGGCCGCGGCGATCCGCGCGATCGCGGCGGATCTCGTGGCGGCGATCGAGGATCTCGACCTTGCCGCGCGGATCGAGGGTGACGCGCTTGAGCTGCGGCCCGGGATCGTGCCGGTCACACCGCTGCTCGATCGTGTCGTCGCCGAACTTCAGACGCTTGCCGGCATCCGCCGTAGCACAATCGCCGCACCCAATATCGACCCGTCGCTTGGCTTCGCCTGCGATGATCGTGCGGCCGAGCGACTGTTCGCGCGGTTGCTGGCGACGATCGTGTCGGCCAGCCAGCCGGATGAGGCGATCGTCGTTTCCGCCTTGCGCGACATGCGCCGCAACGTGCTCGTCACCGTCACGCGGCCGCGCGCGCTGGCTGGTGTTAGCGAGACGGCGTTGCTCAACCTGGATGCCGAGCGCGAGGCCGATCTGCCGGGCGCGCCGCTGCTCGGCACCGGCTTTGCGTTGCGCCTGGTCGGCAATCTGGCCACGGAGCTTGGCGGCGAGTTGGCGATCGGCCCGGATCGCTTGACACTCGCGCTGCCCGCCGCTTCGGTCGCGCAGATGGGACAGGCGTCGACCAACTGACCGTGGCGCCGAGCGGCTCGCATCGCTGGCGCGTGCCGCCGCCATCATCGGCTGACCTGATCCGATGGCCGGCGGATTTCGGCCGGCGCTTCATCGTCTTCGTTGATACTGAGGAAGAGTTCGACTGGTCGGCGCCTTTCTCGCGTGAGGAACGGTCGGTCGGCGCGATCGCCGCGCTGCCTGAGATGCACCAGCGGTTCGCCGAGCGCGGCATCGGACCGTGTTATCTTTGCGACTACCCGGTCGTCAGCGAGCAAGCCGCGGTCGATGTGTTGCGCGAGCTGATGGCGGATGGCCGGTCGTCGATCGGCGCGCAGCTCCATCCCTGGGTGAACCCGCCGTATGACGAACAGCCGTCGCCGCTGCTTTCCTTCGCGGGCAATTTGCCGCCGGCGCTGGAGGCCGCGAAGCTCGATCAGCTGACCAGCGCGATCACCTCCGCGTTCGGCGCAGCCCCGCGCGCCTTCCGCGCCGGGCGCTATGGCCTCGGCCCGTCGACGCTCGGTCACCTCGCAGCGCGGGGGTATCGCCTCGACACCTCGATGCGCGCGCACCACGACTATGGCGTGCAGGGCGGCCCTGATTTCCGACTAATCGACCCCGCGGCTTTCCGAATCGCAGGGAGCGATCTGATCGAACTACCGCTGACGACGGTCTTCACTGGCCTGATGCGGGCACGGGGGCCACGGCTGCACCGTCTCGTTGCACGCGTGCCGCATGGAGCTGGCCTGCTGGCGCGAAGCGGGTTGCTATCGCGCGTGCCGCTGACGCCCGAGGGCGTGCCGATCGAGGAAGCATGCGAAGCGGTGCGCGTCGCGATCGGGGAGGGGAGCCGCCTGCTCAGCTTTTCCTTCCACTCCCCCAGCCTGGTGCCCGGCCACACCCCCTATGTCCGCAACGCAGCCGATCGCGCGCGCTTCGATCGCTGGTGGGATGTGATGCTCGACCTGCTGGACCGGCTCGGCCTCGCGCCAGCGACGCTGGGCGAAGTGCTCGACGCTGCGGATCGCGCGCGCTGACCTGATCTGAAGAAGGTGGTCGGGGAGACAGGATTCGAACCTGCGACATCCTGCTCCCAAAGCAGGCGCGCTACCGGGCTGCGCCACTCCCCGACGCTGAGGTCCGCCTAGGCGTTTGCGAGGCTACGTGCAAGCGATCAACACGCGGTGGGCCCGGCAGGACTTGAACCCGCAACCTAGCCGTTATGAGCGGCCAGCTCTAACCAGTTGAGCTACAGGCCCCCCGCGTGCCGAAGCTGACTAAGCGGTGCGCCGGGATGCGGCAATGCCCATCATGAGCATACTCCGACAGCACCAAATGAAAAAGGCGCCCCCGCGATGCGGGAGCGCCCTGATCATGACAATAAGCAACGGGCCGCACGGCCCGTAGCCTATTACTGCATGTTGTCTGCAGCTTCCTCGCCCGCGTCACGCACGTTCGAGGCAGCATCTTCCATGTTGTCGGAAGCATTCTCGAGAGCCTCAGCCGCCATCGAGTTGGTCGTGGTGTCGGCCATGTCCTCGAGGTTGTCGGACATCATTTCCATGTTGTCCGCCATCATGTCGGCGTTGTTCTCAACCGCGGCGGCCTCTGGCGACTTCGAGCAAGCAGCCACAGACATCAGGCCAGCGGCAGCAGCGATCAGAACGATCTTCTTCATTCGAATGCTCCCAAGCATTATTCATCCGCGGCCGACCCTGTTGCCGTCGCGAGCCACGGCAATACCGCACCATTCTGGTGGGTCAATCGCCAAATTCATCTGGCAGCAAGGTTCGCGACGAGCCGATCTAGCGCGCCGGGCGCACGACTGGCCCGATTTCTTCCGGCGCGTCGGCCACGATCGCCAGCATCGCCGTCCAGGCGGCGACATTCTGGCGCAGCTTTTCGGGGTCGACGCGGTCGAGCGTGTCGTCGGGCGTGTGATGCGTATCAAAATAATCGAGGCCGGACTGGTTGAGGTCGACACCGGCCACACCCAGCGCAATCGTCGGCGCGATATCCGACCCGTCGCCGGCATTGCCCGCGCCGCGCACGATGCCGAGCGGAGCAAGCGCCGAGGCGAGCCGGTCGCTCACCGCCTTGGCCGTATCGGGCAGCGTCGTCTCGAAGCGCCACACGCGATCGGCGCCGAAATCGCTCTCCGCCGCGATCGCGTGGCGTTCGCTGCCATGGCGCGCGGCATAGTCCCGTCCGCCAAAGCCGCCGACTTCCTCGGCGCCGAACCAGACGACGCGGATCGTGCGGCGCGGGCGCTTGCCGCTATCGAGGATGCGCTTGGCTGCCGCGGCGGTGATCGCGACGCCGCTCGCGTCGTCGATAGCGCCGGTCGCGAGATCCCAGCTATCGAGGTGACCACCGATCAGCACCACGCCGGCATCGGGATCAGTGCCCGGCACTTCGGCGATGACGTTGCCCGATTCCTGTTCGCCGACTTGCCGCGGCGTCAGCAGCAGCTTCATGCGGATCGGTTTGCCGCGCGTCGCCATGGCTTCGACCAGCTTGCCATCGGGCACGGAAAGCGCGGCGGCCGGGATCGGCGCGGCACCTGCCGGAAAGTTCGTGCTGCCGGTGTGGGGCAAGCGATGCGTGTCGGTGCCGATCGAGCGGATCACGATGGCGACCGCTCCCTTGCCAGCGGCGACGGCTGGCCCGGCGCGCCGCGCGATGCCTTCCTGACCGTAGCTCGAGCCGTCCTGCGTCTTCATCATCGCATTGCCGACATAGGCGATCTTGCCCGCGAGGCTGCCCGCGGGCGCCGCCACCAGATCGCCGTACGTCGGGAAGACCACGACCTCGGCTTCGATCCCGGCGGCGGGTGTCGCGCCGGAGTTGCCGAGCGCGGTCAACTGCAGCTTCTGCGGGAAGGGGGCTACGATCTCGCCGCGTTCCTCACCGCGGACCCAGACGGGCATGCGGTACGTCTCGATCCGCACGTTCTTGAAGCCGAGCGCCTTCAGCTTGGCGGCGCTCCAGGTGCGGGCGCGCGCCTCCGCCTCAGTGCCGGCGAGGCGCTGGCCGACTTCGGTCGTCATGCCTTCGACGATGTCATAGGCGACATCGTCGCGCAGCGCCGCGTCGCGCAGCGTGGCGACGCGGGGATCAACAGGGGCGGGGGCGGCCGGCTGCGCGAGCGCTGGCGCGGTGCTGGTGAGGAGGAGGGCGGCGAGGGTGAGGCGATGGATCATGGCGGGGGGCGTAAGTCCACGCGGGCGGTTTGCCAACGGCTCACCGCGCCATTACATGCGCCGACGTAATCCCCAGTCATTCCAGTTACGGAACGCAACGACCCATGGCCGTCCAGTATACCTACGTCATGAAGGGTCTGACCAAGACCTTCCCGGGCGCCAACAAGCCAGTGCTCAACAACATCCACCTGCAGTTCGTGCCGGGCGCGAAGATCGCGATCATCGGCCCGAACGGATCGGGCAAGTCGACGCTCATGAAGATCATGGGCGGGATCGATACCGAGTTTCAGGGAGAGGCCTGGGCCGCGGAGGGCATCAAGGTCGGCTATCTGCCGCAGGAGCCACAGCTCGACCCCGACAAGACGGTGATCGAGAACGTGCGCCTGGGTGCCGGGCCAATCGCGGCGATGGTCGAGCGATTCAATGCGATCTCGGCCGAGATGGGTGATCCGCAGGATGATACCGATTTCGACGCGTTGATGGAGGAGATGGGCGTCCTTCAGGAGAAGATCGACGCGGCGGACGGCTGGAGCCTCGATTCGCAGCTCGAACAGGCAATGGAAGCGATGCGCTGCCCGCCGTCGGACAGCGCGGTCACGAACCTGTCGGGCGGCGAGAAGCGTCGCGTGGCGCTCGTCCGGTTGCTGCTCGAGAAGCCCGATATCCTGCTGCTCGACGAGCCGACCAACCACCTCGACGCCGAAAGCGTCGCGTGGCTCGAGAACTTCCTGAAGGAATATGCCGGCAACGTGATCCTCGTCACGCATGACCGCTACTTTCTCGACAATGTCGTGAACTGGGTGCTCGAGCTCGATCGCGGGCGCTATTACACCTACGAATCCAACTATTCGGGCTATCTGGAGAAGAAGGCGCAGCGCCTGAGCCAGGAAGAGCGCGAAGAGGCCGGCAAGCAGAAGGCGATCGCCGATGAGTTGGCCTGGATGCGGCAGACCCCCAAGGGCCGCCAGACGAAGTCGAAGGCGCGTATCCGCGCGTTCGACGAGCTGATGGAAAAGCAGGAGAACCGCGTCGCCGGCAAGGCCGCGATCCTGATCCAGCTGCCGACGCGTCTTGGCGGCAAGGTAATCGAGGCGAAGGGCCTGACCAAGTCGTACGGCGACAAATTGCTGTTCGAAAACCTGGATTTCATGCTGCCACCGGGCGGCATCGTCGGCGTGATCGGGCCGAACGGCGCGGGCAAGTCGACGCTGTTCAAGCTGATCACGGGGCAGGAAGTGCCGGACGCTGGCACGATCGAGGTCGGCTCGACGGTGAAGCTCGGCTATGTCGATCAAAGCCGCGACGATCTCGATCCGAACAAGAACGTCTGGCAGGAAATCTCCGACGAGCTGGAGGTGTTCCGCTTCGGTAAGCAGGAGATGGGGACGCGCGCCTATGTCGGCGCGTTCAACTTCCGTGGTCCAGACCAGCAGAAGAAGGTCGGCCAGCTATCGGGCGGTGAGCGCAATCGCGTCCACATGGCCAAGATGCTGAAGGAGGGCGGCAACGTCCTGCTGCTCGACGAGCCGACGAACGATCTCGACGTCGAGACGCTGCGCGCGCTGGAAGAGGCGCTGGAGACGTTCGCAGGCTGCGCGGTGGTGATCAGCCATGACCGCTTCTTTCTCGATCGGCTGTGCACACATATTCTGGCGTTCGAGGGCGATAGTCATGTCGAGTGGTTCGAGGGGAACTTCGACTCGTATGAAGAGGACAAGCGGCGTCGTCTGGGAGATGCGGCCGACCGTCCGACGCGCCTTGCCTACAAGAAGCTGACGCGCTGATCTGGTTAGCGACGGGCGGTTAGAGGCCGTCCGTCGCCAAGCGGACCGCCTTCACCGTATGGCTCATGCGCGAGAAGGTCTAGTTGCGCGCCGCCGCAGACTTGGCGCGAATCGCGAGAAACTCCGACGCCGGTCGCCATGTCGGCCAGACACCCGACTTCGCCAGCCGCTGCCCCATCGAATGGAACAGGTCGACATCTTGCGCGACGCCGGTGAAGTTCCATCTCGCATCCCATGCGTCGCAGGTCTTGTGGTAGCAGGCCATGTAGGCATCCAGCCACTTCTGCCCGGCCTCGCGGCCGCCCGTACGCATGTCGCTTGCGCCGCCAAGCGCCATAAGTTGCAGCGACGGGACGCCACGGCGGACGACCGAGAAGTGATCCGCGCGATAGAAGAGCCCGCGCTCGCTGGCAGTTTCGGGGGTGATCGCCCGGCTTTGTGCGCGCACTGCGTCGCCCAGCAGATCCTCGAGCGAGGATTGGCCGGCGCCGACCAGGATGACGTCCTTGGCCTCACCGGCCGTCTGCAGGATATCGAGCGTCAGGTTCGCGGCGGTTTTTTCAAGCGGATCGACGGGATGCGTCGCATACCATTCGGAGCCGAGCAGGCCGCGCTCTTCCGCGGTCCACAGCGCGAAGACGAGAGTGCGATCGGGCTGTGGCGCGGCCTTGAACAGGCGGGCGAGTTCCAGCACGCCGGCAACGCCGAGTGCGTCGTCGTTCGCGCCGGGCCGGATCGTCTTGCCCTGCGCGTCGGGTGGGCCTTCGCCATACGCGTCCCAATGCGCGGCGAACTGCACCGTCTCGTCGGGCTTGGTCCGGCCGGGGATCTTGGCGAGCACGTTGGCGCTCTCGATCCGCTCGACCGTAACCGGCAGCTTCGCCGAGAACCGTGCCTTGAGCGCGACGGGGGCGAAAGCTGCGGAGCGTGCCTTGATGCGCAGCGCGGCGAGATCGAGGCCTTCTGCGGCGAACAGTCGCGTCGCCGCTTCGCCTGACAGCCAGCCCTGCAAGGCAATGCGGGGATCGCTCGCATCGCGAACGATGTCGTAATTCTCGCCATTCGAAGCGTTGGCGGTCGACCAGGGATAACCCGCGCCATCGGTATCGTGGACGATCAACGCGCCGATCGCGCCGCGTCGTGCGGCTTCCTCGTACTTGTACGTCCAGCGGCCGTAATAGGTCATCCGCCGGTCGCCGAAGCGGCCCTTGGCGTCATCGCCGGCTGCAGCCTCGAAGTCGGGATCATTGACGAGGAAGACCGCGACCTTGCCCTCGAGATCCAGCCCTTTGAAATCGTCCCACTTCGCTTCCGGCGCGCTGACGCCATAGCCGACGAATACCAACGGCGCGTCCGCGATCGCCACCTGAGGCGCAGCGCGCACTGTCGTCATCGACACGTCGGTGCCTTGCCGGAGCGGCGTCGCCCCGAACGTTACCGGACCATCCCCAAGCCGGGTGTGGATCAGCGGGACGGCTTGCGTCCATTGGCCATCGGGGCCGCCGGGCTGAAGCCCAAGCGCCTTGAAGCGTTCGATCGCCCAGGCAATCGTCTTCTTCTCGCCCTCGGTGCCCGGCGAGCGGCCGCCGAATTCGTCCGATGCCAGCACCTTCGTCATCTCGGACAATCTGGCAGGGTCAGTCTTCTGCGCCAGCGCGGGCGCCGCGACCAACGCCAACAGCGGCAATGCGAATGACAGATGCTTCATTTCAGTCCTTCCAGCGGACGAACACTTGGTTCTCACGCCGATCGATATCGATTGCCGGGATCGCGTTGACCAAGTCGGACAGCCGCTTGTAGCCATAATTGCGTACGTCGAAGCTGGACCGGTTTGCCGCGCGCTGCCCCAGGGCGGAAAGGCTGACGAAGCCCTTCACGTCGGGCTTCAACGATTCATACGCATCAAACAGCAGATCGAGCAGTTCCGGGTCATCGACCTTGTTGGTACTCGCTTTCGAAGCGACGACCACCTGCCCGATCGGGGGCGGGACCGACTGATCGATCGGGACTTCGACGCTCTTCACCCGCTTCGGCTTCGTCGTCGTTTCGATCAAGGCGTTGACGTCGATGAAGCGCGTGCAGGCGGTGCGAAACCCCTCGGGCGTATTGCCGTTGCCGAAGCCGTACACAGGCAGGCCATCCTGCCGGATGCGCGTCGCGAGCGGCATGAAATCGCTGTCCGACGACATGATCCCGAAGCCCTGGACGCGGCCGCGGAACAGCAGGTCCATCGCGTCGATCGTCATCTTCATGTCGGTTGCGTTCTTGCCCTTCGTCAGGTCGAACTGCTGCTGTGGCTCTATGCCGTGCTTTATCGTCATGTCCTGCCAGCCCTTGAGGCCGGGCTTGGTCCAGTTGCCGTAGACCCGGCGAACGTTGACGCTGCCGAGCTCGGCGAGGACGGTCAGCACCGGATCGATCGCGTGCCAGCTGGCATTGTCCGCGTCGATCAGCAGCGCGACGTTGAGGGTGGGGGTGTCGTCACTTGCCATGTCGAAGCCATCGCCGCTCGACTGTCACACGTCAATCAGTGGTCCGGATAAGCGATCGCGATCACTTCATATTCCTTCTCGCCTGCGGGCAGCGTGACGCGGCGGACATCGCCGACCGTGGCGCCGCGCAAGGCGCGGGCGAGCGGCGCATTCCAGCCGATGCGGCCGCCGCCCGCGTCGGTCTCGTCGTCGCCGACGAGCGTCAGGTGGCGCTGGTTATCGTCCTCGTCGGCGATGGTGACGATCGCGCCGAAGTAGACCCGGCTGCGATCGGGCGCCTGTGCCGGATCGACGACCTTGGCGGCCTTCATGCGTTTCGAGAGGAAACCGAGCCGGCGGTCGATCTCGCGCAGGCGCTTTCGGCCGTAGATATAGTCGCCGTTCTCCGACCGATCGCCGTTGCCCGCCGCCCACGCGATCGTTTCGACGAGCGCGGGGCGTTCGGTGGCGAAGAGCTGTTCGTATTCGGCGCGTAACGCGGCATAGCCGGCGGGGGTGATGTAATTTGGGCGGTCCATTTCTCCATGTACCCCTGCGAAGGCCGGGGTCCAGCATCGGACCAGTGGCTACTGGGCCCCGGCCTTCGCCGGGGAACGATCAGCCCGCGCGGTTACGCCCCAGATACCAGCTCAGATTTGCCGGACCGCGGCTCTTGGCGCGCTGCGGGTTCATCAGGTCGTAGACCACCGCATTTTCCAATACGCGCTGCACATAGTTGCGGGTCTCGGTAAACGGGATCGCCTCGACCCAATCGACCATGTCGATGGCGCCCGTGCGCGGATCGCCGTTGACGCGAAGCCATTTGTTCACGTTGCCCGGCCCCGCATTATAGGCCGCAATCGCCAGCGGATAGCTGCCGTAGCTGCCGAACACGCGCTGGAAATAGCTTGAACCAAGCTGCGCATTGTAGCTCGTATCGCTGATCAGCCGTCCGGTGTCGTACGGCAACCCGATCTTGCCCGCCTGCTCACGCGCGGTGCCCGGCATCAGCTGCATCAGCCCGCGCGCGCCAGCGGACGAGATCGCAGCGCGGTCGAACTGGCTTTCCTGCCGCGAGATCGCATGGATCATCGTCCATTGGTCCGTATAGCCCGACGGCACTGGAACCGTTGGGAAGGCGATCGCGCTGTAGTCGGTCAGCCCATTCTGCATCGCCATTCGCCCGACCATCACGGCAAGGTCGGGTCGATTGATCGACCGTGACAGCTCGTCGGCAAGGAAGTGATCGGCGTCGCTCGAAACCGTCGCGGAGATCTGCTTCACGAAAGCAGACTGATCCTGATACTGCCCGATCGAGCCGAGGAACTGCGCCGCGCGGACGATCTCGCGCGCGTAGAACGCCTGGCGCGTCGCCGGATCAATCGTCCGCTGGCCGAGCGCGGGCGGAGCAACCAACGGGCGACGTAGGTGCTCGAGCGCGAGATGGCCGTAGAACTGATCGCGATAACCCGCCGCGGTGTTCAAGAAAGCGGTGGCATCCGCCGACCGGCCCGCGGCCTCGGCGGCGCGACCGGCCCAATAGAAGCCCTTCGCCCGCGTCTGCGGCGATTGGCTGCCGCGACCGTAGCGATCGAACATCGTCATCGCATCCGCGGGGCGGCCGAGCTGCTTCATCGCGGTCTGCCCCGCGAGCCACACGAGGCTCGTGTAATCGTCGCGCTCGCCATACGGCTTCTTCGATACGTCGGTGCCTGGCGGATAGGCATCGTCGACCTGCCGCGCGATGTCGTAGGCGATCTGATGTTGCCCGTCCGCCGACGCGCCGCGCGCGTTCGTCAGCAGGACCTCGTAGAACTCCTCGACGTTGCCCGGCCGCGCCATGCCTGATGAGCGGGTGCGCGCGAGCCACGACCGTGCGCTGGGGGATGCGCCGCTGTTGCGCAGCCACGTCGCCTTATCGGCGACATAGCCGGCGTCCGACGCACCGGCGCCATCGTTCGCCGCTGCGAGTGCCGAAGCGGTCTGCGCGCCGCTGCGAAACGCCAGCCGCGCCTCGAAGAGTATACGGCGCGACGGCGAAACATAGGCGATCTGCCGCGCGGCAATGCTGGTCGAACCCTGCCACAGCAGCGCGTCCATGCGTGCGTCGTGATCGTCAGGGCGCAGCGCGCCGGCAAAGCCGCCGAGCAATGCCGCCTCGTCGGTGGACGACAAGGCGCCGCGCCGCCAAGCAGTCCGTGCGGCTTCGTTCGCCTCACCCGTAGCGCCGCTCGCCTGCAGCGCGCGCGCGAAGGCGATGCCGCCGGTCGCGGTCTGCGGCGGAAAGCGGCGGAAATAGGCGACGACGTTTCCGGGCGCCGCATAGCCGTTTCCGGCCTGCTTTTCGGCCGCACGACGGTTCGCGGCTTCGTTCGGCCAGCCGGGATGCGCCAGCAGAAAGCTGGCGTAGCTGTCGAACGGCATCGCATCAGTCTGTTGCACCGCCCGCCATTGCGCGAGCGCCGACGCGATCGATCCGCTGTCGTTATAGGTCGGCGCATTTGCCGGTCGTTGCTGCCCCATCAGATTGGCCGCGCGCGTGCGCGCCGCCTCGTCCTGATCCTGTGCGACGAGCAGCGCGCCGCCCAGTCCCAATGCCATTCCGATCAATGCGCCTGATTTCAAACCTGTCACCATGTGGACAGAGTAGCCGGCCAACCCGTATCTGTCCTGAACAGATCAACGCATTCTATCCGATTTCAGGAGCATCGCCATGTTTTCCGGTTCGATCCCGGCGCTCGTCACGCCGTTCGACACCGATGGCCGGTTCGTCGAACAAGCCTATCGCGACCTTATCGAGTGGCAGATCGCCGAAGGTTCTTCGGCGCTGGTGCCGTGCGGCACGACCGGTGAGGCCGCCACACTGAGCAAGGACGAGCATTTCGCGATCGTGAAAGTGTGCGTCGATCAGGCGCGTGGGCGCGTGCCGGTGATCGCGGGGGCTGGATCGAACGATACGCGTGTCGCGGCGGAGAACATTGCTGCGGCGAAGGAGGCGGGGGCCGATGCTGCGCTGATGGTGCCGCCCTATTACAATCGTCCGTCTCAGGACGGGATCTATCAGCATTTCGCCGCGCTCGCCCCGACTGCCGCGCTGCCGATCGTGCTCTATAACGTGCCGGGCCGCACGGTGACCGACATCCAGCCCGAGACGCTGATCCGCATCGTCGCGGCCTTCCCCAAGGTGTTCGTCGCGGTGAAGGATGCCTCGGGCGTGTTGCAGCGCGTGTCGCAGCACCGCGCCGCGCTGGGCGAGGGGTTCTGCCAGCTGTCGGGCAATGACGATTTGGCCCTATCCTACAACGCGGTGGGCGGCGTCGGCTGCATCTCGGTGACCGCGAATGTTGCGCCGAAGCTGTGCGCCGCATTTCAGGCGGCCGGGACCGGCCCCGAGGCGCTCGCACTTCATGATCAGCTGTTCGCGCTGCACACCGCGCTGTTCACCGACGCGTCGCCCGGGCCGGTGAAGTACGCGATGACGAAGGTGCGGTCGGGCTTCCCCGCTGGTCTGCGGCTGCCAATGACATGGCCGAGCGAGGCCAGCCGTGCGGCGGTCGATGCAGGGCTCGCGCAGGCAGGATTGTAGGACGCGAAGTCGCCGCAATCTCGCTTCAGGGTCTGCGTATGCCTTGGAGGGTCCGATGTGGTTGATGTTCGCGCTGCAAGTCGCCGGCCCGCCGGCGCCCGTGCCGCCAAATCGTTCCTCCGACCGCCCGTGCCCGGTCGCGCAGCCGGGCGAGGAGATCGTCGTGTGCGCACGGCGAGACGATGAGTACCGCCTCAAGCCGCTGACCGGCCGCTATGATTTCGACCGCGAGCCGCCCAAGGCCGAGATGGCGATTGCCGGTGTCGGAAAGGTCGCCGCCGAGGTGGAGCAGGGCCGCGATGCGCAGGGCGCGCCGATCAATCGTGCGATGATTCGGCTCCGCATCCCGCTGGGCGGCGACAAGCGCTGAACGCTGCGGCTTCCCACGAACGGCGCGACGCCCTACATCGCGCGTCCCATGTCGCGTCCCAAACCAGCCACCTTCGACAAGCAGAAGATCGTCGCGGAGAATCGCCGCGCGCGCTTCGATTACGAGATCGACACCAAGTATGAGGCCGGGATCGTCCTGACCGGCACCGAGGTGAAGAGCTTGCGCTTCGGCGAGGGCTCGATCGCCGAGAGCTATGCCGAGGTCAGCGAGGCCGGCGTGTGGCTGATCAACTCGAACATTCCCGAGTTCAGTCACGGCAACCGCTTCAACCACGAGCCCAAGCGTCCGCGTAAACTGCTGCTTCACGAGCGTGAGGTAAACAAGCTTCACGGCGCCGTGGCGCGTGACGGCATGACGCTCGTTCCGCTGATGGTTTATTTCAATGGTCAAGGACGGGCCAAGGTGGAGCTCGCATTGGCGAAGGGCAGGAAAGCGCACGACAAGCGCGAGCACATCAAGGAACGCGAGTGGAAGCGTGACGCGGCGCGAATCATGCGCGACCGCAGCTGATGGCGACACGCCCGCCGACTTTCTGGCAGCGCGTCGCCGGCTGGTGCCATCGCAACCTGCCGACGCGCGAATCGATGCAGGAGAGCCGGATGCTCCGCCCGGTGGCGCACCGGGTGCTCGCGCCGGCCTTGTGGCGCTTTACGCGCCGTTCGGTGCCTCGCGGGGTTGCTCTGGGCATGGTCACGGGGATCTTGTTTCCGGTCGCGCAGATCCCTTTCTCGGCGCTGCTCGCCTTGCCGGTGCGGGCGAATATCCCGGCGGCGGCGCTGACCACGTTCATCACCAATCCGCTGACGACCCCGCCCTTGTGGGTGGCAGCCTATTACATCGGCAAGTGGATGCTCCGGCTCGATCAGGCCTTGCCCGGCGATCCGGTGAGCCAGGCTGCGAATGGAGCTGCGCAGTCGAACTGGATGCAGTGGCTGATGTCCGATGCAGCCCCAGCGACCGCGCTTGGCCTGCTGATCGTGACGGCGGTGCTATCGAGCGCCGGCTATGGCTTGTCGGTACTCGGCTGGCGGCTGTGGATCGCGCGAAAGTGGCGGCATCGTCACAATCGCAACCACGTTGACGATGCGTCTTAAGCGGATAAAACACGCGGCCTAATCTATCAGAGGTCGCTGTTCCATGCGTACGTCGCTCGTCTTCGCTGCCATTCTTTCCACGACCGCCGTTGCCGCCATTGCCCAGACTGCCGGCCAACGCGCGGAGCAGACCGCCACAGTCGCAAAGGCCGCGCAAGGCCCGGTCACGCCGGCATCGGCGGACAAGCCGCAGATCGGCGATTTCGGCTTCGACATGGCCGGCCGCGACACCAAGGTCGCGCCGGGCGACGACTTCTACGATTACGCCAGCGGCACCTGGAACCGGACCACTGAGATCCCGGCGGATCGCTCGAACTACGGCATGTTCCACGTCCTGCAGGATCTGTCGCGCGAACAGACGCGGACGATCCTGGAGGAGCAGGCGAAGCGCCCCGGCAGCAAATCGGGCGATTTCTACGCGAGCTTCCTCGACGAAGCCGGGGTGAACGCCAAGGGCATCGCCCCCGTGCAGCCATGGATCCAAGCGATCAAGGCCGCGCCCAGCAAGGCTGCGCTCGCGACCGAAGCCGGCCGGATGCAGCGCCGCGGCGTCGGCACCTTGTTCAACGTGTACGTCAATCAGGACGACAAGAACCCCGATCGCTACATCCTGCAGCTGTCGCAGGCGGGTCTCGGGCTTCCGGATCGCGATTACTACCTAAAGGACGATCCCAAGCTCGCGGCGAACCGAACCGCATATCAAGCGTATCTGGCGCAGATGCTCACGCTGGCAGGCGAGAAGGATGCCGCCGCGCGCGCCGCCGCGGTGTTCAACTTCGAGAAGGATCTCGCCGGCATTCACTGGACGCGGGTCGAGAGCCGCGACGCTGATCGCACGTACAACAGCCTGACGTTTGACGAACTCCGCACGCGTGGCACCGGCTATCCGTGGGACGAGTATCTCGGCGCGCTAGGGGTGAAGGCGACGGGCTCGCTGCTCGTCGCGCAGCCGTCGGCGCTGACCGGCGAGGCGCGCGTCTGGTCTGGTACGCCGCTGCCGGTGCTGCGCGATCACCTGCTGCTCCGCACGCTTTCGAGCTATGCGCGCTATCTGCCCAAGGCGTTCGACGATGCGCGCTTCGCTTTCTACGGCACGGTGCTCGCCGGCACGCCCGAGCAGCAGGCGCGGTGGAAGCGCGGCGTCGATCTCGTCGATGCACAAATCGGCGAGGATCTCGGCCAGGCCTATGTGGCGAAATACTTCCCGCCCGAATCCAAGGCGGCGGCCGATGCGCTCGTCCGCAACGTCATCGCCTCGATGGGCGATCGGCTGAAGAAGCTTGAATGGATGGCGCCCGAGACCAAGCAGAAGGCGTTGGTTAAGCTTGCCGCCTTCACGCCCAAGATCGGCTATCCCGACACGTGGCGCGATTATTCGGCGCTGACGATCAAGCGCGACGATCTGGTCGGCAACGTTGCGCGTGCCAACGAGTTCGAGTTCCAGCGCAACCTGGACAAGATCGGCGCACCGATCGATCGCGGCGAATGGTTCATGACGCCGATGACGATCAACGCCTACGCCAATCCGACGATGAACGAAATCGTCTTTCCGGCGGCGATTCTCCAGCCGCCGTTCTTCGATCCGAAGGCTGACCCGGCGGTCAACTATGGCGGCATCGGCGCGGTGATCGGGCACGAGATCAGCCATCACTTCGACGATCAGGGTCGCAAATACGATCCCAGCGGCAAGCTCGCCGCCTGGTGGACGCCGCAGGACGTGTCGCGCTTCAAGGTGTTCACCGACCGGCTGGTTGCGCAGTACGATGCGTACGAGCCGCTCCCCGGCCAGCACGTCCAGGGCGCGCTGACGCTTGGCGAGAATATCGCCGATCTGGCCGGCCTGACGGTGGCGATCGACGCCTATCACCGTTCGCTCGGCGGCAAGCCAGCGCCAGTGATCGACGGCACGACCGGTGACCAGCGCTTCTATCTTGGCTGGGCGCAGGTGTGGCGCACCAAGTATCGCGAGCCGATCCTGCGCCAGATGCTGCTGTCCGATCCGCACTCGCCGGGAATGCAGCGCGCCAATGTCGTGCGGAACCTCGACCCTTGGTATGCCGCTTTCGGGGCCAAGCCGGGGCAGAAGCTGTTCCTCGACGATCAGCAGCGCGTCCGCATCTGGTGATCGCACCCCGCCGTGCCGCTTGACGGCGGCGCGGCGCGGATCGAAGGCTGGTGGGACGATGGCGACGCTTCCCCCTCTGGATGTACAGCGGCTTACCCCAGGTGGCGCGTGGGCGGTCGCAACTGCCGCGGGCCTCGTGGCGGCGCTGCTGGTGTTGTGGGTGGTCGGCAACGTAGCCGTGGCGGCCGGGTTCGTGGCAGCGGCCATCGTGGTCGGCGGCGGCGTGGTGGCGTGGCGCGCGCTGGCACCGGTCGCCGCACCGACGCAGCCTGAGGTCGACTGGCACCTTGTTCGCGCACTGACGCAGGACAGCCCCGATGCGATCGCGATCACAGATCGTGCCGGGCGGCTGGTGTGTGCCAACGATCATTACGAAGCGATGTTCGCCGGGTTGCCGACCCCACCCGGCCTGCCGATCGGCGAGGCCGGCGTCGGCGCCCTCTCCAGCGTCGGCCGCGCCGCTTGGCGTGACGGGCGCGCGCGGCTCGAGCGGGCCGAGGCGGGGGGGCGGACGATCGTGATCGACGTGCTGCGCACCGGCCAGCAGCAGGATCTGCTCGTCTGGCGGGCCGCGTCAGCGACCGAGACCGACGGCAGCGGCGCGCTCGCGGCGGCGCTGGCGGGCGCACTTGGACGGCGATTGGCGGAATCGGGCATCATGGCCGCGCTGCTGTCTGCCGATGGCCGCGTGCTGGCGGCCGATCCAGTACTGCGTTCCCGTGCGCTCGGCCCTGGCTCGGCGTCCGCGCAGGGCGCCGACTTTGCGCGCTTCCTAATCACCGATGGCCGCGGCCTGATCCGGTTCGAGCGCGAAGGGCTAGACGGCAATCCGCTGCGGCTGGTGCAGGTGCCGTTCGCGGAAGGTGAAGACGCGCCGATCCTGGTCGCGCTGCTCGACGAGGAGGATGCGCCGGTCACCGCCGCGACGGGTGCGACCGGGCATATCCGCACGCTCGTCCAGTTGATGCCGCTCGGCATTGCGCTGGTCGATCGCGACGGGCGCTTCGTCGAGATGAACGATGCCTTTCTGCGCGCCGCCTCGGTCGATCGCGCTGCGCCGCCGCTGTATCCCGGCGATCTCGTGGTGCGCGAGGATAAGGCGGCGGTGGCCGACGCGGTGCGGCGCTTCGCCGGCGGCGGCGCGGCGCATGCTGCCGACATGGCGGTGCGGTTGCGCGACCATCCCGACGAGCCGGTGATCCTGTCGATCGCTGGCGCACGCGGGCTCGGCGATGCTGCGGTGGTGTTGAGCCTCAAGGACAATACCGAGGAATCGCGGCTCAAGCGCGAGGTCGCGCAGGCGACCAAGATGCAGGCGGTCGGCCAGCTTGCGGGCGGCGTCGCGCACGACTTCAACAACATCCTCACTGCCATCATCGGCCATTGCGATCTGATGCTGATGCGCCACTCGCCGGGCGACAGCGATTATGACGACATCCAGCAGGTGCGGAACAATTCGAATCGCGCTGCGGCGCTGACGCGGCAACTGCTCGCCTTCTCCCGCCAGCAGACGCTGCGCCCGCAAGTGCTGCAACTGCCCGACGTCGTCTCCGAAGTGTCGAACCTGCTCAAGCGACTGCTCGGCGAGACGGTGTCGCTCGAGGTGCGCCACGGGCGCGATCTCGGCCCCGTGCGTGCCGATCCGGGGCAGCTCGAACAGGTCGTCGTCAATCTCGCGGTCAATGCGCGCGACGCGATGCAGGCGAAGCATCCGCACGGCGGCGGCAAGCTGACGATCCAGACCCGCTCGGCAACCGTCGGCGAAATCAGCCGGCGTGGGCCGGACATCATGCCGGTCGGCGACTATACCGCGCTCGAGATATCGGACACCGGCTCAGGCATACCGCCCGAGATCCTGCCGAAGATCTTCGAGCCATTCTTCACCACCAAGGAAATCGGCAAGGGCACGGGCCTCGGCCTCTCCACCGTCTATGGCATCGTCAAACAATCGGGAGGGTACATCTTCGCCGATTCGCGGCCGGGGCAGGGGGCCACCTTCACCATCTACCTCCCCGTCCACGCCACGGGCGAGCCGGTTACGCCACGCAAGGCGGTTGCCAAGCCGCGGCCGGTCGAAGTGTGGGGCACCGGTACCGTGCTTCTGGTGGAGGACGAGGACATGGTCCGCGCCGTCGCCGAGCGCGCGCTGACACGGCAGGGTTATACCGTGCTGACCGCCGAGAATGGCGAGGCGGCGCTCGAGATCATCGAACGGCACCCGCGGCCTGATCTTTTGGTGTCCGACGTAGTCATGCCTGTCATGGACGGTCCGACGATGGCGCGCCGCGCCCGTGCGCGCTATCCCGATCTGCCGATCTTGTTCATGTCGGGCTATGCCGAGGAACAGCTGCGGCGCTCGATAGATCTCGAGAATGTCGCGTTCATTCCCAAGCCGTTCTCGGTCCAGCAACTCGCCGAAGCCGCGCGCGAGGCACTCAGCCAGCAAGGCTGATCTGTATCAGATCGTTTCAGGTGTGACGGAACCGTTGCGGAAACGTTCCGCTCCAACTAAGGCTCGAGAATGTTCACCCGCGTCCTGCTTGTCGAAGACGAGCCGCTTATTGCCATGATGCTCGAAGACTTCCTCGACGCACTCGATCGTCAATGCGCCGGCACCGCCGATTGCGTCGCCGCGGCCATGCCATTGGTCGAGGCGGGCGGGTTCGATTGCGCGATCCTCGACGTCAATCTGCGCGGTGGCGAAAAGAGCTGGCCGATCGCCAAGGAGCTTGCGCAGCGCGGCATCCCGTTCATTTTCGCGACCGGCGGCGGAGACGACATGCTGGCAGACGAGTTTCGCGGGCGCCCGGTCCTGCAAAAGCCGTTCACGATGGACGGGGTTGAAAAGGTGCTGTCCGCGCTCTGACGACGGCGATCAGCCGGCGTCCTGCGCGGCTTCCTCGCACTCATACTCGGCGATCCGCGCGGATAAGGAAGTCGTATCGGGGGCGACCGCAACCGCGGGGCGGATCGCATTGGTGGTCTGGCAGCGCGACAGAAAGGCCTCCATCACCGTGTCCACCGCTGCCTTCGACACGTTTCGGCGGTCGGGCTCGAAAAAGGATTCGGGCGCCGCGGACGAGGTGACGATTTCGTACGCGGGAAAGTAGACGACGTTCGGGTGCCGTGTCGCATGCTCTGCTGCCACCCGCAGCACCGCTTTGCTGTAGGTCGTAGCCGCCACGACGTGGCGATTGGTGGCGGTCGCAACGAGCGGTACGGGCGAGACCGTCAGGATGATCCGCGCATTCGGGTTGATCTCCCGAAACTCTGCGACGAGCGCGTCGAGATCATCGCGCACTTCGTCGATCGTGAAATTGTGGAACGCGTGGCGCTCGGGATCGAACGTCCCCGCGATCGTTCCGGGGCACGCCGGGAACACTGCGCCGTCCGCCTTCGACACCCAGGCTTCGGTCAGCCCGAGCGTGAAGATGAACACGGTGCATTGCTTCAAGGCCACCTTCACCGCGCGCAGGTGCCGGCGGGTTAGCACCGTGAATTCGCGATTGCTCCGCGCGGCGTAGCGTAGCCCAGGCCGAACCGGATCGACGACTTTGCCATCGATGTGCCAGCGATCTTCCTGCGGCGCGAATGTACCGCGCGCACGGCGGACAAGCTGCAGCATCTGGCGTACGGTATAGACATTGCCATATCCGGCGCTGAATTTGTCGTAGCTGTAGTTTTCGGGCGGCAGGTGCGAGAACATCGCATGGCGGCGTTCGGTGTAGAGGTACGTCAGGCCCGCCGCTTCCAAATAAGGGACCAGGTTCGCGGCGAAGCAACTGCCCGCGCTGATCACTTTATCGTCCGGCTTGATCAGCGGTTCGGGCGCGTCGGCAATATCACGCGGCTGGTAATCGCGAGACACGGCGCGTGACCAGAAGTGGCGCGGCGGCAGGCCAGAATACGGGCTCATGCGCTCGCCCGCGGTTTGGTCGTAACGCCAAGCTCCGCCTGACGAAGAACTGCCGCGAGCATCTTACTGCCGTACGCGCGGTTGGCATGAGTCGCGTCGGATGCCCAGAACTCGTCGTGGAGCACCCCTTCGCCTGTGATTAATTGTTGCGGAACGGGCACGAATACCGCGCCCGTTTCACGCGCGATTTCGGCCAGTATTGTTTGGATCAGGCGCCACAGCTTCACGATCAGATTGAGATCGGCCAGCGAGCTGGGTGCGATCGGCACGCCCAGTTTGGTTGCGATATCGTGGAGAACCGACTCGCGGCGGATGTTGGCGCATAGCCGTTCGAGATCGCCTTTGGGCGGGGGCGTACCGATCACGATCGGTGGAAAAGGGGATCGTTTCGCAAGCCGGCCAAGCAACCGTGACAGCGGCGTTAGCGACGTATCCAGGAAGGTGCGGATCATTTCTTCCGGCACGATTTGCGCCGCCCGATTGAGCGGCAGCCGTGGCTCGGCCGAAAGGATGAAGTCGAGCGGGACGGCGGGTCGGAACAGGAAATGGGCATAGTGCTGGTTGCCGGCCCAGATGACTGCTGGCACCCGGTTGCTCGCACTCTCAACGAAGAGATCCCAATAGGCCGCGTCACGGTTGCCGACGATCGCTACTACGTCCGCGGTTGAGTGCTTGATCGGGACCAGGCCCGGCTTTTCGCCAGCCGGCCAGCCGGGCACGCCAAGCGCGTGGACGTGCGAATGACCGGCAAGTACGACCTTCGCCTTCATCGCCACTTGCCTCCCTCCTTGGCCTATGCTGGCACTCCTGTCGCTGCAAGAGCACGCTTGCACCGCGAGCCGCGCAGATTTAGCGACCTCTGCCATGACCCATCAGTTCGATAAGGCGCGGCTGCCGAGCCGCCATGTGTCGGTCGGCCCCGAGCGCGCCCCGCACCGCAGCTATTATTATGCGATGGGGCTGACCGAGGAAGAGATCGCTCGGCCGTTCGTCGGGCTCGCGAGCGCTGGAAACGACAGCGCGCCGTGCAACACCACGCTCGACGCGCAGGCGGATGCCGCGCGGCGCGGGGTGGAGCAGGGTGGCGGGATGCCGCGGCGGTTCAACACGATCACCGTGACGGACGGGATCGCAATGGGCCATCAGGGGATGAAGGCCAGCCTCGTCAGCCGCGAGGTTATCGCCGATTCGGTCGAGCTTTCGGTGCGCGGGCATTGCTATGACGCGCTCGTCGGCTTCGCGGGGTGCGACAAGTCATTGCCGGGCATGATGATGGCGATGCTGCGGCTGAACGTGCCGTCGATCTTCGTCTATGGTGGATCGATTCTGCCGGGCCGTTTCCAGGATCGTGACGTGACGGTCGTCGACGTGTTCGAGGTCGTCGGGCGCTATGCCGCCGGCACCTGCCCGATCGAGGAAGTCCATGCGCTCGAGAAGGTCGCGTGCCCCGGCCACGGTGCATGCGGCGGGCAATACACCGCCAATACGATGGCATGCGTTGGCGAGGCGATCGGATTGTCGTTGCCGAACAGCAACATGGTCCCCGCACCTTACACGACGCGTGAACAGATCGCGGTCGCGGCCGGCGCTCAGGTGATGGAGTTGCTCGCGCAAAACATTCGGCCGCGCGACGTTTGCACGCGTGAGGCATTCGAAAATGCCGCGCGGATCGTCGCGGCCACCGGTGGCTCGACCAACGGGGCGTTGCATTTGCCGGCGATGGCGCACGAGGCTGGGATCGAGTTCGACCTGTTCGACGTCGCCGAGATCTTCAAGACCACGCCCTATTGCGCCGATCTGAAGCCGGGCGGGCAATATGTCGCCAAGGACATGTATGAGGCGGGCGGCGCCTATATGCTGATGAAGTCGCTGCTGGCCGAGGGACTGCTGCATGGCAATTGCATGACGGTGACAGGCAAGACGCTTGGCGAAAACCTCGACGAAGTGACGTGGAACCCCGACCAGAAGGTGATCTACGACGCCAAGACCCCGATCACGCCGACTGGTGGCGTCGTCGGGTTGCGCGGATCGCTGGCGCCCGATGGGGCGATCGTGAAGGTCGCCGGGATGCACCGGCTGCAGTTCGAAGGGCCGGCGCGGTGCTTCGACTGCGAGGAAGAGGCGTTCGCTGCGGTCGAACAGCGGCTGATCCGCGAGGGCGAAGTCATCGTCATCCGCTACGAAGGCCCCAAGGGCGGCCCGGGGATGCGCGAGATGCTGTCCACCACCGCGGCGTTGTACGGGCTCGGCATGGGCGAGAAGGTCGCGCTGATCACCGACGGGCGCTTCTCGGGAGCTACGCGTGGGTTCTGTATCGGCCATGTCGGCCCCGAGGCGGCGGACGGCGGCCCGATCGCGTTGGTCGAGGACGGCGACACAATCCGCATCGATGCCGAGGCGGGATCGATCGACCTGCTCGTCGCGGACGATGTGCTCGCCGCGCGAAAGGCGGCGTGGCAACCGCGCGTGTCCGATTATGGGTCGGGCGCGTTGTGGCGCTATGCGCGCAATGTCGGGCCGGCGTACAAGGGTGCGGTCACCCATCCGGGAGCTGCAGCCGAAACCCATGTATACGCGGATATCTAGCGCGATCTTGCTGAGCATCTCAGCCGCCTGCAGCCCGGCCAAGACCGATACGCAAGTGCTCGCCCAGGTCGAGGCGAACCAGGCCGTCGAGGCTGCCGATGATGGGCGCGTGCAATGTGCGCCGGGCGGCGCGGAGAAATTCGCGCGTGTGTGCGAGATCGAGCGCGCGGAAACGGAGCGCGGCGTGGTCCTGACTTTGCGTCACCCCGACGGCGGTTTCCGTCGGATGCTGGTGACAAGCGATGGTCGCGGCGTGGTTGCGGCCGATGGTGCGGAGCCGGCGGCGGTGACACTGGTCGGGACCGACGAGATCGAGGTTGCGATCGGCGACGATCATTATCGGCTGCCCGCGACGCTCAAGGCAAAGAAATGATCCCGCTCGCGGGCCTCCCGATCCTGACTGCGCAGGAGATGCGCGCCGCCGAGACGCGCGCGATCACCGCCGGCACGAATGTCGACGCGCTGATGGCGCGTGCCGGCGAGGCGGTGGCCGAGCAGGTGCGCCGGCTCGCCGCCGGTGCCGAGGCGCTGGTAGTGTGCGGTCCCGGCAACAATGGCGGCGACGGTTATGTTGCGGCGGCTGCGCTGCGGCGCGCGGGACATGCGGTTCGCGTCGCGGCGTCTGGCGAAGCACGAACCGCCGTCGCCGCCGCTGCGCGCGCGCGGTGGGACGGCCCGGTCGAGACCCTCGATGCGCACGAAGCGCCGGTGGTTGTCGATGCGTTGTTCGGGATCGGCCTTACCCGTGCACTCGAAGACGATGTGGGCGGCGCGGTCCGGCGGCTGGTGCGTGCGGCGCGGCTATCGGTCGCGGTCGATGTGCCGAGCGGCGTGTCGAGTGACGACGGAGCTTGCCTCGGCGACGTGCCGCGCTTCGACCTGACGCTGGCGCTCGGCGCGGCGAAGCCGGCGCATGTTCTGCAGCCTGCAGCTTCCTTGTGCGGGATGGTGCGCGTGCTCGACATCGGCATCGCAATCGATGGCGCGGTGCGTGTCGCCGAACCGCCGAGGCTCACCGGACCAGGGCCGGCAGCACACAAATATTCGCGCGGCCTCGTGGCGGTGGTTGCTGGGTCGATGCCCGGGGCCAGCGCGCTGAGCGCGACGGCCGCGGCGCAGGGCGGGGCGGGCTATGTTCTGCTGCTCGGTAGCGCGACCGATCGACTACCGCATGCGATCGTGCGGCGACGCCTCGATGCTGCGGCGCTGGCCGATCCGCGACTTGGCGCCGTGGTGATCGGCCCGGGGCTCGGGCGCGACGATAAGGCGCGCGAACGGCGGGATATGGCGCTGTCATGCGGCCGACCGCTGGTGATCGATGGCGATGCGCTGCATTTGCTCGTGGGCCACGCAATCCCTCCCCGTTCGATCCTGACCCCGCACGCCGGTGAGTTCGCCGCGCTGTTCGGCGGTTGCGGCGGGAGCAAGATCGCGCGTGCGCTTGCCGCCGCGCAGGCCTCTGGCGCGATCGTCGTGTTCAAGGGCGCCGATACCGTCATCGCCGCGCCGGACGGCCGGGCGATCGTTCACCCCCATGGCTCTGCCTGGCTTGCGACGGCGGGGACGGGGGACGTACTCGCCGGGATCATTGCGGCGCAACGCGCGGGCGGCGCGGATCCGTTCGAGGCGGCCGCAACCGGCGTGTGGTTGCACGCCGAAGCGGCACGGCGCGCTGGACCTGCCTTTCTCGCTGACAACCTTGCCGCGCATCTGCCCGGCGCAATCGGTGCTTGCCTGTGAACGATCCGGACATGATCACACGCCTCGCGGCGCGCGGCGACGGGATCACGGAGGATGGCCGCACCGTCGCCTTCGCCGCACCGGGTGACATACTGCGAGCCGATGGCTCGATCGAGCGCGGAACGCACTACCAAGTGCCGCCGTGCCGCCATTTCCCCGAATGCGGTGGCTGCCAGCTTCAGCACCTCGACGACGTCGCGTGGAGCGGCTTCATCGTCGACCGGATTGCCGGCGCGTTGACGGCGCATGGCCTGTCCACCGAGATCCGCACGCCCGCGTTGTCACCGCCGCGCACCCGCCGCCGGGCGACGCTGCACGCCGAGTCGTCCGGGCGGATCGGGTTCGCGGTCGAGAAGAGCCACGCGATCGTCGACATGACCGAATGCCATGTGCTGGCGCCCGAATTGTTCGCGCTCGTCGCGCCGCTGCGCCGGCTGATCCACGTGCTGCGGCCGCGGCGGCGGCTCGACCTGCACCTGACGCTCGCCGATCAGGGCGTCGACTTGCTGGTCAACGGCATCATGCCCGACGGCCTCGCCGCCGCCGAGGCCATCACCGCCTTCGCCGAGGAGAATGGCCTCGCGCGTATCGCCTTCGACGAAGGCTATGGCCCCGAAGTGCGCTGGGAGCCCGAGGCGGTCACCATCACGCTCGGCGGCGTGCCCGTGCCGCTGCCGCCAGCCTCGTTCCTGCAGGCGACGCGCGAGGGTGAGGCGGCGCTGGTTTCGGCGGTGCGCGAAGTGGTCGGCGATGCGACGATCGTGGCGGATCTGTTTGCTGGGCTCGGCACCTTTGCGCTCGCGCTGCCGGGGCGCGTTTATGCTGCGGAGGGTGGCCGCGAGCCGGTCTCCGCGCTCAAGGCCGCCGCTCAGCGATCGCAGCGGCTGGTGTTCACCGAGCACCGCGACTTGTTCCGCCGTCCGCTCGCCCCGCCCGAGCTGGATCGCTTCGGCGCGATTGTTATCGATCCGCCGCGCGCCGGCGCCCGCGAACAGGCGCAGGCGCTGGCGGGAGCGAAGGTGCCGATGCTAGCCTATGTCTCGTGCAATCCCAGCAGCTTCGCGCGCGATGTGAAGACGATGTGTGACAGCGGATGGCGGCTCGACTGGATTCAGCCGGTCGGGCAATTCCGCTGGTCGACCCATGTCGAGCTGACGGCGCAATTGAGCCGATAGCGCCGCGTTAGTCGGGGTATGTCGCACTCATGAAGTAGAGCCCGTCCGGCGGCGCATTCAGCCCCAGCCGCGTGCGATCTGCCGCCTCCAGCGCATCACGCATATCCGCAGTCGACCACCGCCCCATGCCAACCAGCGCGAGACACCCCACCATCGATCGCACCTGATGGTGGAGGAACGAGCGCGCCGCCGCGACCACGGTCAGCCGATCGCCATCGCGTGACACATCGAGCCGATCGATCGATTTGATTGGACTTGCCGCCTGGCAATGCGCGGAGCGAAAGGTGGTGAAGTCATGCCGCCCCACCAGCAACTGCGCCGCCGCGTGCATCGCATCCTCGCCGAGCGGTTGCGGCACTTGCCATACCAGCCCCTTTTCCCACGTCGCCGGGGCACGGCGATTGACGATGCGATATTCGTACGACCGCCCGAGGCACGAGAAGCGCGCGTGCCAGTCGTCCGGCACGATCTCGCACGCGAGGATCGCGACCGGCGCCGGCCGTAACCGCGCGTTGAGCGCCTCGCCTAGGCGGAACGGCGCAATGTCCTTCGCCAGATCGAGGTGCGCGCGCATTGCGACGCCGTGGACGCCCGCATCGGTGCGCCCCGCCGCGTGGACCGCGACGCGCTCGCCCGTCACGGCGAAGGCGGCGTCCTCGATCGCCTGCTGGACAGTTGCGCCGTGATCCTGTCGCTGCCAGCCCATGAACGGCCGACCATCATATTCGACCGTCAGCGCAAATCGCGTCACAGCCGCGTGCCGGGCGGTATCGAGAAGCCTCGCAACAGCTCGTCGACGGTCATGACACCGCGCCCGGCACGCTGCACCAGAGTAGGTCGGATCGCGCCGGTGCCACACACGATTGTGAGTTGGTCGTCGAGCACGTCGCCCGCCTCGGCAGTCGCCGCAACCACATCCGCTGCCAACACCCGAACTCGTTCGCCATTCGCCTCGAACCAAGCACCCGGCGGATGAAACGCGCGCACTTGCCGTTCGACCGCCGCAGCGTCCTTCGCGAAACCCAGCTTCAGCTCCTCCTTCGCGATCTTTGCCGCATAGGTCACGCCGTGCTCGATCTGAGCCACTGGGGGATACGCCGCGAGATCGCTGACCACCGTCACCATCAGCCGCGCGCCCAAGGCCGCCAGCTCTGCTGTGAGTTCTCCCGCGGTCTTTCCCGCGATCGGCGTCCGACCCTCGAGCCGCACCGGGCCCGTGTCGAGCCCGGCCTCCATCTGCATGATCCCGACCCCGGTTTCGGCATCGCCGGCCTCGATCGCCCGCTGGATCGGCGCCGCACCTCGCCATCGCGGCAACAGCGAGCCGTGAATGTTGAGGCAGCCTTGACGCGGCGCATCGAGGATCGCGCGCGGCAGGATCAGGCCATACGCCGCCACCACCGCCACATCGGCATCGAGCCCGGCAAACGCCGCTTGCTCGTCCGCCCGCTTCAACGAAACCGGCGTACGTACCGCAATCCCGAGCGCCTCTGCCCGTTGTTGCACCGGCGACGGCACGAGCGCGCGCCCACGCCGCCCGCCGGGGCGCGGCGGCTGGCTGTACGCCGCAAGGATGTCGTGCCCCGCTTCGATCAGCGCGTCGAGCGCCGGCACCGCGAACTCGGGTGTTCCCATGAAAACGATCCGCATGGCGCGCGCTTCAACGCGCTGGCGCCGGTCCGCGCAACCCCCTATCTGTTCTCCCGATGGCATCGCAGGAAATCGAGGCGCTGACGGGCGCGCTGGCGCGTTTGCCTGGCCTCGGGCCCCGATCGGCGCGACGCGCAGTGCTCCATTTGGTCAAGAAGCGTGAAGGTGCGCTTGTGCCGCTGCTCGCTGCACTGCAGGCGGTCGAGGCGCGGCTCGCGACATGCTCGACATGTGGGAATGTAGACACCACCGATCCATGCGCCATTTGCGCCGATCAGCGCCGCGATGCCCGCGCCTTATGCGTTGTCGAGGAAGTAGCTGACTTGTGGGCGCTTGATCGTTCGCGACTGTTCCCCGGACGCTTCCACGTTCTCGGCGGGCGGCTGTCGGCGCTCGAAGGCGTTCGACCGGAAGATCTGTCGATTGACCAGCTCGTGCGCCGCGTCGAGGCGGGCGGGGTGGACGAAGTGGTGCTTGCGATGAACGCCACGCTCGAGGGGCAGACGACCGCGCACTATATCGCCGAGCGGCTCGAACGCTTCCCGATCCGCCTGACCCAACTAGCGCATGGGCTGCCAGTCGGCGGCGAGCTCGACTATCTCGACGAGGGCACGCTGGCGCAGGCGTTGCGGGCGCGCCGACCCGTCGCTTGATTCGCCGGGCCTGCGCGAATATCTCGCGGCCATGTCCGTTCTTCCAATCGTCGAAATTCCCGATCCCCGCCTCCGGCTCGTCTGCGCGCCGGTCGAAACCATCGACGCGCAGGTGCGTCAGCTCGTCACTGACATGACCGATACGATGTATGCCGCGCACGGCATCGGGCTCGCCGCGATCCAGGTCGGCGTGGCGCAGCGCGTCGTGGTGATCGACCTCCAGGAGCGGGCGGACGAGGGCGAGGAAGCCGATGAAAAGGCGGAGCCGGTCCGCAACCCGCGCGCGTTCATCAACCCCGAGATCCTGTCGGTCTCCGAGGAAACCTCGCGCTACAGCGAGGGCTGCCTCTCGATCCCCGAGCAATATGCCGATGTCGAGCGCCCGATGCGCTGCCGTGTCACTTGGCTGGACGTCGACGGCGCGCGGCACGAGGAGGACATGGACGGGCTCCTGTCGACGTGCATGCAGCATGAGATCGACCATCTGAACGGCGTGCTCTTCATCGATCACATCACGCGGCTGAAGCGCGACATGCTGCTGAAGAAGCTGGCAAAGGCACGCAAGAGCGCCGCCTGAACACTGCTTGCCTCGCCCGGAGGGTGGGGCTAAGTTCGTGCTTCGTTCTTCACCGGGGGAAGCGTGGATCCGATCGTCCTTCTGTTCGTCATCGTGGCGTTGCTCATTGGCCTGGCTGTAGGCTGGTGGATTGCGAACCGCGGCGTCGCGACGCTGCGCGCCGAGCGCGACGCGCGCACCGATGAATTCAAGAAGGCGATCGTCGATCTCGCCGGCGCCGAGGAGCGCGCCAAGGCGGCGGACGCGTTGCGCACCGAACTGGCGACGATCCGCAACGATCGCGACGCCAGTCGCGCTGTTATTGCGCGGCTCGAGGCAGAAGCGCGCGGCTTCGACGCACGGCTGACCGAGCTGCGAGAGGCGAAGGAAGCGCTAACCGCGCAATTCGGCGAGGTCGGGCAGAAACTGCTCGCCGATGCACAGGATCGCTTCCTCCAGCGGGCCAATGAGCGTTTCCGCGAATCGGAAGAAACGGCAGGGCAGAACCTGCGCGCGATGCTTCAGCCGGTCAGCGATCGGCTGCAGCGCTATGAAGAAGGCGTTCACAAGATCGAGGCCGAGCGGCGCGACGCATTCGGCGAGCTGCGCGGGCAGATGGAGCAGATGCGCGTCGGCCAAGAATCGGTCCGCAGCGAGGCGGCGAAGCTGGTC
Organism: Sphingomonas radiodurans; assembly: GCF_020866845.1. Taxonomy (NCBI): domain Bacteria; kingdom Pseudomonadati; phylum Pseudomonadota; class Alphaproteobacteria; order Sphingomonadales; family Sphingomonadaceae; genus Sphingomonas; species Sphingomonas radiodurans. The sequence continues at coordinate 3,511,846 of NZ_CP086594.1, forward strand.
AATGCGCTGCGTAATGCGCCCAAGGCGCGCGGCCGCTGGGGCGAGCAGCAGTTGCGCAATGTGCTGGAAAGCTGCGGGCTATCGGAGCACGCCGATTTCGCCACTGAAGTGTCGGTGACCGATGCCAATGGCGCGCGGTTCCGGCCCGATGTGATCGTCAAGATACCCGGCGGCAAGTCGCTGATCATTGACGCAAAGGTGTCGCTCAATGCCTATCAGGACGCCTTCAATTCGATCGACGAAGTCGAACGAGCCGCCGGGTTGACCGCTCACGCTGCTTCGATGCGTGCACATGTAACTGGACTTGGTACGAAAGCGTATCAAAACCAGTTCAAAGACACCCCCGAATATGTCGTGATGTTCGTGCCGGGGGAGCATTTCCTGTCCGCGGCACTCGAGTACGATCCGACCTTGTGGGACTATGCTTTCGAGCGAAACGTCCTGCTCGCGACCCCAACGAACCTGATCGCCATTGCGCGCACGGTTGCTGCGATTTGGCGGCAGGAAGTGATGCAGAAAGAGGCGCGCGAGATCGCGCAGCTCGGCAAGGATCTTTATGCGCGGCTCGCGGTGATGGGCGGGCATGTCGCGAAGCTCGGCAAGAACCTCGATACGGCAATGACGGCGTACAACCAGTTCGTCGGCAGCCTTGAATCGCAGGTGCTCACGCAGGCGCGGCGATTCGAGACGCTCAAGATCGATACCGCGGGCAAGAGCATCGAGGCACCGCCAGTGATTGAGCAGAGTGCTCGCCCCCTGGCGAAGCTGATCGAGGCGGCGGAGTAGGGTCTTATCTCCGCAACCCTGCCGCCGCGCGCGCTTTCGCCTCGATCTCCGCAGATGTTCCACTCGTCACCCAGCTTCCGCCGACGCACAACACCGGATCGAAACCGAGCCACTCGGGGGCGCTTGCCTCGGTGATCCCGCCCGTCGGGCAGAAGTGGCACTGGTAGAACGGCGCGGCGAGCGCCTTGAGCGCCTTCAGCCCGCCCGAGGTTTCCGCCGGAAAGAACTTGAAGTGCGTGAGGCCCAGATCGAGCCCGCGCATGATGTCGCCGGCAGTCGCGATGCCGGGCAAATAAGGCACACCACTGGCGATGATCGGCTCGGCGAGCCGTTCGGTGAGGCCGGGCGAAACGACGAACTCGGCGCCGGCCTCTTTCACCTGTTCGAACTGTTTGAGCGACACGACAGTGCCGGCGCCGACGATCGCGCCAGGCACTTGCTTCATCTCGCGAATCGCATCGAGCGCGGCGGGGGTGCGCAGCGTCACTTCGAGCACGCGCAGTCCGCCGGCGACGAGCGCCTCGGCCAATGGCCGCGCGGTCGCGGCGTTGTCGATCACGAGCACAGGGATCACCGCGCTCGTCCGCATGATGTCACAGATGTCGTTCATGCCGTATGCTCCTGCGCGAAGGCAGCCGCGGCGCCAAACAGGCCCGGCTGCGGATGGGCGATGAGCTTGACCGGGATTCCGGCCATCATCGACTGGAAACGCCCCTTGGCAACAAAACGCTGGTCGAAACCCGAGCGGATCAACTTGTCCTTGATCCGTAGTCCAAGCCCACCGGCGATCACGACGCCGTTTGCGCCATGCGCCAGCGCCAGATCGCCCGCGACCGCGCCGAGCGCGAGGCAGAAGCGATCGAGCGCCGCGAGCGCGATCGAATCGGTCCCATCCAGCGCTTCGCTCCAGATCGCCTTGTCGTCACGGCTAGGGACCGAGCGGCCCTCCATCTCGGCGAGCGTCTCGTAAATCGCGACGATCCCCGGCCCGGCGCAGATCCGCTCGGTGGAAACGCGGGTGAAGGTGCGACGCAAACGCTTGAGTAGAGCATCCTCGATCGCGTCGAGCGGCGCGTAATCGACATGGCCGCCTTCGGTGGGCAGCACGTGATAGCTGCCGTTGGTCTTGAACACCTGCGCCACGCCGAGCCCAGTGCCCGGGCCGCAGACGGTCGTCACGCCCTTTGCGGGGATCGGAATCTCGGGTCCGCACAGGTGATCGAAATCTTCGGGTGGCAGCTGCGCCACTGCATGGCCGATCGCGCCGAAATCGTTGATGATCGTCCAGGTGTCCGCGCCGAGGCGCTCGGGGATGAGCGAGGGCCGGATCACCCAGGGGTTGTTGGTCAAGCGGATGACATCGCCGGTGATCGGCGAGGCGACCGCGATTGCGGCGCTCGTCGGCACCGGGCGATCAAGCTTCTTCTCGAACGCCTGCCATGCGGTCTGCAAGCTGGCGTGTTCGGCGGTCTTGAGCGTGACCGGCTCGCCAAGGGAGACAACGCGGCCGGCCTTGACTTCGGCAATGGCGAAGCGTGCGTGTGTGCCGCCGATATCGACTGAAACTACTTCCACCAACTAAACTCCCTCTCCCCTTCAGGGGAGAGGGCAGGGGAGAGGGGCAGGGTGCCACGCTCTCGTACTGCCCCTCTCCCAACCCTCTCCCCTGAAGGGGAGAGGGCTTTTTGATCCTACAGGCCGGCGCCCGCTAACACCGCCGATGCACCCTTCTCCGCTTCGTCGGAGAGCCCGCGGAACATGCCGAACAATTCGCGCCCGAACCCGTCGGCGGCGGGCGGGGCAGGGGCGGGGACTCGCGCCGCCCACTCCGCCGGATCGACCAGCGCCTCGAGCGTACCCGCGATCGCATCGACGCGGATCAGGTCACCGTCGCGGATCAGGCCGATCGCGCCGCCGACGCCGTTCAGTCCCGGCAGTGCCTCGGGCGAGACGTGGATCGCCGCCGGCACCTTGCCCGACGCCCCCGACATCCGCCCGTCGGTGACCAGCGCGACGCGATAGCCCTTGTTCTGCAGCACGCCGAGCGGCGGAGTCAGCTTGTGCAATTCGGGCATGCCATTGGCGCGCGGCCCCTGGAAGCGCACGACGACGACGACATCGCGATCGAGGTCGCCGCGTTGGAAGGCAGCGAGCACGCCGGCTTGGTCCTCAAAGACCGCGGCGGGTGCCTCGACCATCCAGTGACTCGGATCGACGGCGGAAATCTTGATGCACGCGCGGCCGATATTACCCGCCAAGATGCGCATGCCGCCGTCGGCGGAGAAGGGATCGGCCGGCGTGCGCAGGATCGTGTCGTCGCCACTCGGCCCCGGATCGCGCCACGCGAGCGCATCACCGTCGAGCACTGGCTTGCTCGCAGATGTGGCCAGCGTCTCGCTGCCGGCGGTGAGGATATCGCTGTGGAGGTGGCCGCTGGCGATTAGTTCGCGGATTACGAAAGCCATGCCGCCCGCAGCCTCGAAGCCGTTCACATCGGCTGCGCCATTGGGATAGACTCGCGCGATCAGCGGCACGGCGCGCGATAGGCGATCGAGATCCTCCCAATCGATTACGATTCCGGCGGCGCGCGCGATTGCCGGCAAGTGCAGCAGATGGTTGGTCGACCCGCCCGTAGCAAGCAGACCGACCGCGGCGTTCACGATCGCGCGCTCGTCAACGCAATGGCCGATCGGGCGATAATTCTCGCCGCGCCAGCCGAGCTGCGCAACGCGATGCACCGCAGCACGCGTGAGGGCTTGGCGCAGCTTCGTGCCGGGATTGACGAAGGCGGCATTGGGGATGTGCAGCCCCATCACTTCCATCATCATCTGGTTGGTGTTGGCGGTGCCAAAGAAGGTGCAGGTGCCCTGCGTGTGATACGCTGCGATTTCGCTGTCGAGCAGCTCCTCGCGTTCGGCCTCGCCTGTTGCATAGCGCTCGCGGACGGTGGCCTTGGCCTTGTTCGAAATGCCCGTCGGCATCGGCCCGCCTGGCACCATCAGCATCGGCAGATGGCCGAAGCGCAGCGCGCCCATCAGCAAACCGGGCACGATTTTGTCGCAAATGCCGAGCAGCAGCGCGCCCTCGAACGTGCCGTGGCTGAGCGCGATGGCGGTGGAAAGCGCGATGGTATCGCGGCTGAACAGCGACAGCTCCATGCCGGCATAGCCCTGCGTGACACCATCGCACATCGCCGGCACGCCGCCAGCGACCTGCGCCGTCGCGCCGATTTCGCGCGCCCAGACCTTCATTTGTTCGGGGTAGCGATAATAGACGGCGTGTGCCGACAACATGTCGTTGTAGGCGGTGACGATGCCGATGTTCATGCCCTGGCCGGCCTTCATCGCGTCGCGATCTTCCTCGGTGCCAGCATAAGCGTGCGCGAGATTGGCGCAGCCTAGCGACGAGCGACCGATCCACTGGTCGCGCTCACGCGTGAGCAGGTCGAGGTAGCGCGCGCGGCCGTCACGCGAACGCGCGATGATGCGATCGGTGACGGCGGAGACGGTGGGGTTAAGGTGCGGCATTCGATCTCTCATTCCCCTCCCGCTTGCGGGAGGGGGTAGGGGAGGGTTTGTCTATTCTACGCGTGGTTCTGCCTCTGGGACAGGCCCTCCCCCCAGGCCCTCCCGCGAAGCGGGAGGGGAGCAAGCAGGTCATTCCGCCCAGTGAATGTCCACCGGCAGCTCCGCATCCGCCAACACCCGCCCGATCGGATACGGCGATCCGGCGCCCTCGGAGATCGCCTCTTCGATTACCTTGCGCTTGCCCGCCCCGGTCACCGCGATCATCAGCGCTTTCGCCGAGATGATCCCGGCACGCGACAGCGTCACGCGCGCCACCGGCGCTTCGGCCGGGAGCGGCTCCGGCATCACCCCGACCGCGCGGCGTTCGCGCGGACCGTTCAGCGCCTCGTCGTAATCAGGGCCCGGGAAGATCGAGGCGGTATGCCCGTCAGCACCTACGCCGAGCAGGCACAGGTCGAGAGGCCAGTGCAGATCCTGCATCAACGCATCGGCCGAGCGGCCCGCGGCCTTATAGTCGGCCGTCGCCTGCGGCACGATCGGCATCACGCGAGCGCCCTTGGGGAGGAATGCCTTGGCGATCATCGTGACATTGCTGAGCGGATCGCCCAGCGGCACGATCCGTTCGTCGGTCGGCACGATCGTAACGCGTTTCCAGTCGAGCTTTGCGGTGGCAAGCTTCTGGTAGATCGGGATCGGCGTCTTGCCGCCCGACAGCGCGATCACCGCACCGCCGCGCGCCTCGATCGCGCTCTCGATAATGAACTGCACATCGCCCGCGACCGCCGCTGCCATCTCGGCTGCGTCGTCATATTCCCACCACTCGATTTCGTCGCTCATTCTACTTCCTTTCTCCCTCTCCCCTTCAGGGGAGAGGGTCGGGGAGAGGGGCAGCTCGGCACGGAATCGCTCGAAACTGCCCCTCTCCCGACCTCGCTACGCTCGGCCACCCTCTCCCCTGAAGGGGCGAGGGCAACCTGTTCAGTCGTCCTGCCAGCTTACGCCATCACGCTCGGTGAGCGCGATCGAGGCGGCTGGGCCCCAGGTGCCCGCAGTATAATGTTTGGGCTTCAGATCGTTTGCTTTCCAACCCTCGCGGATCGCATCGATCCACGTCCATTGCGCCTCCACCTCGTCTCGGCGCACGAACAGGGTCTGGTCGCCCTCGATCAGGTCGAGCAGCAAGCGCTCGTAGGCGATGCGGCGCCGCTTGCCGGCAAATTCGGCGTCGAGGCTCAGGTTCAGCGGCACTTCGCGCAGGCGGATGCCGTCTCGATCGAGGCCGGGCTCCTTCGCCATCACGAGCAGTTGGATATATTCCTCGGGCTGCAGCCGGATGACGAGCATGTTGGGCTGCAGCAGCCCGCCGCGACCCTGGAACATCGAATGCGGCACCGGCTTGAATTGGATCGCGATCTCGCTGCGCCGCGTCGGCATGCGCTTGCCGGTGCGCAGGTAGAAAGGCACGCCCTGCCAGCGCCAATTATCGATATGCGCCTTGATCGCGACGAACGTCTCGGTGTTCGAATCCTTGCCGAGCTCCTCGTCGTAGCCCCTGACGATCTCACCCTTGATCGCGCCGCCCATGTATTGACCAATCACGCTGCCCTGGCGAACGTCCTCGGGCTTCATCTGCCGCAGCGAGCGGAACACCTTGGCCTTTTCGTCGCGGATTTCTGTGACGCCGTAGCGCGCCGGCGGCTCCATTGCGATCAGCGCGACGAGCTGCAGCATGTGATTCGCCACCATGTCGCGCAGCGCCCCGGCGCCGTCGTAGTAGCTCGCGCGATCCTCCAGCCCGACTGTCTCGCTGATCGTGATCTGGACGTTGTCGATCCCTTGCGCATTCCACACCGGCTCGAAGAACGAATTGCCGAAGCGCAGCGCGAGGATGTTCTGCACCGTCTCCTTGCCGAGATAGTGATCGATGCGGAAAATCCGCTCCTCGGGAAAGGCCTTGGCGACGGTGTCGTTGATTTCGCGGCTGGAGGCGAGGTCGTAGCCGAGCGGCTTTTCGAGCCCGATCCGGACGGTGTCGCCGGCCAGCCCCGCCTTCACCAGCCCGCCGATCACCTGTTCGAACAGCGACGGCGCGGTCGAGAGGAAGATCGCGAGCCCGCCCGCCACGTCGCCGACTTTGTCGGACAGCAGATGGTATTGCTCGAGGTCGGTCGCATCGAGCGCCTGATACTGGAGCCGCGCGAGAAAACTCTCGATCGTGGCGTCGTCCTTGCGGTCCTTCGGCAGATATTCCTCGAGCGCTTCGCGCGCGAAGGCGCGGTAGCTCGCGTCGTCATGCTCGGAGCGCGCCGTGCCGGTGATCGTCAGCGTCTCGGGCAGCAAATGATCGGCGTCGAGGCCGTAGAGCGACGGCAGCAGCATCCGCTGCGCCAGATCGCCCGTCGCACCGAACAGCAGCAGCTTTCCGACCGGTGTGCGCTTCATGATGGCTCCCGCAAGCGTGTTGGCGGCGCCCGCCTAGACCAAGCGCGGGCCGCCTGCCACCCGAATACGGCGCGGTGCGGCCGATCAGCGAAGCGCAGGCGCGGGCAGCGGATTGCGCTGCGGTTCGATCTTGTCGAACACGAGTGGGCCGCACTGCTGGTTGTGGTCGATTGCCAGGTTGGTGATCGTGGTAACCGTCTCGTACATTTCGTACGTGCCCACCGCCAGCGCGCCGCCTCCCATCGCCACCATGCCGATCCCTGCGCCGGGCAACGTACCGGCCGGCCCCGCCACGACCGATCCGGTAATCCCGCCGGACACCGCCCCAACCTTGAGACCCGCAAGCGTCGCAGCATAGGTCGCCGCGCCGATCATGCCGAGCTTGGCCGCGTTTACCGCCATCTCGGCCTTCAATGCTGAACAATAAAGCTGCTGGCTCTTGGTCAGCTTGCTCATGTTCGCGCCGTTGGTCAGCAAGTGCATGCCGACCTCGCTGACGCTGACGCTTCGCTCCGTCGCGATGCCTGCCACGAACGTCAGCGATTCGCAGAGCAGCCCCTTCACGCCCTGCTTTTCCTGCTCGGTGAGCTTGGTCGCGCCGGTCATTTTCGCCGAGGCGCCGTCGCACGCGCTCTCAACCATTTTCACGAACCCGACCTTTACCGCCTTCGTCACCGGATTATCTGCCATGTGCATTGCTCCCCGCCTCGCAGAGGTCAGCGTAGAGTGCGGGCAGGGCGCGCGCGTCCCCCGTTCGGGTTAGATCGTCAGCCCGGTCAGCGGGTCTGCGCCCGCCATCAGGTTCAGGCTCTGCACCGCCGCGCCTGCCGCGCCCTTGCCGAGATTGTCGAGCGTCGCGATCAGGCGGAACTGCGCGGCCGTCGGATCGGCGAAGACGTGGAGCGTCATGCGATCGGTGCCGGCATCATCCTCGACCCGGATCAGCGACGGGTCGCCATGCGACACGCGGATCAGCGGCGTCTCCGGGAAGGCGCCAGCGAGGACGGCGCGAATATCGCTCGCGCTAGTGTCGCGGGTCAGTTGTGCCGCGTGCAGCGGCACCTCGATCACCATGCCGCGATGCGTGTTCGCCACCGCCGGCAGGAAGATCGGCGCCGTCGTTAGCCCGGCATGGCGCGTCATTTCCGGGACATGCTTGTGCGCAAGCTCAAGCGCATACGCACGGTGTGCGGACCCGTCGCCCGCCTCGAATTCAGCGATCATGCTCTTGCCGCCGCCCGAATAGCCCGATGTGCCATGCACGACGAGCGCAGCGTCGGCCGGCAACAGGCCGGCGCGAACGAGCGGCGTGACGAGCGCGAGGAAGCCGGTCGGGTAGCAGCCGGGGTTCGATACCCGGGACGCCGCGGCGACGTCGAAGCCAAGCTCGGGAAAGCCATAGGTCCAGCCATCGGCGACGCGATGTGCGCTCGACGCATCGATCACGCGGGTGCGCGGATTGTCGATCAGCGCCACCGCCTCGATCGCCGCAGCGTCGGGCAGGCAAAGGATCACCACGTCAGCTTCGTTCAGCGCGGCTTGCCGGGCGGCGGGGTCCTTGCGCCGATCATCGGCCAGGGTAACGAGCACAAGATCGTCGCGCCCGGCGAGCCGCTCGCGGATTTCGAGACCTGTCGTGCCTGCCGCGCCGTCTATGAAGATGCGCGTGCTCATGTCGCTGGTCCCAGCGCAGCAGCATCCAGATAGCCGACACGGCCGCTGCCGGGCGCGACGCCCCATGCCGTCTCGCCGGTGAGATCGAGCAATTCAAACGGCTCGCCCGTGACCAAGCTCACAAGCTCCGCCGAATCAACCGCGCGCGTCGCTCGCAGCGAAGTATCCGCGATCACCCGGCGCAATAGCGGCGCTGCATAGTGCGGAGCGAACACATGTTCGGCGAGGCGAACGTCGGCAATATCACCGCGGACCGCGTCGCGTGTCGGATCGAGCACGCGTGACCGTCCGGTCAGCGCGAATGACTTACGCGCTGGCTCGGCGGGGTTCCGGCTCTTCGCCGTCACCAATGAACTGCCCGAACTCCTCAAGAAAACCTGCCCCTTCGGTCGTGCGCGCGACAAAGATATTGCGCTTGTCGCTGTCGTCGCGCTGGCGGCGCAGATAGCCGAGCGCGCCGAGCCTGTTCAAGGCGCGAGTGACGACCGGCTTCGAGACGTTGAGAATACGCGCCAAGCCACGCACCGTGTGCGGCCCCGGTTTGAGGTACACGACCAGCAGCAGCGCCATCTGGCGGTTCGTCAGGTCAGGTTCGCCCGACCGAACATAGTCGACGAGCGTGTTCATCCAGGAACTGAGTTCGGGTTGCACGAAACTTGCCACGATGTGTCATCCGAATTCGACAGCCGGGGTCTTCCGACCGATCGCGTAATGAACGTCCCCCGACGCCGCTGGTTTCAGACGTGTTACGAAATCGACGAGCGGTTGATCGTATGACGGTCGGCGCCTATGTGCCCGCATCCGCTCGCGCGGCCAGCTTCAGCTCGGGATTGCCATGTTCACCTTCCTTCTCGTCGTCCAGGCGATCATCGCCGCGTCCCTCGTGACGGTGATCCTGATGCAGCGCTCGGAAGGTGGCGGGCTCACCAGCGGCGGCAGCCCGTCGGGCCTGATGTCGGCGCGCGGCGCGGCCGACTTTCTGACCCGCGCGACCTCGGTGTTGGCGACGCTGTTCGTGGTCCTATCGATCGTTCTTGCGGTTCTTGCGGCGACTCGCGGTGGCACCAGCGTCGATACTTCGCTTGAGCGCTCGGCGCCCGTCGTACCGCCGGCGCCCGCACCGCAAGCCGAAGGCGCGCCGTTCGAGGGCGCGCAGGATGCGGCTGCTGCTGCTGCGGCTAACGTAATCGCCCCCGCCGACAACGGCGTTCCGCTCGCCCGCTGATCCCCCCGGTTCGCCGGTTAAGTAACGTCCGCGTCCACGTGGGCGCTTGTCCACCATGCTCGTTCGAGGCTAGTCCGATATTCCCATGGCGCGGTTCATTTTCATCACCGGCGGCGTGGTCTCCTCGCTTGGCAAGGGTCTCATGGCAGCGAGCCTCGCGGCGCTCCTGCAGGCGCGCGGCTATCGCGTCCGGATCCGCAAGTTCGATCCATATCTGAACGTCGATCCGGGCACGATGAGCCCGTATCAACACGGCGAAGTGTACGTCACCGACGATGGCGCCGAGACCGATCTCGATCTGGGCCATTACGAGCGCTTCACCGGCGTCGCGGCGCGGCAGAGCGATAATGTCACGTCGGGGCGGATCTATCAGCAGATCATCCAGCGCGAGCGGCGTGGCGACTATCTCGGCGCGACGGTTCAGGTGATCCCGCACGTCACCGACGCGATCAAGACGTTCGCCAAGGACCAGACCGACGATCTCGATTTCATGCTGTGCGAGATCGGCGGCACCGTCGGCGATATCGAATCGCTGCCGTTCATCGAGGCGATCCGCCAGCTCAAGAACGAGGTCGGCCGCGGCAACGCGATCAGCATCCACGTCACACTGGTGCCGTACATCGCCGCCGCGGGCGAGCTCAAAACCAAGCCGACGCAGCATTCGGTGCGCGAGCTTGCTGCGCTCGGCGTGCAGCCCGACGTGCTCGTCTGCCGCTGCGAACACCCGCTGCCCGCGTCGGATCGCGCCAAGATCGCGTTGTTCTGCAACGTTCCAGAGAGCGCGGTCATCCCGGCGCTCGACGCGAAGAGCATCTATGCCGTGCCGCTGCAATATCACGGCGAGGGGCTTGATACCGAAGTGCTGCGCGCGTTCGGCATCACGCCGTCGTCGCCGCCCGATCTGACCCGCTGGGTCGAGATCGTCGATCGGCTGACCAACCCCGAGGGCGAAGTGACCGTTGGCGTCGTCGGCAAATATGTCGGGCTGCAGGACGCGTACAAGTCGCTCAACGAGGCGCTGGTGCACGGCGGCATCGCCAACAAGGTGAAGGTCAACGTCCGCTGGATCGACGCCGAGCTGTTCGAGGCTGATGACGAACAGATCGCCGCTCATCTCGAGCCGTGCGATGCGATCCTCGTCCCGGGCGCGTTCGGCGAGCGCGGTGCGGAAGGCAAGATCGCCAGTGTGCGTTTCGCCCGCCAGCGCGAGATCCCGTATTTCGGCATCTGTTTCGGCATGCAGATGGCCTGCGTAGAAGGCGCGCGCGACCTTGCGGGGATCAAGGACGCTTCGTCGACCGAGTTCGGTCCGACATCAGAGCCGGTGGTCGGTTTGATCACCGAATGGATGGGTCGCGACGGGCTGGAGAAGCGTGAGGCGGAGGGCGACCTGGGCGGCACGATGCGGCTCGGTGCCTATGAGGCGAAGCTCGACGGCAACAGTGTCGTCGGATCGATCTATGGCGACACCACGATCTTCGAGCGGCATCGTCACCGTTACGAAGTGAACACCGGCTACAAGGAAGCGCTGGAGAAGGGCGGTCTCGTGTTCTCCGGCATGTCGCCCGACGGCACCTTGCCCGAGATCGTCGAGCGCCCGGATCACCCGTGGTTCGTCGGTGTCCAGTTCCACCCCGAACTGAAGTCGAAGCCGTTCGATCCGCACCCCTTGTTCGCGAGCTTCATCGGCGCCGCCGTGAAGCAGAGCCGGCTTGTCTGACGATCCCGACCTGCCGCCGTGGCGGGTCGAGGCGTCGCGCTACGCGATCGACGATCGCTGGCTGCGCGTGCGCGCGGACGATTGCGTCACGGCGGACGGTGTTCGGATCGCGCCGTTCTTCGTCACCGAGCACCCCGATTGGGTGATCGTCGTCGCAATCGATGCCGCGGATCGCATGCTGCTGGTCGATCAATATCGCCACGGCTGGGGCATCGTTTCGCGCGAGCTCCCGACCGGCGCGATCGACCCTGATGACGCGGACATACTCTCTGCAGCGAAACGTGAACTACTGGAGGAGACCGGATATGGCGGCGGCGATTGGAGCCTGATCGCCACGCTGGCACCGAACCCCGCCAACCAGTCGAACCGCTGCCACGCGATCCTAGCGACGGGTGTCGAAAAGCTCGCCGACCCGCATGACGAGCCGACCGAACGGCTCCGGCTTGTCCTGTTGCCGATCCCCGAAGCGATCACGCTCGCCCGCAGCGGCGGCATCGTTCAGGCGATGCACGTAGCAACGCTGGCGTTGGCGCTTGGGGATCGATGGAGCGGAAAAGACTAAGGCGCCCGAGCCATGCGGCCCGGACGCCCCACGGCGCCTCGAAAAGGGAGCAAAGAGGCGCCGAACGCTCGTAAGTGGCGGGTTGTTATGCGGCTTGCGCCGTATCCTCGCCGCTCTTGTCCTCGACCACCGTCGGCCGCTGCCCGGTCTTGATCGAGATGTTCTTGGGCTTCATCGCCTCGGGCACTTCACGCACCAGATCGACGATCAGCAGCCCGTCGTTCAGCCGTGCGTCCTCGACGAAGACGAAGTCAGCGAGCTCGAAGCGACGCTCGAAGCTGCGCGTGGCGATGCCGACATGTAGGAAATTCGGGCCGGTCGCCTTGTCGTCCTTCTTGCCGGCGACGAGCAGCAGATTCTGCTGTGCCGTGATCTCAATCTCGTCGCGGGCGAAACCGGCCACCGCGAGCGTGATGCGATAGCGATCCTCGGCGAGACGCTCGAGATTGAAGGGCGGGTAATTTTCGGTCGCCGAGCGCGCATTCGCTTCGATCAGGTCGAACAGACGATCAAAACCGATGGTCGAGCGGCGATAGGGGGTAAGATCCAGACGCATTTTCAAGTCCTCCTATGAGCGAGTTGAACCAGCGACGCGCGAATCGCCACGCCACTGTTCGTGCGGCCCGAGAGCGGCGCCGCACGAACAAAATCTGGGGCGGTCAACACAGTTTTCAAGAGGTCGTCGAGAACATCCCCTAATTGCGTCGGGTATTGCAATTCCTACTTTGTTGATCGACGATTGACCCAAGGATTTTTGGGGGAATTATGATGTCGATGACGCTCGCTTTGCTTCTCGCCACGCAGGCTGCGGCACCGGCGCAGTCCGCCGACGAGCCACCAACGGCGCCGTCAGAAACGCTAGCCGAGCCGCCGGAAGATGCCGGCCGCCTCGGTACCGCGCAGCAGGGCGGCGGGGATATTGTCGTTACCGCGCGCCGCCGCGCCGAAACGGTTCAAAGCGTGCCAATCGCGATGTCGGTGATCGGTGGCACGGCGCTGGCGGAAACCGGCGCGTACAACGTCAGCCGGCTGACCCAGCTTCAGCCGACGCTGCAATTCTATTCGACCAACCCGCGCAACTCCGCCGCGAACATTCGCGGCCTCGGCGCACCGTTCGGCCTCACCAACGACGGCATCGAGCAGGGCGTCGGCATCTATGTCGACCAGGTCTATTACAGCCGCATCGCCTCGGCGACGTTCGACTTCACCGATACCGAACGGATCGAGATCCTGCGCGGCCCGCAGGGCACGCTCTACGGCAAGAACACCACCGCCGGCGCGATCAACATCAGCACGCGCAAGCCCAGCTTCGATACGGAAGCGCGGGCCGAGCTGACCGGCGGCAACTACGATTTCTTCCAGGGTAAGTTCTCGCTCTCTGGTGGGCTGGTGGATGACGTGGTCGCCGCGCGCGTATCGGGCTCGATCACCACGCGGCGCGGAACGATCTGGAACACGCGTCAGCAGGAATGGCAAAACAGTCAGGACAATATCGGTCTGCGCGGGCAGATGCTGTTCCAGGCGTCGCCCAACCTCGATGTGACGCTTTACGCCGATTACGCGCGGCAGGATCCGAACTGCTGCGTGCAATATTACGTCCGCACCGGCGCGACTCAGCGCGCGACCAACCGCCAATATGCCGCGCTCGCCGCTGCGTTCGGCTACACGGTGCCATCTACCAACGCTTTCGACCGCGTGACCGATGTCGATTCGGATCTTCAGGCGCTGCAGGAACTCGGCGGCGCGTCGGCGCTCGCCAACTGGAATCTTGGGGCGGGTACGCTCACGTCGGTTACCGCCTGGCGCTTCTGGCACTGGACGCCATCGAACGACCGCGACTTCATTGGTCTTCCGATCACCACAGTCTCTGCCAATCCATCGCAGCAGAGCCAGTTCAGTCAGGAACTACGCTTCGCGTCCGACACCAAGGGGCCAATCGATTACACGTTGGGTGCGTTTTACTTCTATCAGACGATCGATACGCAAGGGCTGCAGATGCAAGGCCCAGCCGCGAGCCGCTTCCTGCTCAATCCCGGTAACTCGCCGTTCGGCGCCAATGGCTGCGCAACTGCGACCACTGCGGCTTGCAGCCCGGCGGTGCTCAACGGGCTTACGTCGCGCAATACGATCGGTTTCAAGAATACGTCCGCTGCGCTGTTCGGAAAGCTGACGTGGCGAGCGGCCGAGAACCTCGAAATCGCGCCCGGCCTTCGCGTCAACTACGACAAGAAGGAAGGCGATTATGTCGCCACCGTTACGACCGGGGCCGGCAGCATGACGCTTAACAACGACCAGCGCGGCGTGCTTGCCCCGCAAAGCTATCAGCCGCAGTTTGACAATTGGAACGTCTCGGGCGACATCACTGTGTCGTACGATTTTACCCCCGACGTGCATTATTACGCGACCTATGCGCGCAGCTACAAATCTGGCGGCATCAACCTTTCCGGCCTGCCGCTCGACGCCGCGAACAACCCGATCCTGCAGGTCCAGACGATCGACCCCGAAACGGTCAACCACTTCGAGCTCGGCCTGAAGACGCAATTCTGGGATCGCAAGGCGACCGTCAACATCGCCGCCTTCTGGACCGAGATCGACGATTACCAGGCGACGGTGAACAACCAACAGGTCGGCGTGCTGCGCGGTTATCTAGCCAACGCTGGCAAGGTCCGCACCCGCGGCGTCGAGGTCGACAGCGCGTTCCGCCCCACGTCGGGCCTGAACATCTACGTCAACGGCGCGTACACCGACGCCAAATACGTCCGCTTCACCGACGCGCCATGCCCACCCGAATTGGCAGGCGGCACGACGGTGACCGGCACGCAACGGCCGAGCCCGGCCGGGACGAACGGTCCGAACCGGACCGCAGGGCTAAGCCCCGAATCGTGCGACATCTCGGGCCAGGTGCTGCCCGGCGTGTCGAAATGGGCGTTCAGTTATGGCGCCGAATACGGCATTCCGACGGTGATCGCCGGGCGGGAAGGGCAGGTCTACATCGGCTATGACGGCAGCTACCGCTCGCGCTTCTCGGCCAATCCGTCGCCATCGGCGTACACGAATGTCAGCGGCTACTCGCTTTCGAACTTCCGCGCCGGCTTCAAGACCGACGAAGGCATCAACGTCTTCGCCTGGCTGCGTAACGCGTTCGACGAGAATTACTACGAAGTGCTTGCCACGCAGTCCGGATCGACTGGCCTGATCGTCGGGCAGCCGGGCGACCCGCGGACGTACGGCGTGACGCTGTCGACGAGCTTCTGACGCGAAGGGCCGTGCAGTAGCAACGCAGCGCTGGCAGCAAAGCCGCCGTCGGGCGGGTTCGGCATCGGCCGACCCGCCGGCCGGTTTGGCCACTGCGCCTTGCGCACCCGCGTCGCTGATCGCGCCTTCGGCCAAACGCAAACGCCCGGATCGTTTCCGACCCGAGCGCCTGCGTGACGATCACTCGTCAGCCCCCTTGTTGCCTCTCGTCCACACGCCCGGTGAAGGGCGGGACTGATCGGCTGTTTCCCCGAACCACGGCCGTTGCTGCCTGTGTGCCAGTAAGATCATCTGCTAGGTAGGAAGCGGGCGGTCGTCCACGAAAATGAACCTAAGATAAACGATTGCGCGGGCGCTGTGACGATTCCGCAACAGAGCAATTGCCAGCCCCCCGACCCGCCGGTAGAGCCAGCCGCATGATCCTGTCGCGTTACGAACGAATGATCGCGCGGCGCTATCTTCTCCCCGGCCAGGGCGAGCGCTTCATCGTCCTTGTCGCCGGCTTCAGCCTCGGCGCAGTCATGCTCGGCGTTGCCGCGCTCGTCATCGTGATGAGCGTCATGAATGGCTTTCGCGCCGAGCTGTTCGACAAGATCGTCGGGCTCAACGGCCATGCCGTGGTGCAGGGAATGGGTGGCCGCCTCACCGACTGGCGCGATGTGGTGCGCGAGGCGCGCGCGACCCCCGGCGTCACCAGCGCGGTGCCGCTGGTCGAACAGCCGCTAATGTCGACCTACAACGGCCGCGTCGAAGCCGTCCTCGTCCGCGGCATGCGGGTGCAGGACATCCGCAGCAATTCGGCAATCGGGCGCAATGTCATCACTGGCACCGTCGCAATGTTGACGCCCGGCTCGAACCGCGTCGCGCTCGGCTCGCGGCTCGCGGAATCGCTCGGCGCCACGGTCGGGTCGGAGATCACGCTGATCAATCCGGCGGGCCAGTCCACCCCGTTCGGCACCGTGCCGCGCTACGTCAATTACACCGTCGCCGCGGTGTTCGAGATCGGCGTGTACGATTACGACAAGGCCTATGTGATCATGCCGATGGAGGATGCGCAAACGCTGCTCCTGCTCGGCGATTCGGTCGGAATGATCGAGCTCGACACGGTAGATGCCGATCGCGTCGGAGAGATCCTCGCGCCGCTGGCTGAAAAGGTCGGGCGCGTCGCGGTCATCAGCGATTGGCGGCAGATGAACGCACAATTGTTTGAGGCGCTGGCGGTCGAGCGCGTCGCGATGTTCGTCGTGCTGTGCATCATCATCCTGGTCGCCGCGTTCAACATCGCCTCGTCGCTGATCATGCTGGTCCGCGCCAAAACCCGTGACATCGCGATCCTGCGCACGATGGGCGCGACGCGCGGCGCGATGATGCGCATCTTCATGTCGGTGGGGGTCGCGATCGGGCTGCTCGGCATCCTTGCCGGGCTGCTGCTCGGCGCCGTGTTCCTTTTCTATCGGCAGGCGGTGGTGAACTTCGTCCAGTTCGTCACTGGGCAGAACCTCTGGGATCCCTCGATCCGCTACCTCACCGAACTGCCGTCGCAGCCCGATCCGGTCGAGATCGTGGCGATCGTCCTGATCACCGCGCTGATGACGCTGCTCGCGACGGTTTATCCGGCGTACAAGGCTGCCAGCACCGATCCTGTCCAGGTGTTGCGCTATGAGTAAGCCGATCTCAATCCTCCCCGCAAAGCGGGGAGGGGGACCATTCCGCAGCAATGGTGGAGGGGAATTGCCACGGGCGATGCGCGTGAGGCGTTTCCCCTTCACCACTTGCCTTCAGCAAGCGGTCCCCTTCCCCATCTTCGATGGGGAGGATCGATGACTGCCGTTCTCCAGACCCGCGGACTCTCGCGCAGCTTCACGCAGGGCGACGAGACTATCGAGGTGCTGCGCGGCGTTGACCTGTCGGTCGGCGCGGGTGAGATCGTGGCGCTGCTCGGCCCCTCGGGCTCGGGCAAGTCGACGTTGCTCCAGGCGGTCGGGCTGTTGGAGGGCGGGTTCGATGGCTCGATCCGCATCGCCGGTGAGGAAGCCGCCAAGCTCGACGCGCACGGCCGCACCATCGTGCGCCGCGACAAACTCGGCTTCGTCTATCAGTTCCACCATCTATTGCCCGATTTCAACGCGCTGGAGAACGTTGTTCTCCCGCAGTTGATCCTCGGCACAGTGCGCGAGACGGCCGATGCGCGCGCCGCCACGCTCCTCACCGCACTCGGCCTCGGCCACCGCCTCACGCACCGCCCGAGCCAGCTCTCCGGGGGCGAGCAACAACGCGTTGCGGTCGCCCGCGCGCTCGCCAACCGCCCCGCGCTGGTGCTTGCCGACGAGCCGACGGGCAACCTCGACGAAGGTACCGCCGATCGCGTGCTCGGCGAATTCCTTCGTCTGGTGCGCGAGGAAGGCTCCGCCGCGCTGGTCGCGACGCACAATGAGCGGTTGGCGGCGAAGATGGACCGCGTCGTTCGCCTTCACGAAGGCGTGCTGCAGTGAACCCTTGGCGTGATCCGCCGGTGCTCACCGGCCGGCATGTCACACTCCGCCCGCTCGTTGCCGAGGATCGCGACGCGCTCGCCGCGGCCGCCGAGGGCCTGATCGATCTGTTCCACGCCAATGTCTCTGGGTTGCGCGATCCCGAGGCGTTCATGGCGGCGGTGTTCAAGGAGCGGGATTTCGGCCGCTCGATGCCGTTCGCGGTGGTAACGCCTGACGATCGGATCGTCGGGCTCACGCGCTACATGCGGATGAACGAGGCGCACCGCCGGGTCGAAGCTGGCGGCACCTTCTATTCCTCCTCGGTGCAGCGCACCGGCGTCAACACCGAGGCCAAGCTGCTACTGCTGGGCCACGCCTTTGAGGTGCTCGGCTGCAACGCCGTCCAGATCCGCACCGACTGGTTCAATCGCGCCTCGCAACGCGCGATCGAGCGGCTCGGCGCCAAGCGTGATGGCGTGCTCCGCTCGCACCAGGTGATGGATGGCCGCGTGCGCGATATCGTTGTCTATTCGATCATCGCTTGCGAATGGCCGGGAGTCAGGCAGAACCTCCAGCATCTGCTCGCAAGGCATGAGGGGGAGGGGCGATGACTGCGATCACTCAGTTCGAGGTAAAGGCCGCCGACGGCAGCACCGCGTCGCTTGATGCGCATGCCGGCAAGGTGCTGCTGATCGTCAACACTGCCTCCAAATGCGGCTTCACCCCGCAATATACCGGGCTCGAGGCGCTGCACCGCGGTTATAGCGAGCGCGGCTTCGAAGTGCTTGGTTTCCCGTGCAACCAGTTCGGCGCGCAGGAGCCCGGCGATGCGGCCGAGATCGCGAACTTCTGTTCGCTGACCTATGATGTCACCTTCCCCGTCTTCGCCAAGATCGACGTCAACGGCCCGACCGCCGATCCGCTGTTCGAACGCCTGAAGAGCGAAGCGCCGGGCTTGCTCGGCTCGAAGGCGATCAAGTGGAATTTCACCAAATTCCTCATCGATCGCGAGGGCAATGTCGTCGCGCGCTACGCTCCGACGACGAAGCCCGAGGAAATTCGCAAGGACATCGAGAAGCTTCTCTAGCCGCATTTCGTCCACAACGATCCGCCGCACGCCGCTGGCGGAATCGGCGCCGAGTCCCTAGCGTGGGGTGATGCCGCATTCCGGGTTCGTTCCACTTCGTATCTTCTCGTCCTACACGATGCTCGACGGGGCGATCGAGCCCAAGGCGATCGCCAAGCGTGCGTGGCAGCTAGGGTTTCCCGCCGCCGCGCTGACCGATCGCAACGGCCTCTATGCGGCGATGGCCTTTTCGGACGCGGCACAGGATGCCGGTGTGCAACCGATCATCGGGACGATGCTGGGCGTTGCCCGACCTGACATGCCCGATGGTGTCGCGCCGATCGTCGACTGGCTCGCGCTCTACGCGCAGGACGCGCGCGGCTACGATAATCTGTGTGAGCTGGTCAGCCGCGCGCACCTTGATCGCCCGATCGACCTGCCGCCGCACGTCTGTTTCACTTCGCTCGCCGAATGCACAGCAGGGCTGATCGCGCTGACCGCCGGCGGGGAGGGCGCGCTCGCCCGGCTATACGCCGAGGATCAGCCCGCCCGCGCCGCCGCATATGTCGATCGCCTGGCGGCGCTATTCCCCGACCGACTCTACGTCGAGATCGCCCGACGCGGCGACGACGTCGAAGAGCGTGCCGAAGCGGCATTGCTCGATGTCGCCTACGATCGCGGCCTGCCGATCGTCGCGACCAACCCTTGCTGCTTTGCCGAAGCTACCTTCGGCGCCGCGCACGACGCGCTGCTGTGCATCGCCAATTCCACCTACGTCGAAAGCGATGATCGCCCGCGCAGTTCGCCCGACGCGTGGATGAAGCCCGCCGATGCGATGCGCGCCTTGTTCGACGATCTGCCCGAAGCGATCGCTAATACGCTTGTCGTCGCGCAGCGGTGCGCCATCGCCGCGCCGAAACGTGCCCCGATTCTCCCCAGCCTCGCAGGCGACCGCGAGGGCGAGGCCGCGATGCTCCGCACCGAAGCGCATGCCGGCCTCGAAGCACGGTTGAAGCGGATCGAGGAGCTCGCGAGCGAGCCGCAAGCCGATGGCTGGCAGGACGCTTACCGCACTCGCCTCGACTTCGAACTCGATGTCATCATCCAGATGGGGTTCCCGGGCTATTTCCTGA
The DNA here is from genome assembly GCF_020866845.1 of Sphingomonas radiodurans. Taxonomy (NCBI): domain Bacteria; kingdom Pseudomonadati; phylum Pseudomonadota; class Alphaproteobacteria; order Sphingomonadales; family Sphingomonadaceae; genus Sphingomonas; species Sphingomonas radiodurans. The sequence continues at coordinate 3,531,710 of NZ_CP086594.1, forward strand.
TCGTCGCGGACTTCATCAAATGGGCGAAGTCGCACGACATCCCGGTCGGGCCGGGCCGCGGCTCGGGTGCGGGCTCCGTAGTCGCCTGGTCGCTGACGATCACCGATCTCGATCCGCTCCAGCTCGGTCTGCTGTTCGAACGCTTCCTCAATCCGGAACGCGTGTCGATGCCCGATTTCGACATCGATTTCTGCGAAACGCGCCGCGGCGAAGTGATCCGCTACGTCCAGGAGAAATACGGCCGCGATCAGGTCGCGCAGATCATCACCTTCGGTAAGCTGAAGGCGCGCGCGGTGCTCAAGGACACCGGGCGTGTGATGCAGATGAGCTATGGCCAGATCGATCGACTCGCCAAGCTGGTGCCCAACCACCCGACCGATCCGTGGACGCTGAAACGCGCGATCGACGGTGTCGCCGAACTGCACCGCGAATACGCCAACGACAATCAGGTCCGTCACCTGCTCGATCTCGCGATGCAGCTCGAAGGACTGCCGCGCCACGCGTCGACGCACGCCGCCGGCGTGGTGATCGGCGATCGCCCGCTGTCGCAGCTCGTCCCGCTCTACCGCGACCCGCGCTCGGACATGCCGGTCACGCAGTTCGACATGAAATATGTCGAGGGCGCCGGCCTCGTGAAGTTCGACTTTCTCGGCCTCAAGACGCTGTCGGTTCTCAAGCGCGCGCTGCAACTGCTTGATAAACGCGGCATCCATGTCGATCTCGACGCGCTGACATGGGACGACGAGGCGGTCTACGCCTTGCTGCAGAAGGGCGACACGGTCGGCGTGTTCCAGCTCGAATCCGAAGGAATGCGCCGCACGCTCTCGGCCGTCCGCCCGTCGAACTTCGGCGATATTATCGCGCTCGTCTCGCTCTACCGCCCTGGCCCGATGGACAATATCCCGTCATTCGGCCGCCGCAAGCAGGGCACCGAGGCGATCGACTATCCGCATCCGCTGCTCGAACCGATCCTCGCCGAAACCTACGGGATCTTCGTCTACCAGGAGCAGGTCATGCAGGCGGCGCAGGTGCTCGCCGGCTATTCGCTCGGCGGCGCCGATCTGCTGCGCCGCGCAATGGGCAAGAAGATCAAGGCCGAGATGGATGCGCAGCGCGCGACCTTCGTCGAGGGCTGCGCCGCGCACAACCAGATCCCCGCCGCGCGCGCCAATGCATTGTTCGATTTGATCGACAAGTTCGCCGGCTACGGCTTCAACAAGAGCCACGCCGCCGCCTATGCCCTGCTCGCCTACCAGACCGCCTGGCTGAAGGCGCACCAACCGGAGGAGTTCTTCGCCGCCTCGATGGCGTACGACATCCATCAGACCGACAAGCTCGCGATCTTCTGCGACGACATGCGAAGAATGCAGGTCAAGTGCTTGCCACCAGACATCAACCATAGCCGCGCCGACTTCGATGTCGAGATCACCGATGATGGTCCGGCGGTGCGCTATGCGCTCGCCGCGCTCAAGTCGGTGGGCGAGGGGGCGATGGAGAAGGTCGTCGCCGAGCGCGACGAAGGTGGCGTATTCGAGCGGCTCGACGATCTCGCGCGGCGCGTCGATCCGCGGCTGTTCAACAAGCGCCAGCTCGAAACGCTCGCCGCCGCAGGCGCCTTCGATGCGATCGAGCCGAACCGCGCCGGGGTTTACGCGGTGGCCGAAACGATGCTCGCGGTCGCCGCGCGGCAGCACGACGCGCGCACCAGCGGGCAGGGCGGTCTCTTCGGCGATGCCGAGCCCGCCGGCGACGCGATCAAGCTTCCCGCCTCCGCGCGCTGGGGCATGGCCGAGCGGATGGAGCAGGAGAAGGAAGCGTTCGGCTTCTACTTTTCCGCGCATCCGGTCGATCGCCACGCGCATCTCGCTCGCGCCCACGGTGCGCGGCAATATGCCGCCCTAGGCGAGCTATCGATCCCCGACGATGGCACGCGCGCCGGCGCCACGATGGCAGTACTCGTCGAGGAAGCGCGCTGGCGTACCTCGGCGCGCGGCAAGCGCTACCTGATGGCGACGCTGAGCGACCAGAGCGGCCAGTTCATCGCGACCTGCTTCGACGATGCGGTAGCCGCCGACCTCGAGGAAGCCGCGCGCGCCGGCGGCTGCGGCCTCGCCACGGTGGAACTCGATCGCCGCCCCGGGGAGGAAACCCCGCGCGTCACCGTCAAGCGCATGCAGCCGTTCGAGGCGTTGGCCTCGCTCGCGCGCTTCGTGGTCGAGATCGCCGTCGCCGAACCCGCCGCGCTGCCCGCCCTTGCACGCCTGCTCGAGCACCACCGCGGCGCGCGCGGTGAGGTGCTCGTCCGAGCGACCGTGCCGGGTGGCGAAGCGCTGCTGTTGCTCGGTCGCGATTTCCTGCTTGATGGCGAACTGGTGGATCGCATCGAGGATTTGCCCGGGGTTCGCGAGGTGACGCTACGGCAATCGGAAACGCGGCTAGCGTTGGTCGGCTGATCGTGCGAGCGGGCGCTCGCAGGTTGAAGAGGGCGGACGGACGATGATCATCTTGCTCGCCCTCTCCGCCGCCGCCGCCGAACCTGCGCCCCAGTCGGAAGCGCCTCCGCCCGAGCGCTATACGCTGTTCGATCCCGTCCCGCGCGATCGGTTGCGCGGTTTCAATACCGATCGTCCTGACACCACCGAGAGCCCTTACACCCTCAATGCCGGGCACTTGCAGATCGAGCTGAGCGCCGCCGAATACACGCTCGGCCGCGATCGCAGCCGGACGCTCGACGTGCTGCCGGTGAACCTGAAGCTCGGCCTGCTCGACAACGTCGATCTGCAGCTGCTCTTCACCCCGTATCAGCGCGTCGTCGGCGACGATGGCGTCGACCAGGGGTTCGGCGACGACACGCTCGTCCGCCTCAAGATCAACCTGCAGGGCAACGATGGGGAAGGCGTCGCACTCGGCGTCATGCCGTTCATAAAGCTGCCGACCGGCACTAGCGGGCTCTCCAACGGTCACGTCGAAGCGGGGTTGATCCTGCCGATGGCGATCGACCTGTTCGGCGACTGGTCGCTCGGCGCGATGCTCGAAGCGGATCTCGTCTACCGCGACGAGGCGCAAGCCTACGGCCTCGATCTGGTTCACAGCGTCACGCTCGGCCATCTGGTCGCGGGGCCAGTGAGCGCGTACGTCGAATACGTCGGCATCCTGCCGCGCGGCGCCGCATCCGGCATCGAGCGCCGCTATCAGGCGATCGCGTCGGCCGGGCTGACGCTCGCAGTGGGCGAGAATTTGCTGCTCGATGCCGGCACACGGATCGGGTTCAGCGGCAATTCGGATCGATCCACGATCTTCCTGGGCGCCTCGACGCGATTTTGACCGACAGGCCATTCCCTCAGGAAGCGGACTAGAGACTAAGTCGCGTCGACCCGCATCACCACCACCGCCACATCGCCAAGCACCAACCCCGCAGCCCGCCGCACCTTGTCCTTTAGCGGCAGCAGATACCCGCCCGCGCGCGGGAGCAGCGATGTCGTGAACCGCGTCGCGCCAATCGTCGCGGTCACCGGCACTACGCCCCAGCCGTAGCTCGCCGCCCGCGCCGCCGCGCGCACCGCTTCCGCATGATCGTCGGGCAGCGCGACGAAGAAGAACGGCGCCGGCCCGCGCCATTCGATCACTGGCCCTGCGAACACTATCTCGAGCAGCGGCGGCGCATCGCTCATCAGAACAGCTCCCCCTGCGGCCCCCGCGGCGGCCGAAACAGGTCGCAGCGCAACTGCATCTTTTCGCGGTTCTGATCGATCCCGTGCTTGCGCCGCGCAATCAGGAAGCGCGTGCGCAACAGCTCCGCCCATGGCCCTTCCCCACGCATCCGCGAGAAGAAACCGGGATCATTGTCCTTGCCCCCGCGCAGCGACTGGATCGTCGCCATCACCTTGCCTGCACGCTCGGGAAAATGCTCGTCGAGCCACGCGCGGAACAGCGGCGCCACTTCCCACGGCAGCCGTACCGGGATGAACGACACGCCGCGCGCGCCTGCTGCCGCTGCCCGCTCGACGATCGCCTCCACCTCGTTGTCGGTGATCGCGGGGATCACCGGCGCCATGTTGACGTAGACGGGGACGCCCGCATCGGCGAACCGCCGCACCGCCGCCAGCCGCTTCTCGGGATGCGGCGCGCGCGGCTCGATCGTCATCGCTATCTTCGGGTCGAGCGATGTGATCGAGATCGCGACCCCCACCAGGCCCTTTGCCGCCATCGGCGCGATCAGGTCGAGATCACGCACCACGCGGTCGGATTTTGTCGTGATCACAAGTGGATGATCGCACGCCGCCAGCACCTCGATCACGCCCCGCGTTATGCGCCATTTGCCCTCGATCGGCTGGTAAGGATCGGTGTTGGTGCCCAGCGCCATTGGCGCGCAGCGATAGCTGGGCTTCGCCAACTCACCCCGCAGCAAGTCAGCCGCATCAGGCTTGGCGAACAGCTTGGTCTCGAAGTCGAGCCCCGGCGAAAGATCATGGAACGCATGGCTCGGCCGCGCGAAGCAGTAGATGCAGCCATGCTCGCACCCGCGATACGGGTTGATCGAGCGATCGAACGGCACGTCGGGCGAGGTGTTGCGGCTGATGATCGTCTTGGGCCGCTCGATCGTCACCGTCGTGCGTACCGGCGCCGGACGCCCGTCTATCTCGTCACGCATGTCGAGCCAGTCGCCATCCGCCTCGGTCTGCGGCAAGCCGAAGCGCTTGCTCTCGCCGTTCAGCGTCACACCGCGCACGACTCGCTTGCTCACCTGCGCCATCAACGAGAACGTATCAGGAACACGGCGCGGCGGTCAACGCCAGCGGGCGGTCTCCATCCAGCGCAGGAGCGGCTTCAGCGGCGTGATCCAGATGATCCCGGTGACCAGATAGAACATCAGTTGAGCCGCCCAGTGCCAGCCACTGATGACCTCGGAAAAGCTGATAATGACCACGCACCACACCGCAATCAGCAACAGGATCGCCAGCATGCCGACCGGCTTGCGCCACGATGGGTTCATGATGTGATCCATTCCTGTTCGGTGATGATGGCGTGCAGCGGCACGTCCCACGGGTCGGCCGGCACGTGCGCCACCTCCTGTACCGAAAACGCGACCCCGATGCGATGTGCGTTGGGCAAGCGTGCAAAGGCGCGATCGTAATACCCCGCACCCTGGCCGATGCGGCCAAGTACGCGATCGAACGCCACCAGCGGCGTCAGGACGAGATCGGGCATGACCTCGGCGGAGTCGTCCGGCGGCTGATGCAACCCCAGCGGCCCGATCACCAGCGCCGTCTCTCGCTGCCACGCAAGGAACCGCAGCGGCGTCGCGCGATCGACCACATGTGGCAGCGCGATCGTGCAGCCCGCCGCCTCGGCCGCAGCCATGAGCGGCGCCGGATCGGCCTCGCTGCCGAGCGGAACATAGCTTGCGACGATCATCCCAGGCGACATCAGCGCGCGCAATGGGTCCGGCACCTCGAGCGTCGGGAGAGATGCACCCAGCGCGTCGCGTGCCGCGCGGGCGGCAGCGCGAAGGGTGCGCTTGTCCATCTTATCGAAGGGGGAGGGTGACGGGCCCGCCATGGCCGTTTGCCGAGATATCCTCTGACGCGCGGTACGTCAGGTGGGGACCATGTACGTCAGGCCAGGGCCTGGGCAGGGACAGTCCCCTAGGATGAAGAATAGCCTCAGGGATATTTGTAGGCTCGCACCGGGCAGTTCCCGTCGCGACTAATCTAGTCATTCGCGCGCTCGCGCTCAAGGGCCGATGCAAGCTTCTCGAGGCGCTCGGCGACGCTTTCCAGGGCCGCATCGCCGCCCGACGCGCTCGCCTGTTCCTGCGCATCGACCAGCTCGTCCGCGAGCATGAGCGCGATTAGCAGCAGCACGCGTGCCGTGCCCGCGTCGCCGGCGGCGCGTTCGGCCTGTGCCCACCGCGCATCCAGCATCGCGCCCAGCGCCGTGACCTGCGCTTCCTCGCCGTCGCGGCAGTTCACCGGCCAGCGACTACCGCCGATTTCGAGCATTACGCGCGCCATCAGTTCGGCTCCTGCGCGATGTCGGGATCCTGCGAGATGATCGCATCGATCGACGCGATGGCATCGGTCACTTCGCTGCGCAGCGCGTCATGCCGCTGGCGCAGGCCGGTATTCTCCCGTTCGCGGCGTTCGATCGCCGCCTCGATGCGCCTGATCGCGGCGTCTATCCGCGTCACAGCGTCACTATTCGTCATGCGTCCGAATTAGGACCGCTCCGGGACATCGGCAAGTCCCACCTGTCCCACGCGGTTGACGCGCGGCGCATCCGTCGCGCAAAGGCGCGCGAGATATTCGAGACGAGCGGAGAATCGGGCGGCATGACGAAAGTTGCGATCAACGGTTTCGGGCGCATCGGCCGCCTCGTGGCACGTGCGATGCTGGAGCGCGGCAGCGATCTCGAGCTGGTGACGATCAACGATCTCGCCGATGCCAAGTCAAACGCCTGGCTGTTCAGCCGCGACAGCGTCCACGGCAAATATCCCGGCACCGTCTCCGCCGACGGCAATGATCTCGTCATCGACGGCAAGCGCGTCCGCGTGACGGCCGAGCGCGATCCCGCGAACCTGCCGCACGCCGAGATGGGCGTCGACATCGTGCTCGAATGCACCGGCTTCTTCACCGACCGCCCGAGCGCACAAAAGCACATCGATGCCGGTGCCAAGAAGGTGCTGATCTCGGCGCCGGCCAAGGGCGTTGACCTCACCGTCGTCTATGGCGTGAACCACGACAAGCTCGAAGCCGGCCACACCATCGTCTCGAACGCATCGTGCACCACCAATTGCCTCGCGCCGGTCGCCAAAGTGCTGAACGATGCGATCGGCATCGAGCGCGGCCTGATGACGACGATCCACGCCTATACCAACGATCAGAAGATCCTCGATCAGATCCATCCCGATATGCGCCGTGCCCGCGCGGCGGCGATGAACATCATCCCGACAACCACTGGCGCTGCGCGCGCCGTCGGCGAAGTGCTGCCCGAGCTCAAGGGCAAGCTCGATGGCTCCGCGATCCGCGTGCCCGTGCCCGACGGCAGCCTCGTCGACCTGACGTTCACGCCCAAGCGCGACACCAGCGTCGAGGAAGTAAACGCGCTGCTCAAGGCCGCGGCGGAAGGCCCGATGGAAGGCGTACTGTTCTTCTCCGACGAGCCGCTCGTCTCGATCGACATCGTCCACACGCCCTATTCGTCGACCGTCGACAGCCTCGAAACCGCCGTGATCGACGGCAAGCTTGTCCGCGTCGTCAGCTGGTACGACAATGAATGGGGCTTCTCGAACCGCATGGTCGATACCGCCGCGCTGATGGCGAAGCTGGGGTGACTGAGCCCGGCCGCCTCCTCGGGATCGCGCGGCACGTGCGTCCCAAGGCACCGATTGAGGTGATCGAGGCGGCCGAGGTGACGCTCGAAGGCGGCATCGCTGGCGATTATCGCGGCGGCATGCGCCGCAAGCCGTACAAGCGCCAGGTCACGCTGATCGAGCGCACCGACTGGGAGGCCGCGATGGCCGACATCGGCGCGACGCTCGCATGGCACGAGCGTCGCGCGAACCTGCTGGTCGATATCGATCTGCCGCAAGTGCCCGGTGCGCGCATTCGGATCGGCAGCGACGTCGTGCTCGAAGTCACAGGCAAGGACGATCCGTGCACGCGCATGGAGGCGATCGCCCCCGGCCTCGAAGCGGCGCTCACGCCCGACTGGCGCGGCGGCGTGTGTACGAAAGTGATGCAGGGCGGCCAGATTGCCGTCGGCGACCCGATCAGGATCGAAGAACCATGGCCAAGTCATTCCGCACGCTCGACGACATCGCTGACGGATTCCCCGATCTTCGCGGCAAGCGAGTCCTCGTCCGCGAGGACCTGAACGTCCCCTTCGCCGATGGTGCGGTGACCGACGATACGCGGCTCCGCGCGACGGTCGCCACCGTCTCCGAACTCGCCGACAAGGGCGCGATCGTCCTGGTGTTGGCGCATTTCGGTCGCCCCAAGGGCGTGCCGAGCCCGGATCTGTCGCTCGCGCAGATCATTCGACCCTATTCGGCCGTGCTCGGCCGCTCGGTGCGCTACGTCGATTGGGAAGGCGATGCGGCGAACGTCGCAATGCTCCAGCCCGGCGACATTGCGGTGCTCGAGAACACGCGTTTCTTCAGCGGTGAGGAAAAGAACGATCCCGCCGTCGTCGCACGCTTCGCCGCTTTGGGGGATCTCTACGTCAACGACGCTTTCTCCGCCGCACACCGCGCGCACGCCTCGACCGAGGGGCTCGCGCGCGCGCTTCCGGCCTTTGCTGGCCGCGCGATGGAAGCCGAACTCGTCGCGCTCGAAAAGGCGCTCGGCGCACCCGAACATCCGGTCGCCGCGGTCGTCGGCGGCGCGAAGGTCTCGACAAAGCTCGATGTGCTCAAGCACCTCGTCGGCAAGGTCGATCACCTGATCATCGGCGGCGGCATGGCGAACACCTTCCTCGCCGCGCGCGGCGTGAACGTCGGCAAGAGCCTGTGCGAGCATGACCTGACCGGCACTGCCGACGAGATCCTCGAAGCCGCCGACCGTGCCGGCTGCACCGTCCATTTGCCGTACGACGTGGTGGTGGCGAAGGAATTCCGCGCCAACCCGCCGATCCGCACCGTCAACGTCCACGAGGTCGCGGCCGATGAGATGATCCTCGACGTCGGCCCCGCCGCGGTCGAGGCGCTCGGCGATGTCCTGAAGAACTGCCGCACGCTCGTATGGAACGGCCCGATGGGCGCCTTCGAAACCGCGCCATTCGACGCTGCCACCGTGGCACTTGCGAAGACCGCCGCGGCGCTGACGGTCGACGGCAGCCTCGTCTCGGTCGCTGGCGGCGGCGATACTGTGTCGGCGCTCAACCACGCCGGCGTGGCGGACGACTTCACCTTTGTCTCGACTGCGGGCGGCGCCTTCCTGGAATGGATGGAAGGCCGCGACCTCCCCGGCGTCGCCGCGCTCAAGCGGTAAGCTTCCCCACAGGCGTCATCCCAGCGAAAGCTGGGATCGCCCGCGGCTCGCGCACCGGTCCATGACTGAGCGACCCCAGCTTTCGCGGGGTGACGAATGTCGCCTAAGCCGCCAGCGCCGCCTTCACCTTCACCCCGCGGATCATATCCGCGGCCTTCTCCGCGATCATGATCGTCGGCGCATTCGTGTTCGATCCCACCAGCGTCGGCATCACCGATGCATCGACGACGCGCAGCCCGTCGAGCCCACGCACGCGCAACTGCGCATCGACCACCGCCATCTTGTCGCCGTCCGCGCCCATCTTGCACGTGCCCACTGGGTGGTAGATCGTCTCCGAGTTCGCCCGCACCCACGCGTCGATCTCGGCGTCGGTCTGCACGTCGCGCCCCGGGGTGATCTCGTCACCGCGATACGGATCGAGCGCCGCCTGATACGCCACCTCGCGACCGATATGGACGCAGTCGCGCATCACCCGCCGGTCGACCTCGCTCGCCAGGTAATTGGCGAAGATCAGCGGATCGGCATTGGGATCGGCCGAGGCAAGCCCGATGCGCCCGCGGCTCTCGGGCCGCAGCTGGCAGAGGTGGAACGAGAAGCCGTCCGCCTTTACCCGCGTCCTGCCGTGATCCTTCATGATCGCCAGCACGCCGTGGATCTGCACGTCCGGCCGCGACAGCCCCTCGCGCGAGGAGATGAACGCGCCCGATTCGAGGAACTGCTGCCGCCCGAGCCCGGTGCCGCGCGTCAGATACTCCAGCCCCACGCGCAGCTGGCGCAGCCCCTTCGTCTGCGAAAACGCCGTCATCAGCCCGCGGCTGTGCCAGCTCATGATGATGTCGAGATGGTCCTGCAGATTCTCGCCGACGCCCGGCAGATCATGCACCGGCTGCACCCCGGCGTCCTTCAGCGCAGCGGCGTTCCCGATGCCGGACAGCTGCAGGATGTGCGGGCTTTGCACCGCACCGGCGCACAGGATCGCCTCGCCGTGCACCTCGACGCGCTGGGCGCGCTTGTCCTTGATGTAATCGACCGCGACCGCGCGCCCTCCCGCAACCACGATGCCCGCCGTCCGCGCATCGGTGATCACCGTCAGGTTCGTGCGCGATTCGATCGGCCGCAGATACGCCGCCGCGGTCGACCAGCGCTGGCCGTTGGCGATCGTCAGGTCGTAACGCCCGAAGCCCTCCTGGCTCGCGCCGTTGAAGTTCTCGGTGACGGGATAGCCAGCCTGCCGCCCGGCCTCGATCAGTGCATCATGGAACGGTGAGTCGCTCTCGCCGCCCGAGATCGTCAGCGGCCCGTCGCTGCCGTGCAGGTCGCCGCCACGATGATGCCCTTCGAGCTTGCGGAAATACGGCAGCACGTCGCCCCACGCCCAGCCGGTCAGCCCCATCTGGCGCCACTCGTCGAAATCCTGCGGGTGGCCGCGGGTATAGACCATGCCGTTGATCGCCGACGATCCGCCGAGCCCGCGACCACGCGGCCACCACAGACGTCGGTTGTCGAGGTGCGGCTCGGGCTGCGTCCAGAAGCCCCAATTATGCTTGTTCTTGGCCTTGATCAGGCTGCCGACGCCGGCCGGCATCCGCACGAGCATCTCCTTGTTCGCGCCGCCCGCCTCGAGCAGGCAGACGCTGACCGCTGGGTCCTCGCTCAGCCGCGCGGCAAGCGTGCAGCCGGCCGAACCGCCGCCGATGATGACGTAATCGAAACCCGACATAACTCTCTCCATTCGTATTTATTGACGGGCCGGGGCCTCAGGGGACCAGCACGATCTTTCCCACCATCTCGCTGCGCTGCATCGCCTCGAAGGCGTCGCGCCACTGGTCGAGCGGATATTCGGCATGCACGCGCGGCCGGATCTTGCCCTCTTCCGCCAGCCGCCAGATCGCCGCCTGATTCTCGCGCCCCTTGTCGGGGAACTGCCGGCCGTATTCGCCCGCGCGCACGCCGATCACCGAAAAGCCCTTGATCAGCGGCATGTTGGTCGAAACGGTCGCGATCCGCCCCGAGGTGAAGCCGATCACGCACAGTCGCCCGCCGAACGCGATCGCGCGCACCGATTCGTCGAACACGTCGCCACCGACCGGATCGTAGATCACGTCAGCGCCGCCGCCGGTGATCTCCTTCACCGCCTCGCGGAAGCCCGGCGCCGGCAGCACCGCCTCGACGCCGTATTCGGCCTCGACCACCCGCAGCTTGTCCGCCGATCGCGACGTCGCGATCACCTTCGCGCCGAGCGCCTTGGCGAGATCCACCGCAGCCAGTCCCACGCCACCGGTCGCGCCATGCACCAGCACCCATTCGCCGGGCTCGACCTTCGCCAGCCGTACCAGCGCGACATATGCCGTCAGATACGCCGCGCCGACCCCCGCCGCCTCGCCGAACGACAGATGCGCCGGCTTGCGCCGCACCACCGCCGCGTCGACCAGCGCGTATTCCGCAAAGCCGCCCAACCGCGTGCCCGCTATTACCGCGTCGCCCGTCGCGAACCCGTCGCCGGCAATCACTTCGCCCGCCACTTCCATCCCAGGCGAGAAGGGCAGCGGCGGCTTCATCTGATATTCGCCGCGCGTCATCAGCAGGTCGGGAAAGTTCAACGCCGCCGCCTTCACACGGATCAATACCTTGCCGGGGGCAGGGGCCAAGTCCGGCACGTCGACCAGCGCAGTCCCCGACAGATCGGGCGAGAGGGTCGCAACCACCAGCGCCTTCATGACCGCGCGGGCACCGCGACCATGATGTCGAGCAGCGAATCGAACAGCGATGCCATGTCGAGATGCGGCGCATGCACCTTGCTCAGCCCCAGCGTGATGAGGCCGTAAGCGCGCACTTCCGCCTCGGCGCGCGAAAAGCCCGTCTGCATCAGGCTGCGCGCGAGGAAATCGAGCATCAGCTCGTCGTGTCGCTCCACCGCGCTTCGAGCACGCGGATCACTTTCCGCCCAGGCGCGCATCGCCACTGCGATCCGAGAGGCGCCGCGCCGCCGTACCGTCTGGCCGAGCAGCCGGATACGCCCGATCGGATCGGCGGTTGCGCGCTCCAGCGCCGCGATCAGGTCACTCACCTGATCCTCGGCGAAATACGTCGCGAGCTTCCCCTGATAATCGTCGAAGTCGCGGAAATGGTGATAGAAACTTCCGGTCGAAACGCGCAGCTCCTCGGCCAGCGGCCGCAGCTTGAGCGCCCGCAATCCGCCGCGCCGCAGCAGCGATTGTCCCGCCTCCAGCCAGTCGCGCGGCGTCAGATCGGGGGTGCGTACGGGCAACGCGATTGGTCCCGAAACTGGCAGCACGCTTGACATCCCTTGTACCATAACGAAGGTTATGCCGGAAATCCGCGCCGGTAAAGGGACCGCGGGTTGTAGGTTTTCTGGAGAGGTTCGCAGCAATGGCCGACGCTTACATCATCGACGCCGTCCGCACCCCGCGCGGCATCGGCAAGCAGGGCAAGGGCGCGCTCGCGCACATGCACCCGCAGCATCTTGCCGCCACCGTGCTCAAGGCGATCAAGGAGCGCAACAACCTCAACACCGAGGAAGTCGACGACATCATCTGGTCGACCAGCACGCAGCGCGGCAAGCAGGGTGGCGATCTGGGCCGCATGGCCGCGCTCGACGCCGGCTATGACGTCAAGGCCTCGGGCACCACGCTCGATCGCTTCTGCGGCGGTGGCATCACTGCGGTGAACTTCGCCGCGGCACAGATCATGTCCGGCATGGAAGATCTCGTCATCGCCGGCGGCACCGAGATGATGAGCCTCACTGCGGCGATGGGCGCCGAGGACATGGAGAGCGGCAAGACTCCGCTCGGTATGGGCTCGGGCAACGAGCGACTGAACCTCAATCATCCGCAATCGCACCAGGGCATCTGCGGCGATGCGATCGCCAGCATGGAAGGCATCACGCGCGAGCAGCTCGACAACGCCGGCCTCGAAAGCCAGCAGAAGGCCGCTGTCGCAATCGCCGAGGGCCGGTTCGACAAGTCGATCGTCCCAGTCGTCGACGACGAGGGCAACGTCGTGCTCGCGAAGGACGAATTCCCGCGCCCGCAGACCACGGCAGAAGGCCTCGCCGCGCTCAAGCCGTCGTTCGCTGCGATGGCCGACATGCCGTACAACAAGTCCGGCGACACGTTCCGCACGCAGATCAACCGCAAGTATCCTGACCTCGAGATCCAGCATTTCCACCATGCCGGCAATTCGTCGGGCGTGGTCGATGGCGCGGCCGCGGTGCTGCTCGCCTCGAAGGAATATGCCGACAAGATGGGCTGGAAGCCGCGCGCACGGATCGTGGCGATGGCGAACATCGGCGATGATCCAACGCTCATGCTCAACGCCCCGGTGCCGGCCGCGAAGAAGGTGCTGGCGAAGGCTGGCCTGACGATCGACGACATTGACCTGTTCGAGATCAACGAGGCTTTCGCTGTCGTTTCCGAGAAGTTCATCCGAGATCTCGAAATCCCGCGCGAGAAGGTGAACGTCAACGGCGGTTCGATCGCGCTCGGCCACCCGATCGGCGCAACCGGATCGATCCTGATCGGCACGATCGTCGACGAGCTGGAGCGTCAGAACAAGCGCTATGGCCTCGTCACGATGTGCGCGGCGGGCGGCATGGCCCCCGCGATCATCGTCGAACGCCTCGATAGCTGATCAGCAAAATGTGCCGCGAGCGGGCCGATAGCGCCCGCCGCGGTGGAGAGACACATGACGCATCCGTACAAACACGCCGCCGCCACTCCCGACAAACCGGCCTATATCATGGCCGGCAGCGGTGAGACGATCACCTACGCCCAGCTCGACGCCCGCGCCAATCAGGGCGCGCATCTGATCCGCGCGCTCGGGCTCAAGCGTGGCGACGCGATGGCCATGATGATGGACAATTCGGCGCGCTATTTCGAGGTCGCATGGGCGGCCGAGCGCGCCGGCGTCTATCTTACCTGCCTGTCCTCGAAGCTGCTGCCGGCTGAGGCCGAATATATCATTCGCGACGGCGAGTGCCGCGTGTTCATCGCGTCGAAGGGCACCGCGGCGTGCGCCACCGCGCTGCTGCCGCTGGTCGACGATCTCGATCGCTTCATGGTCGATGGTGTCGTCGATGGCTACCAGGGCTGGGAAGAGGCGACCGCCGCTCAGCCTGAAACGCCGATCGCCGATCCGTCCCCCGGCCAGATCATGCTCTATTCGTCGGGCACCACGGGCAAGCCCAAGGGTGTACGCTTCGCGCTGCCGGAAGATCCCTATGGCGAGAACGTCTCGCCGCTCGTGATGATCGGGCAGGGGCTCTACGGCTTCAATCCCGACATGATCTATCTGTCGCCCGCCCCGCTCTATCACGCCGCGCCGCTGCGCTGGTCGATGGCGGTGCAGCAGATCGGCGGCACGGTGATCGTGATGGAGCGGTTCGACGCCGAGAAGGCGCTCGAATATATCGAGCGTTACAAGGTCACCCATGCGCAATGGGTGCCGACGCACTTCATCCGCATGCTCAAGCTCCCCGAGGCCGACCGAAAGAAATATGACGTCTCGTCGCTCAAGGCGGTGTGGCACGCCGCGGCGCCTTGCCCGGTTCCGGTCAAGCAGGCGATGATCGAATGGTGGGGCCCGATCATCGGCGAATATTACGCCGGCACCGAAGGCAACGGCTTCCACAACATCCTCTCGCCCGAATGGCTGACGCACAAGGGATCGGTCGGCCGCAACCTGACGACGATCACCCACATCTGCGACGACGAAGGCAACGAAGTGCCCCCGCGCACCGAGGGCGCGATCTTCTTCGAGGCACCAGTTACCGATCTAAATCCCACGGGAGCGGCTCCGTTCATCTACCACAATGACCCCGAAAAGACCCGGGAAAGCACGAGCGCGAAGGGCTGGACGACGCTCGGTGATGTGGGCTGGATGGACGAGGAGGGCTACCTTTACCTCACCGACCGCAAGAGCTTCATGATCATCTCGGGTGGGGTGAATATCTACCCGGCAGAGATCGAGAACCTATTGATAACGCACCCGAAAGTCGCCGACGTCGCGGTGATCGGTGCCCCACACGAAGAGATGGGCGAGGAGGTCGTCGCGGTGATCCAGCCCAAGGATCTCTCCGAAGATCGCGCAGCGCTGGCCGACGAACTCGCGCAATATGCCCGCGCAAACCTCAGCCACGTCAAATCGCCGCGCCGCTGGGATTTTCGCGAGGAATTACCGCGCCATGACACCGGCAAGCTCTACAAACGGCTGCTACGCGACGAATATTGGGGCAAGCTGAAGCCCGCGGAGCCATCAGCGGAGCAGGCGGCATGAGCTTCAACTTCGGCGACATGATCGAGGCGGTCGAGGCCGCCATCCCCGGCGATCGCATTGCGCTTGCGCACGGCGATCAGGTCGTCGACTGGGCGACGCTGCGCACCCGCTCGAACAACCTGGCCCGCGCCCTGATTGAGCGCGGGCTCAAGCCGGGCGAGCGGTTCGCCTTTTATGCCTATAATTCCGCGGATTATCTGATCGCGTTGATGGCGTGCTGGAAGGCGCGCGGCACGCACGTCAACGTCAACTATCGCTACGTCGCCGACGAACTCGCTTATATTCTGGCCGACAGCGACGCGACCGTCCTTATCTACGACGCCCGGCTGCGCGATGCAGTGGCAGAGGTGGTCGATCGCTCGCCGCTGGTCCGCACCTGGGTCGAGATCGGCTGCGAGGATGCGCCGCCGGCGTTCGCCGAACGCTTCGACGATCTGGTCGAAGGGGAGGGCGCTCCGGTCGCGATCCCGCGCGATCCGCTCGACCGCTTCTTTATCTACACCGGCGGTACGACGGGTATGCCCAAGGGCGTCGTTTGGACTCATGCCGAACTCAACGCGATCGGCCTCGCCGTCGCCGCCACGCAGGGCTTGCCGGTGCCCACCAGCGTCGCGGAGGCTGCCGCCTTTGCCGCGGCCAACCCCGATTACCCGCGCACCGTTTGCGGCCCGCCGCTGATGCACGGCACCGGGCTGCTCTCGTCCTACGGCGCCTTGCTCGCCGGCGGCTTCGTCGCGACGCTCTCCAGCCGCAGCTTCCGGCCCGAGGAAGCGCTCGACGCAATCGACCGCTGGCAGGCCAACCGCCTGATCGTCGTCGGCGACGCCTTCGCGCGCCCAGTGCTCGAGTCGCTCGAGGCGAACCCGGGCCGCTGGGACGTCTCGAACATCCGTCTCATCAGTTCGTCGGGCGTGATGTGGACGCAGGGCGTGAAGGACGGCCTGATCCGCCATATGCCCGAGGCGACCTGCCAGGATAATTTCAGCTCGTCCGAAGCGATCGGCATGGGTGCGTCGCTCACCACCAGGGACGGCACGGCAGAAACAGCCAAGTTTATGGTCGGCCCGCGCTGCCGTGTGCTCGACGATGATGACAAGGATATCGTCCCTGGCTCCGGCGCCACTGGCAAGGTCGTCCTCGCGCCGCCGAGCCCGGTCGAATATCATAAGGATCCTGAGAAGAGCGCGCGCACGTTCCGCATGATCGACGGGGTGCGCTACACTGTGTCGGGTGATTTCGCGCAGGTTGCCGCGGACGGCACGCTGATCCTGCTCGGCCGCGGCTCGGCATGCATCAACTCGGCCGGCGAGAAGATCTTCCCAGAAGAGGTCGAAGAAGCCCTCAAGCTCTGCCCACAGGTCGACGACGCCTTGGTTTTCGCGATGCCCGATCCGAAATGGGGCCAGGCCGTCGCTGCGGTGGTGCAGGCGACGCCCGGGTTCGATGAGGGAGTCACATGCGATACGCTGCGCCACAAGCTCGCCGGGTACAAGCTTCCCAAGCTGATCGTCACCACCGATCAGTCGCTGCGTGCGCCCAATGGCAAGGCGGATTATGCGCGGGCAAAGCAGCTCGCTGGCGTTGCCTGAAACCTTTCGGCTGGCTGACAGGTCGGTTCAGCCCGCAGTCGCCACGCTTCGTCCATAAGGCTTTCATCGGCAGGGTGGGTCCAACTTCGGGCTACCAGTGCCGGCGGTGGAGTAAAGCAAGATGGGCAGAAAGTTCATGGCCGCACTGTTGGCGGCGGCGTCGATCATCCCGGGTGTGGCAGTCGCACAGGATCGCGGCGAGCGCGGCGAGCGTACCGCGGCCCGCGCCGAACGCATGCAGCAGCGCCAGGCGCAGCAGGCCCCCGCGGGCGACGCACAGCAGCGCAGTGCGCAACGTGTCGAACGGATGCAGCAGCGCCAGGCGCAGATGCAGCAGGCACCGGCAGCCATGTCGCAGCAGCGTGCCGAGCGGATGCAGCAACGTCAGGCGCAACAGATGCAGCAGGCGCCGTCGGCTGTCGCGCAGCAGCGCGCCGAGCGGATGCAGCAGCGCCAAGTCCGGCAAGCCCAGCAGTCACCCGCCTTTGCCGGCCAACCAAGGCTGCGCGACGAGCGGCGAGACGACCGCGCGGCGTTCACCGCCGAGCGTCAGCGAGATCGCCAGGCGCTTCAGGCCGGTCAGGCAACCCGTGACGTGTATCGCGCCGATCGTTCGCGTGACGTTCAGGCCTATCGCCAGGATCGCACGCAAGACCGCCGCGTCCAGGTGCAGCGCGACCTGAACCGCAGCGCTGCCGAGCTGAACAATCAGCGCTGGCGGGATTATGATCGTAACGGTCCCCGGGCAAACAGCGTCTGGTCTGGCGGCCGCAACAATGTCGGCGTCGCGCGCGGTGGCGGCTGGAACCGTGATTGGCGCCGCGACTCGCGCTACGATTGGAACCGCTTCCGCGTCTCCAATCGTAGCGCCTTCCAGTTACCGCGCTATTATGCGCCGTATGGCTGGAACCAAGGCTATCAGCGCTTTGGCATCGGCGCGGTGCTGTCAGCCAGCCTGTTCTCGCAGAACTACTGGATCGATGATCCCTGGTCCTATCGCCTGCCAGACGCCGGCGATGACCTACGCTGGGTCCGTTACTACAACGATGCGATCCTGGTCGATGTCTACACCGGCGAAACCGTCGACGTGATCCACGATATCTTTTGGTAAGCCCTGCGCCCTCCGCCCCGTTCGACAAGAACCGGGCGGAGGAACCGCATCAGGCGCCCACGCTTGTCCCCAGCGAGGCATTCACCAGCCCACCGTCCACCACCAGCGTATCGCCCACGACATAGTCGCTCGCCCGGCTCGCAAGGAAGATCGCCGCGCCCGCCATGTCGTCGGCATTGCCGATCCGGCGCATGGGGATGCCCTTGGCCACTGCGTCGCCATGGTCGCGCGCCGCGCGGTTCATCTCGCTCGCGAACGCGCCTGGGGCCAGGCTGGTGACGATGATCGCATCCTTGATCAGCCGCGCCGCCATCCGCTTCGTCAGGTAGATCAGCGCCGCCTTCGACGCATGATAGCTGTACGTATCCCACGGGTTCAGCCGCAGCCCGTCGATCGAGGTGATGTTGATCACCTTCGACGGCGCGTCATAGCTCGCGCGCGTCTTGAGCATCCCGTGCAGCGCCTGCGTCAGGAAGAACGGCGACTTGACGTTCAGGTCCATCACCTTGTCCCAGCCGGCCTCGGTGAATTCTTCGAACGGCACGCCCCACGCCGCGCCGGCATTGTTGACGAGTATGTCGAGATGCGCCTCGCGCTCGCCCAGCTCCGCCGCCAGCGCACGGCATCCCTCGACGGTCGAGATATCATGCGGCAGCGCGACGCAGTTCGGCCCCAGCTCGGCCACCGTCTCCTCGCACGTTGCCGCTTTGCGCGACGAAATATAGACCTTCGCGCCCTGTTCGATGAAACCGCGCGCGATGATCTTGCCGATCCCGCGGCTGCCGCCGGTGACCAGCGCGACTTTGCCTTCCAGGCTGAAGAGGTTGCTCAGGCTCATCATATCTCTCCCAAAAACACGACGCCGCGTACCGCGCGGCTAAAATGCCCGCAAGCGCCCTACCGGTAATTCGAACCTGCCGCGATTGACCGGGCGACGCCCCATACTATGATGCCGAAAAATCATAAGGATGGGATGAGAGGATGCGCTTTTCGAACAAGCGTGCCGTGGTCACCGGTGGGGCTTCAGGCATTGGACGGGCGACGGCGCTGCGCCTCGCCGAGGAAGGCGCCGAGGTCTTGATCGGCGACATCGACGAGGCTGGCGGCGACGAGGTTGCGAGCACCTCGAACGGCAAGATCCGCTTCCAGCGCTGCGACGTCATGCAGGCCGACGATATCCGCGCGCTGATCGAGGCGGCGGATGCAGCAGGCGGGGTCGATGCGCTGTTCAACAATGCCGGCGCAGGCGGCGCGCGCGAAAAGATCGATGAGATCTCGCCGGAGGATTGGGATCGCACCCAGTCGCTGCTGCTCCGCTCGGTCGCGCTCGGCATCCGCTATGCCGCGCCGCTGATGGCGGCGCGCGGCGGCGGTGCGATCGTCAACACCTCGTCGGTTTCGGCGCTCGGCACCGGCTATGCGCCGACCGCTTATTCCACTGCCAAGGCTGGTGTGCTGCATCTGTCGAAGCTCGCTGCGGCGGATCTCGCCAAGAGCAACATCCGCGTCAACGCGGTGATCCCCGGCTTTATCACCACCAACATTTTTACCCGTCATCTCGACGTGCCCGCCGACAAGCTCGATCTCGCCAACATGGCAATCGCGCAGGCCGCGGCGCACGCCCAGCCGGTCAAGCGCGCCGGCCGCTCGGAGGATATCGCCGCGGCGGTCGCTTTCCTGCTCAGCGACGATGCCGGCTTCATTACTGGCACGCATTTGCTGGTCGATGGCGGCATTACGATCGGCACGCGGCAGAGCTGGGATCCCGATATCCCCGGTATGTTCGCCGCGCTGGGGGCGTTCCAGTGAGTGCGTCGATCGCCAGCGGCGCCGCGATCGGCGCGCCGCCACCCGCCCGCCGGCTACGCTCGGGCACGATGGCGAGCTACGGCTTCGGCGCCGCCGCCTATGGCGTGAAGGATTCGGGCTTCGGCACCTTCCTGCTGCTTTTCTATAATCAGGTGATCGGCGTGCCCGCGGCCACCGTCGGCTTCGTCATCATGCTCGCGCTGGTGATCGACGCCTTCGTCGATCCGACCGTCGGCTTCCTCTCCGATCGCACCCGCACAAAATGGGGCCGCCGCCACCCGTGGCTCTACGGCTCCGCGCTGCCGATCATGCTCGGCTGGGTGCTGCTGTGGAACCCGCCGCAATCGTCGCAAGCGGCGACGCTCGGCTGGCTCTTCGTGATGGCGGTGCTCGTGCGCAGCGCGGTGAGCGCGTATGAAGTGCCAAGTCAGGCGATGGCGGCCGAACTCAGCGCCGATTATGACGAGCGCACGCGGATCATGGCCACTCGCTACCTGTTCGGCTGGCTCGGCGGGCTGATCATGCTGATCGGCGCTTACTGGATCTTCCTGTCGCCGACTCCCGAATACCCCAATGGCCTCCTCAACCCCGCCGGTTACAAGAGCTTCGCAATCGCCGGCGCATTGTTCATGGGTTTCGCGATCCTCACCTCCGCACTCGGCACGCACCGCGAAATCCCAAACCTGCCCAATCCAGTGATCGAGAAACAATCGCTGAAGAAGAATTTCGCGGACCTGCGCGAGACGATGAACAACCGCGCCTTCGTAATCCTGATGATCGCTGGCCTGTTTGTGTATACCAATCAGGGCATCACCTACGCGATCTCGAATTACCTCTACACCTATGTCTGGCAGTTCACGACGATCACGGTCGTTGGCTATACGCTGCCCACTTTCGTGCCGCTCAGCTTCTCGCTATTCGGCGGCGTGCTCGTCGCCTTCGTCGTCGCGCCCAAGCTTGGCAAGACGACCAGCAAGCCCAAGGCCGCCTCCGTCGCTGCGGTCCTCGCGATCATCATCGGCACTGCGCCTTATTGGCTACGGCTGGCGGGTGTGTTCCCGCAGGTCGGCGAGCCGGCGATGCTGCCACTACTCTTCGCCTTCCTCGCCGCCGGCACCGCAGCTGGCGTCACCGCGCACATTCTAGGCGCTTCGATGATGGCTGATGTCGTCGAGGATTCTGAGCAGCGCACTGGGCGCCGTTCGGAAGGCGTATTCTTCGCCGGCGGCTTCTTCATCCAGAAATGCACCAGCGGCGTCGGCATCTTCGCGACTGGCCTTATCCTCGCGGTTGCCGGCTTCCCGGCGAAGGCGGTGCCGGGGCAGGTGCCGGTCGAGGTCGTCGATCGCCTGACGATCATCTACATCGTCACTGCCACCGTTCTCGCGCTGATCGCCGCGGTCGCCTATCGCAAGTTCCCGTTTGGCCGTGCCGAACATACGGCGCGGTTGGAGGCGCTACGGATGCAAGCGCTCGATTCGGATCGCGTCGACCCCGTGCCATAAGCGCCGAATTTCGACGAAACTGCGACGAAACGGCACTTCATCGGCGCGGCAACACCGTTCGTCCGAATAGGTTCCCGCAGCTATTGGTATATCTTCCGACCCCCCGTAGCCCCGCTGCAACGAACATCCGCTGACCGGGGGGTCGCAATGAATTTCAAGAATTTGACAGCGCGTTTCGCGCTGATGGCATCGTGCGCCCTGATGACGGCCACCGAAGCAAGCGCACAATTCTGGCAGTGTGCGCCTTACGCCCGCGAGATCTCGGGCATCCAGATCCGCGGCAACGCGAATACTTGGTGGGGCCAGGCTGCCGGCCGTTACGACCGTGGCGATACGCCGAAGATCGGTGCGGTCCTATCGTTCCAGTCGACCCGCCGCATGCGCGTCGGCCACGTGGCGATGGTTAGCCAGATCGTCAGCGACCGCGAAGTGCTGCTTACCCACGCCAATTGGTCGCGCCGCGGCGGGATCGAACGTGACGTGCGCGCAATCGACGTCTCGCCGGCGGGCGACTGGAGCATGGTGAAGGTTTGGTACGGCCCCCAGGGCGGCCTCGGCACCTCGAGCTACCCGACCAACGGCTTCATTTATTCCGATCAGGCCCCCTCGGCCCCGACGCTCGATCGCGACCTCGACGAGACCCGCCTTGCCAACATCACCATCGCCACTGCCGCAGCCGTGCCGATGAAGGGCGCCGTCACGATAGCGAATTGAGCCGCTCCACGCAGGGCAAAGCTGGGCATCGTCATGCCGGGCTCGTCCCGGCATCCACTGCGGTACTTGATCATTGGCCGAAGAGTGTGTGGTAAGGTGGACGCAGGAACAAGCCCGGCATGACGGATGAGCATGGCCCGCTTTTCCGCACCCGCTTGTTATCCCGGACTTGATCCGGGATCCCGCTTGTTCTTCACAACTTGAATATTGGTTTCCGGACCAAGCTCAACGTCGATGTAACGGCACCCAAATCACGCCGCGCGAAACGCCAGCGACAGCCCATTCATGCAATAGCGCTTCCCGGTCGGCTTCGGGCCATCGTCAAACACATGCCCGAGATGCCCGCCGCAACGCCGGCAACGCACCTCGGTCCGTGCGATCCCCAGTGTCGTATCGGTCCGCGTCGCGACGGCATTGCCGAGCGGCGCCCAGAAGCTCGGCCAGCCCGTGCCGCTTTCGAACTTGGTTCTCGACGAGAACAGCGGAAGCGCGCAGCCCGCGCACATGAACACGCCGCTGCGCTTCTCCTTGTTGAGCGGGCTGGTGTAGGGCCGCTCGGTATTCTCCTGCCGCAGCACCGCATACGCCGCCGGGGACAGTTTCGCGCGCCACTGCGCATCGGTCAGTTGATACGCGAAGCGCTTGCTCGCGGCATCGGCGGGCGAGGCACCGCACGCGGACAGCGCAACGGTGATCGCCCCTGCACCGAAGCCGAGGAGCGTGGCGCGACGATCGAACAGATTGGTCATAGCCCGAATATAGGGTGCCTCGCGTCGGAGCAAAGTCACCAAAACACACTGCGACTCGCCGGCACTGCGCGCGCGTGATACGTCGAGCATCATGCTCGACACCGCATCGCCCCGCACAATGGTCGCCACCATGGCCACTGACGCGCGCCACGCCGCCGCCTGGCTCGCGCAAACCCCGACCGAGCACCGCCGCGCCGCACTGCGCGAAGCCGCCAGCGCGATCCGCGCCGCCGTCGATACGATCCTC
Organism: Sphingomonas radiodurans; assembly: GCF_020866845.1. Taxonomy (NCBI): domain Bacteria; kingdom Pseudomonadati; phylum Pseudomonadota; class Alphaproteobacteria; order Sphingomonadales; family Sphingomonadaceae; genus Sphingomonas; species Sphingomonas radiodurans. The sequence continues at coordinate 3,554,718 of NZ_CP086594.1, forward strand.
GCGGCCAACGCGGCCGATATGGCGAAGGCCGAAGCGAACGGCCTTTCTCCTGCGATGCTCGATCGCCTTCGCCTAGACGCTGGCCGCGTCGCCGCGATGGCGGACGGCGTCGCAATCGTCGCGACGCTCGCCGATCCGGTCGGCGAGGTGATCGACACCGCGACTCGCCCCAACGGCCTTGTCCTGTCGCGCGTACGCGTGCCGATCGGGGTGATCGGCATCATCTATGAGAGTCGCCCCAACGTCACCGCCGATGCAGCAGCTCTCTGCGTCATGTCGGGCAACGCCGTGATCCTGCGCGGTGGCTCAGAAGCCGTCGAAAGCAACGCCGCGATCCACCACGCCTTCTGCGCCGGCCTGGAAGCCGCCGGCGTCCCCGCCGCGGCGGTGCAGCGCATCGCCACAACCGATCGCGCCGCCGTCGGCGCGATGCTCGCCGCCGAAGGCGCGATCGACCTCATCATTCCGCGCGGCGGCAAGAGCCTCGTCGCGCGCGTCCAGGCCGAGGCGCGCGTGCCAGTCCTCGCGCATCTCGACGGCATCAATCATATCTTCGTCCACGCGTCTGCCGATCCGTCGATGGCCGAGGCGATCGTCGTTGACGCCAAGATGCGCCGCACAGGCGTGTGCGGCGCAATGGAAACGCTGCTGATTGACTCAAGCTATCCCGATCCCGCGCGGCTCATTGCAGCGCTAACCGCTGCCGGCTGCGAAGTCCGCGGCGACGATCGTGTCCGCGCCCTCGCAAGCGTCGGACCCGCCGCCGATGCCGACTGGGACACCGAATATCTCGAAGCGATCTGCGCCGTCGCCATCGTCGATGATCTCGACGCCGCGCTCGCGCACATCGCCCGCCACGGCTCGCGCCACACCGACGCGATCGTCACGACCGACGCGGGTGTCGCCGAACGCTTCCTCGCTGAAGTCGATTCGGCAATCGCCCTGTGGAACGCCTCCACGCAATTCGCCGACGGCAGCGAGTTCGGCCTCGGCGCCGAAATCGGCATCGCCACCGGCCGCCTCCACGCCCGCGGCCCGGTCGCGCTCGAGGGGCTCACGACCTACAAATGGATCGGTCGCGGCACTGGGCAGGTGAGGGGCTGACTAGCCGAGCGTTGCGTGAGCGCGGCCCGTCAGCGCCGCCAGTTCATCGAACAGCGCCTGATCGATCATCTTGAAGTTGAAGCAGGTCTTGCCCTGCCGCCGCTTCTCCAGCGCAGGCGAGATCCCCTCTGCCAGCTCAGGCGCGGTGTAGAGCGGCATCAGATGATAGGCGACGTAGCTCTTCTTCACCGTCACCGTGCCGAACCAACCCGGCTTGCCCGTCTTCGCGTCGATCGCGTTCGTGCGGACCACCAGATCGCCCGGCGCATCGCGCTCGATCATCTGATCGCCCGCCACCCCGAGCATGGTCTGTCGCAGCGTCGCAAACACCGCCTCGAAGTCGCTCATGATAGCCTCCCGCGGCGCAGTGAACGTCCGCCGTCCGCCGCCGTCAAGCGGTCACGCGCGGCCGCCCCCTGATCCACCGGAAGAATCGCGGCACAGGCCCGTTCCGCTCGATCCAGTCGCTGTATTCGCGATACGCCGGGTCCGCGCCCAGATGCCGCTCCTCGGTCCGCGCGCGCCAGTAATAGATCCCGCTCACCACCCCCAGGATCAGAGTCGCGCGCGCAGCATCCACCATTGATCCGGTCGACAGCAGCGGGATCGTTGAGATCCACCAGAACAGGTTTTTCGTCAGATACGCTGGGTGCCGCGACCAAGCATAGGGCCCGTGCGTCATGATCCCGCGATGCGTCAGGTTCGAAAAGCGGATGCCGAACGCCATCGTCGCCCAGGCATAGATGCCGGTCAGCACCACTAGCACCGCGCCCACGATCGCAAGCGCCACCGGATGCCCCTGCAGCCAGTACGTCCATTCCGCCGTGCCCGGGTGGTAGTCCAGCGGCCCGCCCGCATCCATCAGCAGGAACGGCGGATAACACATCAGTGCCGCCATCCACCCCGCCGCATAGGGGTTGGCGGTGCGGATATGCGCGTCGAGCGGTCGCATCGTCAGCATATAGCCGACCGTCGCGAACGCCACGTCGATCACGAACATGAACGTGATCAGCCACTGCGCCAGCCGCACCGGATCGGCGAAGATGCCGAACGTTGGTGTGCGTACGAACTCAGCAAAGCCCGGCGGCACGATCGCCAGCATGAAGGCGAGAAAGAACGCCTTCACCCCCCACGACCGCAGATGGTTGTAGATCGCTTCGGGCGCCGCCGTCCCGGTATGCGTCAGCCACGCGCCGAGCGCCCACGTCCCGTCGCGCGGCTCTACCAGCCGCCGGTCGAGCCAGATCACATAGGGCACCGATGCGATGAACAGCCACGGCGCCGCTACCCCGAAGCACCACATCGCGAAGGAGAAGTTCCCCTCCCAGTAAAACCGCCCGGTGGCATAGATCAGCGCGATCCCAGCCCATGTCGCCCAAAGCCCGACGAGCTTCACCAAACTCACGTCGATCGTCTCGCGCCACGGCGCCACGTTGGTCCACTCGATCCCGGTCGAGACGCGGCGATGCACCTTGTCGACCAGCAGCGACCACAACACCATCGGCACGCCGCACGCCACCAGGTTCATCAGCGCCGCATACGGCCCGTCCATGCCATAAGCGCGCGCCACTGCGATCCACCCGATCAGCCCGGCGAGCCCCGCCAGCCCGACGCCATGCGACACAGCCGATGCCGGTCGCGGATCGGCACGGCTGGCGGCGGCGAGCGTAACGTCGTGATACATCGCCGCGGCCGATAGCACCGAACTGGTAAGCATCGCGTAAAGGAACCGCTCGCCGCCCGCGCTCGCCGCGGCTACATCCACCGCCATGTACCAGTTCGACATCGCCGCCCCCACCGCGGACTCCGACAAGGCCGAGCTCTACCGCGAGATCATCATCGCGCTCGACGCGCTGACCGCCGGCGAGCCCGACCCGATCGCCAACATGGCCAATGCCGCCGCCTTGCTATGGCAATATCTGCCCGATCTGAACTGGGCCGGCTTCTACCGCCTGGTCGATGGCGAGCTGGTGCTCGGACCGTTCCAGGGCAAGCCGGCCTGCATCCGCATCGCGCTCGGCAGCGGCGTGTGCGGCGCCGCCGCTGCGACCCGCGCGACGCAGCTGGTGCCCGACGTCCACGCCTTTCCCGGCCACATCGCCTGCGACGTCGCCAGCGCCTCCGAACTGGTCGTGCCGATCGTCGCCGACGACCGCGTGATCGCCGTCCTCGATCTCGACAGCCCCAGCACCGCCCGCTTCGACGCCGCCGACGCCGCCGGCTGCGAAGCCATCGCCGCGCTGTTGGCGCCGCGTATCGCGTGACCGATTGGGGCCCACCTCCGCCTCGTCCCGCCCCATTCCGGGACAGCCCCGGAGCTGGCGACTCCCCCAAGCCAATGGTAAGCAACCCGTTAAGACGGCGGGCGTTGCGCGCCATGGTGTGTGATCGGGGAGACGAAACGATGCGAACCCTATTGGCGGCGACAGCGATGCTGTCGATGGCGGCAGCGACCGCGGCGCAGGCGGGCGACCGCGTGGTCGTGCGCGGTGGCAATGCAGGCGGCTGGAGCCGGCCGAGCACGCCGGGCGGCTGGAACCGCCCGAACCCGGTTCGACCCGGCGGCTGGAACCGCCCGACTCCCGGCCATCCTATGCCGAACCATCCGGTCACACTGCGTCCCGGCGGCTGGGGCAAGCCGACCGCGCCGCACGGCGGCAACTGGGGCAAGCCAGGCGGCTGGAACAACGGGGGGTATAACGGCGGCCATGTCGTCAACCGTCCACGCTGGGGCGGGCATATTCAGGGTCGCTGGTGGGGCGGTTCGCGCGCGCCGGGCGGTTGGGGCGCTTATCAGCGGCCGGTGCGCGGCTGGGTGCTGCCAAGCTACTGGGTCACGCCGAACTGGTACATCAACGACTGGGCGGGCTACGGCCTGCCGCAGCCGACCGCGGGTTATAACTGGACGCGGTATTACGACGATGCCGTGCTGATTGACGGTCGCGGCTCGGTCTACGATACGATCGGCGGCGTCGATTGGGATCAGTACGATGCCGACGGCGTGGATTACATTTATTACGACCAGGGCTACGGCCAGGCGCAGGGATACGGCCAGCAGAGCCAGGCCTATAACCAAGGCTACGACGGCTACGCTTATCAGGGCCAAGGGCAGGGCTATGGCGCGCCCGGTGCCCCGTATGGCTATCCACGACAGGACAGTGGCCTCGGCGGTGCAGCTGTCGGCGCAGTCGTCGGCGGGGTCGCGGGTGCGGCGATCGCGGGGCGCGGCAACCGCCTCGGCGGCGCGCTGATCGGCGGCGGTGTCGGTGCCATCACCGGCTATACGATCGACAAGGCCGAGGATCGCGGCCGCCGCGTTCCGCCGCCACCGGGCTATGGCGCCGGCTATGCGCCCCCACTAGCGCACGGCTACCCGCCCGCGATCGGCACTCGCGCCGTCGCGCCGCCTCCCATGGTCCACCACAATGGTGGTCAGGTCGTCACTGGCGGCACCACCGTCGTCACCAGCGGCGGCGGTTATGGCGCGGGCGGCTATTACGCCAACGGCTATTATTATCCCGGCGCTAGCGTCACCACTGTCACCGTCCAGAGCCAGCCCGTGGTGACCACCACAACGACCGAGATCTGGGAAGACAGCGTCACCTATTCGCGCCCCGCCGCGAAGAAGGTGTGGAAGAAGAAGACATGGCGCCCCGCACCCAAGTGCGTCTGCCGCTGAGACAGCTTACCGGGGGGTAAGCGAGCGCCGCTCCGCCATCACAGGCGGGGCGGCGCTTTTTTGTGCTGCTCCCCGGCGAAGGCCGGGGCCCAGTTGCGGTCCGCTCGAAACTGGACCCCGGTCGTCGCCGGGGAACAGCTCACGTAACCCGAGTCCAAGTCTCACCGCCGCGCAGCCCGCCCCGCAAAGCTTACGATGCTCTCGGCCCCGTCGGCCCCGTCGGCCCCAACCGCCGCCACCCCGAAATAATGATCGTCGACCGACACTTCCTTCAGCATCGCCTCGGTCGCCCCCGTTACCACGCGTTCGTCGCTCCAGTCGGCCTTGTCGTTGCGCCGCCAGCGGATCTTGTACCGTGCCGCGCCCGGCACCGCCTGCCACGAAACAGTCGTATCGCGGGAAAGCTCGCCGGAAACCGTCACGCCCGCGGGCGCACTCGGTGCGGTGGCCAACCGGGCGATTGCCGCCACGTTGATCGCCGTCACCTTCGCCAGATAGGTAAAGTCCATCCCCTCGATCGTGTCGCCATACACACGCCCGTTCTCGGTGCGCAGGTTCTGGTGTTGGCGATCCCAATTCTCCGCGCCCACGGTGAAGCGCACCGCTGGATAGCCCTCGCGCAGGAACGGCTCGTGATCGCCGCCGCGGCCGAAGCGATCCGGGCGCCGATCGACGAACACGTCGAAGCGGCCGGGCAGGGTGTCCGCCACGCCGTCGATCGCCTTGGCCAGCGCGCGGCTCGGCCCGTCGTCCTCGCCGCCGATCGCGCGCCGTTCGGTCGCCTCCGCCAGGCTCTCGCTTACGCGGATGCCCTCGGAGAACAACCGCACGCGATCCGCCACGCGCAGCCCGTTCTGCCCGACCGAATTACCGACGATATCGTTGTTCAACATCGCATCGATCTGCCACCCGCGCGCCTTCGCGGTCTGCGCCAGCAGCGTCGCGCCAAGCAGTCCCTGCTCCTCGCCCGAGAAGGCAACATAGACGATCGTCGCGACGAACTTTTCCTTCGACAGGATCCGCGCCGCTTCCAGCACCAGCGCAACGCCGCTCGCATCGTCGTTCGCTCCCGGCGCGTCGGATGTCGTGTCCATCACGTCGCTCACCCGGCTGTCGATATGCGCGCCGACGATGATGTAGCGGTTGGGATCGGTTCCGCGCTGCATCCCGAGCACATCCTCGATCACCACGCCGCCCGGCGCGCGCGCATTGACGAAGCGGCGCGACAGCCGCTCCACCGTTATACACCCGCCACAGCCTTGCCCGATCGTGGCGAACTCACGCGCCACCCAGTCGCGCGCCGCGCCGATCCCGCGCACCGGATCGGTCGCCGATGACGCCGAATGGCGCGTGCCGTATGAAACGAGCTTCTCCACCGACCCGCGTAGCCGCTCAGTGGACGGGACTTCGCGTGCTGCGACAGGGGTGGTGGTAAGGAGGGCGGCGAGGGAGAGAATGTGGCGCATTTCGCGCTGTTGCGGCGAAATGGCGCGGCGAGCAAGCGGGCTTTGACCGATGCGTTGCGGGACGATAGACCTTTTGCACAATACCATAAGGTCGCGAGTCTGTTCTCTCACTCCTGAAACAGGATCGCTCGTTCAATGACCAAGATTTACGCCGCGCTGCTTGGCAGCGCCATAATGTTCGCCACTCCGGCAGTCGCGCAAAGCGTGTTCAACGGCACGTGGAAAGGCGATCCGAAGTCGGGCGTGCTCGAGGCGAAGCCCGACAAATACGTGTTGAAGGGCAATACCTACTCCTGCGAGACTTGTATTCCCGCCTATTCGACGATCGCGGACGGCGCATTCCATGCCGTCGCCGATCGCCCTTATTGGGACGAGATCGCGATCAAGACCGTCGATCCCCGCACGGTGACCTTCCAGTTCCGCAAGGACGGCAAGATCATCGGCGAGAACAAGCGCGTCGTTTCCGCCGACGGTAAATCCACCACCGTGTCGGCGAGCAACACGAACAACGCCGCCGGCACGAAGGTCGAACAAAGTACCGTGCAACGCCGCGTCGGCGCGCCGGTCGCCGGTGCGCATCTGATCTCGGGCGAGTGGCGGACGGACGAGAAGACGACGAATGTCACCGACAACGCGTTGCTCCTAACGCTGAAGGTGGAGGGCGATACCTTACGCCTGACGTCGCCGATGGGCGAAACGCTGGATGCTACGTTCGGTGGCGATTATGCGCCCAACGTCGGCGATCCCGGCAAGACGATGACCAAAGCGGCGCTGCTCGCCGCCAACAAGCTCGAGCTGACCGACATGCGTGACGGCAAGGTCGTCCAGGTGACTACCTACACCGTGTCGCCGGATGGTCGCACGCTCGACGCCAGCTGGAGCGATCCGCGCGACGGCTCGAAGGGTACGTACAAGGCAACTAAGCAGTAAATGGCGCCGCCCGTCGTTCCGGAAAACGGGGCGACGGGCGTTCAACTCAGCCGGTCGATCGCCTCGTGATCCAGGCTGCCCGGAATGATCATCAGCGGCACCGGCAGCGCGCCCACTTCGCCCGCGAAATGCGCCACCAGCGCGCCGGGCGGGCCGTCGGCCGCTGCGCCCAGCACCAGCGCGGCGATCTGCGGATTGGCGGCGATCAGCTCGCGAATGATCTTCGGCCCATCGCCCTGCCGTACCGTGATCGAGGGCCGCAGTCCCGCCTCGGTCATCAGCGTGCCCGCCGCCTGCGCCACCAGCCCCTCGGCATGGCGCTGCGCTTCATCCTCGATCGTCGCTTGCACGCCGCCGAACGCGATGAACTCCTGCGGCTCGATCAGCGCCAGGATTTCCACTCCGCCGCCGGTCTTCACCGCGCGCCGCGCAGCAAAGCGCAGCGCGATCTCGGCCTCGGGCGTATCGTCGATTACGGTCAGATAGATGCGCATGGTGCCGCCCTGTTGGGAGCCTGCGTTATCCGCCTGCGGGGTTGACCGCGCAAGGGCTCGGCGCGAGAGACGTGGCGCCTTCCCCGGGAACCGTTCGAGAAACCATCATGCCGATCGAGATCAAGATGCCCGCGCTCTCCCCGACGATGGAGGAGGGCACGCTGGCGAAGTGGCTGGTCAAGGAAGGGGACACCGTCAAATCCGGTGACCTGATGGCCGAAATCGAGACCGACAAGGCGACGATGGAATTCGAGGCGGTCGACGAGGGCGTTGTGTCGAAGCTCGTCGTTGCCGAAGGCACCGATGGCGTGAAGGTCGGCGCGGTCATCCTGCTGCTCGACGCCGAGGGCGAGGCACCGGCGGCGCCCGAGAAGTCGGCGCTGCCTGAGAAGGCTTCGCCCATTCAGGAAGCGCCGAAGCAGCCTGCCGCCGAAATCGTCAACGACACGGTCGATCGCGAAACCGGCGAACCGGTGAGCGCCGAGCTGACCGAAGCCAAGGCGCCCGCCGCCGAAGCCCCTGCGAAGGCGCCGGCGGACGGCACGCGCCGCGCCGCCAGCCCGCTCGCGCGCCGGATCGCCGCCGACAAGGGCATCGATCTCGCGACGATCACTGGCTCCGGACCCAATGGCCGCATCGTCAAGGCCGATCTGGAAGGCGAACAAGCGGCGGCACCAGCAGATGTTGCGCCTGCCCCCGCCAGCGAAGCATCCGCCCCCGCCGCACCGGCTTTTGCGGTGTCGCTTGTGCCCGAAATCCCCCACGAAGCCACCAAACTTAGCAACATGCGCAAGACGATTGCGCGCCGCCTGACCGAGTCGAAGCAGCAAGTCCCGCACATCTATCTCACCGTCGATGTGCGCCTCGACAAGTTGTTGAAGCTACGTACCGAGCTCAACGAAAGTCTCGCCAAGCGAGATGTGAAGCTTTCGGTCAACGATCTGATGATCAAGGCGCTTGCCGTTGCCTTGATGCAAGTGCCCAAGTGCAACGTGATGTTCACGCCGAACGAGCTGATCAGCTTCAAGCGCGCCGACATCTCCGTCGCCGTGTCGACGCCAGAAGGCTTGATTACACCAGTGATCACCGAAGCCGATGCCGCATCGCTATCATCTATCTCCACCCGCATGAAAGACCTCGCCGCCCGCGCTCGCGATCGCAAGCTGAAACCCGAGGAATTTCAAGGCGGCACCGCATCGCTCAGCAACATGGGTATGTACGGGATCAAGCAGTTCGATGCAGTGATCAACCCGCCGCAGGGCATGATCCTCGCAGTCGGCGCCGGCGAAAAGCGGCCGTATGTCATTGATGATGCACTAGAAATCGCAACGGTGATGAGCGCCACCGGCAGCTTCGATCACCGCGCGATCGATGGCTCCGATGGCGCTGAATTGATGCAGGCTTTCAAGACATTGTGTGAAAGTCCGTTGGGTATGCTCGCCTGACATGAACCGCGCAGTTGTGATCGAGCTGCTGCATCTCGCCGCCGGCCTGATGCTGACGCTGGCGATCTTTCGCGCCGCCGTCTGGGCCTATCCGCAAGGCGCAGAATCGCTCAACCCGGTAGGTTGGGCGACGATGCTGGCGGTGCTGGCAATGAGCGTACCCGAAGTGATGAAGGCCGCGCGCGAACCGAGGAATTGAATAGTGTCAGACACTTATGATCTCGTCGTCCTCGGCTCCGGGCCGGGTGGCTATGTCGCCGCAATCCGCGCGGCGCAGCTCGGGCTGAAAACTGCGATCGTCGAGCGCGAGTTGCTCGGTGGCATCTGCCTCAACTGGGGCTGCATCCCGACCAAGGCGTTGCTGCGCTCGGCGGAGATCTTCCACTACATGAGCCACGCCAAGGATTATGGGCTCAGGGCCGAAGGAATAGCCGCCGACCTTCAAGCCGTCGTGAAGCGTTCGCGCGGCGTCGCCAAGCAACTCAATCAGGGCGTCGGCCACCTGATGAAGAAGCACAAGATCACGGTGTGCATGGGCGACGGGAAGTTGTCCGGTGCAGGAAAACTCACCGTCTCCGATAAGAATGGCAAGCCGATCGAGCTTCAATACAAGAACGTCATCGTCGCCACCGGAGCCCGCGCCCGCGACCTCCCGTTCGCCAAGGCGGATGGCAAGCGCGTCTGGACCTACCGCCACGCCATGACGCCCACCGAGCTGCCGAGCCGGCTGCTGGTGATCGGCTCCGGTGCCATCGGCATCGAATTCGCAAGTTTCTACAACGACATGGGATCCGAGGTTACGGTGATCGAGATGCTCGATAGGCTTGTCCCGGTCGAGGACGCCGACGTCTCCACGCATCTCGAAAAAGCGCTGAAGAAGCAGGGCATGACGATCATGACGTCGGCGGGCGTCGCCGCGCTTGAAGTCAGCGACAGCGGCGTCACAGCAAAGCTCAAGGACAAGGCCGGTAAAGAAACTACCGCCGAGTTCAGCCACGTCATCGTCGCGGTTGGCATCGTGCCCAACACCGAGAACATCGGGCTCAAGGAACTCGGCATCGCGACCGACGAGCGTGGCTTCGTCATTACCGACACTGCGTGCCGCACCAACGTCGCAGGCGTCTGGGCGATCGGTGACATCACCGCGCCGCCGTGGCTCGCACACAAGGCGATGCATGAAGGCGTCATCGCTGCGGAAGCAATCGCCGGCGGTCACCCGCATGCGATGGATCCACGTAACATTCCCGGCTGCACCTATTGCCGCCCGCAGATCGCCAGCGTCGGCCTTACCGAGGCGAAAGCCAAGGAAGCCGGCCACGAGGTGAAGGTCGGCACCTTCCCCTTTATCGGTAACGGCAAGGCAATCGCACTCGGCGAATCCGACGGTTTCGTGAAGACGGTGTTCGATGCCAAGACCGGCGAATTGCTCGGCGCCCATATGATCGGAGCTGAGGTAACCGAGCTGATCCAGGGGTATACGATCGGCAAGACGCTCGAGACGACAGAGGCTGAACTGATGGGCACCGTCTTCCCGCATCCGACGATCAGCGAAACGATGCACGAGGCAGTCCTCGCCGCCTATGGGCGGCCGTTGCATATCTAGTGTTTGTCCGTCTCCCGTCGGTAGAGGGAAGGGGCCCGCCCGGCTGAGCCGGGTGAGGTCAGGAACTAGGAACCGCACATGACCGATCACGCAACCGGCACGCACGTCTTCACCCCCGACCCTCGCAACGACAGCGTTCTCATCGACGTCAACGGTGAGCTTTTTCCCCGCGCGGAGGCGAAGGTGTCGGTGTTCGACTCTGGCTTCATGCTCGGTGACGGCGTGTGGGAAGGCTTACGCGTCTACGACGGCCGCATCGCCTTCCTCGATCGCCACCTTGATCGCCTCTGGCAGGGCGCGAAGGCGATCATGCTCGATATCGGCATCACGCGCGATGCCCTGATCGCGCGCCTGCGCCGCGTGCTTGAAGCCAATGACATGGCCGGTGACGGCGTCCACATCAGGCTGATGGTCACCCGCGGGATCCGCTCGACGCCGTACCAGGATCCGCGCGTCGTCATCTCGCCCGCAACCATCGTGCTGATCCCCGAATGGAAATCACCCGCGCCCGGCACCGCGACGCGGATGCTCGACCTGTTCACCGTCCACGTCCGCCGCGGCTATCCTGATGTGCAGGATCCCAAGCTCAACTCGCACTCGAAGCTCAACTGCATCACCGCCTGCATCCAGGCGGCGCAGGCGGGCGCAGACGAGGCGCTGATGCTCGACCCGCACGGGTTCGTCGCGACTTGCAACTCGACACACTTTTTCATCGTGCGCGGCGGTGAGGTCTGGACCTCGACCGGCGACTATTGCCTTGACGGCATCACGCGCCGGATCGTGGTCGAGAGCGCCCGCGCGGCCGGCATCCCGACCTTCGAGCGCAACTTCTCGCTGACTGACGTTTACGGCGCCGACGAAGCGTTCATCACGGGCACCTTCGCCGGCCTGGCGCCCGTCGGCCGGATCGACGGCCGCGTGATCGGTACGGAGCGCGGGCCGATGGTCGAGCGGTTGCAGGGCCTGTATCGCGCTGCCGTCGAGCGCGAATGGGCGTGACTCGCAGGTTCGCCCCGAGCGGCGAGCAGCCGCTGCGTATCGCGATGTGGTCAGGCCCACGCAACATCTCGACCGCGATGATGCGCAGCTTCTCGAGCCGCAGCGATTGCGCGGTCAGCGACGAGCCGTTCTACGGCTGTTTCTTGAACCACAGCCGTGCCGACCACCCGATGCGCGATGCAGTGGTCGCCAGCATGGACTGCGAATGGCGTTCGGTCGCGACGACGCTCGCCGGACCTGCGCCCGAAGGTAGAGCGGTCTGGTATCAGAAGCACATGCCGCATCACATGGTCGGCCCGGTCGCACCAGACGACCTCGTGGGTGTCACCCACGCTTTCCTGATCCGCGACCCGGCACGCATCGCCGCTTCCTACGCCGCAAAGCGCGAAACCGTGACCGCGCAGGATCTCGGCATCGCCAAACAACGCGCCTTCTTCGACCGTGAGGCCGAGCGGCTCGGCACCCCTCCGCCGGTGATCGACTCGGCGGACGTGCTGCGCGATCCCGCCGGAACGCTTGGCGCGCTCTGTGCCGCGCTTGGCATCGAATGGGATCCGGCAATGCTGTCATGGCCCGCCGGTCGCCATCCCGCCGACGGCATATGGGCTGCGCACTGGTACGGTCGCGTGGAGGCGTCGACCGGGTTCGCCGGCCCCGACGCACCAGCCGAGCCGCTGCCGCGGGCGCTCGCCGAGATCGCAGGAGCCCGCCGTTCCGATTACGAGGCGATGGCCGCCTACTGCCTGATCGGCACCTGCTAAGCCCGCAGCGGTACGGCGCTCACCGTCGCCTCCTCGCGCGGCCAAGCGACCGTCAGCACGATCAACGCGACCAGCACGAAAATCCCGGCCAAGCTCGCATTCAGTCCCTCGTCGCCGCCCGACCAGCGCAGCGCGCCGGACAGATCGAGATCGATCAGCGCACCATAGCTGCCGATCCCCGGGTTCGGTGCAGCGCCGAACAGCATCTCTTCCGCCCAGTTCCAGCCGAAATGCGCGCCGATCGGCAGCGCGAGACCGCCCGACCGCTCCGCGAGCAGCCCGAACCATAACCCCGCCAATGTTATCGATACCAGGCTCACATTCGTCGTGGCACCCCCGACGAGGTGAAGCACCGCGAAAGCCGCAGCGCTTGCCGCCAAACCCGGCCAGCGGCCCCAACCACGCTGCAATGCGGGTTGAAGCCACCCGCGGAAATAATATTCCTCGACCCCGGTTTGGAACAGCGTCAGCAACGTACCGAGTGGCAAGAGCAACCCGATCGCGGAGCCGGTCACCCCTGCGTGGATTACGCCGGCAATTGTCGCCAGCGATAACGCGATCGCGACACCGCTTACCCCCAGCCCGATCCCAAGCGCCACGCCACTACCTGCGCGATCTCCGACTACCGGCCTCTCTCGCGCGATCTGCAGCCCGACTGTTGCTACAAGCGCAAGCATCCCGAAGAGGATCAGCGTGACCGCGCTTTCCGCGAGCGCGGGATAATCGCCGATCGGCAGCGCCTCCGCTGCCCGCTCGAACCCAAAGCGTACTGCAAAGACGATCACCGTCGCCATGATGACTGCGATGGTAAGGCGGATGAGCGCTGCAGCCCAAGCGGGTATTGCCACTTCGGTGTTCACCAGATCATGATCCTCCACTCCGACATCCTCGGGTCAAAGCAGCGTGCCAGCGCAGGATTATGATCCATGATAAGTATCCCGGACGTGTATCGCAGATACCGCGAATACTTTCCTTTTATAGGCGTGCGCGACAATTGAAACTTGTTTGAAGGGTTGCACTGGAATATGGGGACTTCATTAAAGATTATCGGCACTGGGGATTGTCATGAGGCGGGTACTGTCTGCGACCGCGGCTATCGGCGCACTATTTGTGGTTTCTTCTCCTGCACTTGCGCAGGATGCGGTGTCGGAAGAGGAGGCGCGTTGCTTCGTTTCCGGTGTCTGTAAGATCGGCGCCGAGAAGAAGTTCAGCCTCGCCAACATCTCGACCGAGTCGTCTGCTCGACCGGCCCCTGCCAAGAGCGTCGCAGCGATTGCTGCGCCGGTGAAGCGTTCCGGTCAGTCGTACGTGCGTCGCGCGCCGCGTGAGGCAGCTCCCGCCGCGGTCGGTGCCGCACGCCCAAGCACGCTCGACATGCGCCTCGCGTTCGAACTCGGCTCGGCCGAGCTAACCCCGGGTGCCCGCCAGCAGGCGGATATCTTCGCCAAGGTGCTTCGCGAGAACCCCGGCGCGGCAAGCTTCGCGATCGAGGGCCACACCGACACGGTCGGCACGCCGCAGCAAAACCAGGAACTCTCGCGCCGCCGCGCCGAGAGTGTGGTGACCTATCTCGTCAACCAGGGTGTGCCTGCGGCGCGGCTCCAAGCCTCAGGCTATGGCTTCGATCGCCCGCGGCCAGGTTTGCGCGCTTCCGATCCACGCAACCGCCGCGTCGAGATCGTCCGCAAGTAAATAGCATCGGCCGCCGCGCACACACGCGGCGGCCATTAAGTTGCCGTCGGTCGACTAACCGCATGGGCTGCCGCTACTGCTGCGATCAGTAGGACCGCGGCATTGACTTGATGCGCGACCGCTGTTGCGATCTGGACGCCGGTCAGCAGCGTCGCGATACCCAGCACGATCTGCAATCCAACCAGCAGGATCACGGCGCCCCATAGATTGGCTGCTCCACGCCGGCGCGCCGCGAAGGCTAGCCACACAAGCCCCGCCGCTGCAGCAAACGCAAACCAGCGATGGATGAACTGCACGACCAGTGGGTTATCAACTGTGTTGCGCCAAGCTGGATCAAGCATCGGTGCCCCGGCCGGGAAGAGCGCATCGCCCATCAGAGGCCAACTGCTGAACGCATAACCCGCATCAAGTCCGGCAGTGAACGCTCCAACCACGATCTGCAGCGCGAGCAAGGCCAGCGCGGCCGCTGCGAACAGCTTCAACCGCGCTGGCCTAGCAATCGGGCTATGCGCGAGGTCATCAAGGTCAAGCGCAGTCCAAACGACACCTGCAAGGATCAACAACGCCGTCGAAAGATGGACCGCAAGCCGCACGTGGCTCACGTCGGTACGCACCGACAGCCCCGACGCGACCATCCACCAGCCGATTGCGCCCTGCAGTCCGCCAAGTGCAAGCAGCGCGACGAGCCGCACGCCATAGCCGCGCGGGATTTGGCGTCGCACCGCAAACCACAGGAGCGGCAGCGCGAACGCCAGCCCAATCACACGGCCAAGCAAGCGATGCACATATTCCCAGAAGAAGATCGCCTTGAACCCAGCCAGTGTCATGCCCTGATTGATCTGCTGATATTCGGGGATGCGCTGGTAATTGAGGAACTCCGCCTGCCACTGCGCGGCGTTAAGCGGAGGCAGGATGCCGCTGATCGGTTTCCACTGGGTGATCGACAGGCCGGATTCGGTCAGGCGAGTGATGCCGCCAACGGCCACCATCAAAACGATGAGAGCGGCCACCATATACAACCAGCGCGCAATCGCGCGGGGGCGGGCGGAGACGCGAAAGCCGGGGCTGGGCTGGAGCATACATGTATGTATGCCTGCGCCCGGCCAGCGGCAATGACGATCGGTCGATTAAGGTTGATGTGATATTGTAACCCTGCCGCCGCCGCGCTACATCGGCGCAAGATGACGACGATGACACGCCTCGAAAGCCCGCTTCGGTTTGATCGCCTCGCGATGATGCTGTCTGGGCTGTGCGTCGTTCACTGTATTGCCAGCGCAGTATTCTTTGCGATGCTTTCCGCCGTCGGCGGCTTGCTGGTTGATCCCATCTTCCACGAGATTGGCCTGACGATCGCGATCGCGCTTGGTGTTATTGGCCTTGGTCGCGGTGCGATGCAGCATGGTTACCTCTGGCCGCTGGCCGTCGGTTCGCTTGGTCTCGGGATGATGGCCGGCGCCATGACCTTGCCGCACGACACTGGGTTGATGGAGGGTGGTGAGGCATTCTGGACCATCGTTGGCGTTGGCGTGCTTGCCTTCGGCCACGATCTCAACCGTCGCGCCGACGCTTAGTCTTCGGCGAGACTAGCCGCTCTTCAACGCAGCCGTCAGTGACGCCGTTGCGCTCCCACGTCGCGCGGGTTGCGGCTGATCAGGGGAAGGGGCCCAGCCCGTCAGGAAGATAATCTCGAACCGTTCGGTCGTGCGTCCATCCGCGTCTGCCGCAGTACCGAACTCAGTCGCTGCACGCGCCAGCGCCTCGCGCGGTAACGGCGCTCGCTCGACCAGCAAATTCGTCGCCGCCATCCCCCGCAAATCCGCCAGCAGCCGCCCGAGCCCGCCATACCGCACCCGCAGCGTCTCGACATCCGCCACTGGCAGCGCAAAGCCGGCGCGCATCAGTAGGTCGCCCGCGGATCGCACATCGATCTGCGGATGCAGCCGTGCCACTGGCCGCTCGCGCTCCGCCTCACGCAGCGCGCCGCGCAGTGCGACCAGCGAGCCCGCCCCCAGCAGCGCCCCAAGGAGCAATCCATCGGACCGCAACACACGCCGCGCGAGCGCCAGCGCCCCCGGTACATCGTTCACCTGGTCAAGCACGCCAGCCGAAACGACGAGATCAAATGATCCATCGGCAAATGGTAGCCGATCCTCGTCGCCCTGCACGCCGCCAGCGGCCCGCGCAAAGCCGAACCCCGCATCCACCCGCGCCACGCGTGCGCCCGGCGGCGGCACAAAGTCGCCCCCGAAGCACCCGAGATCGAGCACGTCGACGAAGTCGCGACGTATGGTGCTGAGCCGCTCGGCAATCCCGTCGAGCATCGCCGCGCGCACGAAATCATGCGCGGCATAGTCTGGCGCGGCTCGGTCGCGCCGGCGACGTCGTAAGCTGCGGTCGAAAATCTCGGGCGCGGTCATCGCCGCAGCTTGTGCGCGCACGTGGTCGGGGCGACAAGCGCGTTTGATGCGCTTGTTCTCGATCGAGCCGGTCATCTCGTTCGCCTTGCCGCCGCGCTGCCCCGGCTGCGGGATGGTGACGATCGCGGATCACCGTTTCTGCCCGGCATGCTGGGCGTCGCTGCATTTCCTAGGCCCGCCGTGGTGTGCTGCTTGCCACATGCCGTTCGCCTATGATCGAGGGGAGGATACACGGTGCGGTGATTGCCTCGCCGATCCGCCGCGCCATGCTGGCGTGGACGCGGCTGTTGCCTATGGCCCGGTTGCCCGCACTGTCGCGCTACGGCTCAAATACGGCGGTCGAGCGGCGTTTGCATCGACTGCCGCGCGACTGATGGCGCGGCATCTGCCCGCAGATGCCGATCTGATCGTACCGGTGCCGCTACATCGCTGGCGATTGTGGTCGCGCGGGTTCAATCAGGCGGGTCTGATCGCTGGCTCCTTGAGCCGGATGAGCGGCATCGTCAGCGATCCGTCGGCATTGGTTAGACGTCGCGCCACCCCAGTGCTCCGCGGGCTCGGCGCAGCAGGCCGGCGCAAGGCGGTGCGCGGGGCGTTCGTTGTTACCGATCGCGCACGGATCGTCGGCAAGCGGATCGTGCTGATTGACGATGTCCATACCAGCGGCGCCACGGCGGATGCCTGCACCGCCGCGATGCTAAGGGCGGGCGCCGCTCGCGTGTCGATCCTATGCTGGGCGCGCGTGTTGGACGGGCCGCACCCGGATTGACAATCGCTGCGAGCACCTACACCTCGGGGGAATGGCGCAGGTAGAAATTTATACCAAGGCGTGGTGCCCTTATTGCACCCGCGCGATGCAACTTCTGTCGAGCAAGGGCATCACTCCGACCGAGCACGACATCACGCTTGGTGGCGCCAAGCGTGCCGAAATGCTGGACCGCGCCAACGGCAGAACCACGGTGCCGCAAGTCTTTATCGACGGTCGTCACATCGGCGGATCCGACGATCTCGCCACATTGGACCGAGCAGGCAAGCTCGACGCGTTGCTCGCGCCGTGAAGGCCGCGATCCTGCAGATGACCAGCGGGATCGATCCGCAGGCAAATGCAGCAACGATCACCGATGCGGTCCGAGCAGCAGCAGACTCCGGCGCCGCCATGTTGTTCACGCCCGAAATGTCCGGTCTGCTCGACCGCGATCGCACGCGTGCGGCCGGATCGATCGTGGCAGAGGATGACGACCGCGTTCTGGCAGCCGTTCGTGACGCAGCCGCGAATGCAGGAATCTGGGTCCATCTCGGTAGCCTTGCGGTACGGCGCGACGACGGCCGCTATGCCAATCGCGGCTTCGTGATCGATGCCAGCGGTGCCGTCCGCGCAAGGTACGACAAGATTCATTTGTTCGATGTCGATCTGCCAACCGGAGAGAGCTGGCGGGAGTCCGGCGCTTATGCCGCGGGGTCTGCCTCAGTCGTGCTCGATACGCCGCTTGGCCGGCTCGGCCTCACGATCTGTTATGATCTGCGGTTCCCGGACCTGTTTCGCGTGCTGAGTGATGCCGGCGCTACGATCCTGTCAGTCCCTGCGGCGTTCACCCGGCCCACCGGCTCGGCGCATTGGCACGTTCTGTTGCGTGCACGAGCGATCGAGTCGGCCGCCTTCGTGATCGCCGCGGCGCAGACCGGCGAGCACGCGGATGGCCGCGCGACATATGGCCATTCGCTCGCGATCGATCCTTGGGGCGAGGTGGTGTGCGACATGGCCGCGGCACCCGGGCTAAGCGTCGTCGAGATCGACAGCACCCGTGTGGCGGAAGTGCGCGCGCGCATTCCGGTGATCCAGCATCGCCGCGCCATTCCGGCCGTATCGATCGCGCCGTGATCGTTTTCGATCTCAGATGCGGCTGCGGTCACGTGTTCGAGGCATGGTTCGCCTCGTCAGGCGCTTATGAGGAACAGCGCGGTCGGTCGCTGGTGTCTTGTCCGATGTGCAGCGATACGGCGGTAGAGAAGGCTGTCATGTCGCCTAATATCGGGACCAAGGGAAATTCCCGCACACTTGGGCCGCCAGCCGAAGTGAAGGCGGCGTTAAACGCCATCGCAGCCGCGCAGCGCAAGGTGCTGGAAGGCTCACGTTGGGTCGGCGGGAGTTTTGCGGAGCATGCGCGCGCAATGCACGTCGGCGATAAAACGCATGAGACGATCCATGGCCAAGCTACGGTAGCCGAAGCCAAGGCGCTCGTGGACGAGGGGGTTGCCATCATACCGCTGCCGTTACCGGTGGTGCCGCCCGAACAAGCTAACTAGTCGGACCCGAAAACGGCGGACGCGCAAGCTGGTGCCCCCGGCGCGATTCGAACGCACGACCTGCGGTTTAGGAAACCGTCGCTCTATCCTGCTGAGCTACGGGGGCACATGCGACTGGCTAAAGCGCGCAAGCAGCGTGGTCAATCGCCACGGTGTCGTCGGCGCAAGCAGGGCGGGCGCCGCTAGATCGCGGCGCCCGGCGGCCTTTATGCCTTCACGTGTGCCGAGATGTACTTGTTCATCTCGAACATTGTGACCTTATCCTTGCCGAACACCTTCTTCAGGTTATCGTCTGCCAGGATCTCGCGCTTGTTCTCCGGATTCTGCAGATCCTTCGACTTGATATATGCCCACACCTTGCTGATCACCTCGCTGCGCGGCAGCCGGTCGTTGCCGACGACGGCGCCCAGCTCGGGCGAAGGCTGAACCGGGGCGTGGATGCCGCCGGTCTTCGGCTTGGTCGCGTCCCCAGTTGTCGCGGTCTTCGCCTTGGCGGCACCGGCGGTCTTGGTTTTGGTCGCTTCGCCGGTCTTGGTCTTGGTAGCCATTGCATTCCTTCCTGTTGCGCCGGTCATTCGGCATCTCGCGGAATCACGCCTTGCGGAAGCGCGATCGTTGTTGTGCGCTGCCTCGCGTCGCTTGTCACGCTTTTGCAGCACATTGGCAGGGTTCGCCGCCTCGCCAACGCACGACGAACGCTTTAGATCTCACCAGCCGGCCGGGCGACAGGCACAATGGCGACCATAAGGAGCGACGATGGACACGGTCAGCGAGAGCAAGGCGTTCGGCGGCGTGCAGGGGGTTTACCGGCACGAGGCATCGACGATTGGAACCGACATGACCTTTTCGGTCTACGTCCCGCCGCATGACAAAGGCGCCCGGTTGCCGGTGTTGTGGTATCTCTCGGGTCTCACCTGCACCCATGCCAACGTGACCGATAAGGGCGAGTATCGTCGGGCGTGTGCCGATCACGGCATCATCTTCGTCGCGCCCGATACTAGCCCGCGCGGGGAGGGTGTGCCCGATGACGACGCCTGGGACTTCGGCCAAGGCGCGGGCTTCTACGTCGATGCGACAGAAGAGCCCTGGTCGACGAACTTCCGCATGCGCAGCTACATCGAAGACGAGCTGCCCGCGCTGATCGCGACGGAGTTTCCAGTTGCGGACCTGACGCGCCAGTCGATTACCGGTCATTCGATGGGCGGGCACGGCGCCTTGACGATCGCGCTGCGTAATCCCAGCCGGTTTTGCAGCGTGTCCGCGTTCGCGCCGATCGTGTCTCCACTGGACTGTCCTTGGGGCGAGAAGGCGCTGGGCGGATATCTCGGCGCGGATCGCGCGACGTGGCGGACATATGACGCCTGCGCGCTGATCGACGATGGCGCGCGCGTCGCCGACATCCTCGTCGATCAGGGCGGTGCGGACTCTTTCCTGGCCGATCAGCTCAAGCCCGAGTTGCTGCAGGCGGCATGCGCGAACGCCGGAATCGATCTCACCCTGCGGATCCAGCCGGGCTACGATCATAGCTATCATTTCATCTCCACCTTCATGCGCGACCACGTCGCGTGGGCGGCAGAGCGGCTGAAGTAGCGAAGTTCGGGCACCAAAAAAGGGCGGCTCCGTTTCCGGAACCGCCCCATGAGTTACCCGGTTGACTCCACCCTGCCGTTACAGGGCGGAGCCGCATCATCAGAATTTGAACCCGGCCGCGATGCCATAGCGGCGCGGTTCAAGCGTGAAGATGTTGGTGAACAGACCCGACGACTGATCGGTCAGGTACAGACCGGTCGTTGCGCTGTTGTCGAAGATGTTCTGCACGAACCCGCGAACGAACCAGCGCTGGTCCATCCCGTTCAGCTGGACCTGTGCGTTGGCCTGCTCATAACCCTCGATGCGGTTGATACGGCCGTTGAAGATGTTGCCGAAGCTCTCTCCGGTATAGGTGAGATCAAAGCGCGGTACGAAGCTCATGCCGTTAGCAAACTCGAACGTCTTCTGAACGCCGGCCGAGAACTTGAACACGGGTGCCTGGGGCAGAGAATTGCCCTTTATGCTTACGCCCACACCTTCGCTGACGCTGACCGTCGAGCCAGCCGGGAGCAAGCCGCGGACCTGCGGATTGGCAGTCTGCGCGGTGAGCACGTCGCACAGGCTGAACGCCCCGGTCGCCGCGCCTAGATTGGCGTCGGACGGAAACGCTTGCGGTCCGCGCAAACCAAGCCCGGTATTGACGATTGTCACGAACGTCTGCGCCACGGCGGCGGTGTTCGCGCGAACCACACAGTTGAACGCTGCCTGAAGATCCTTGATGATGACGGTGTTGGGATCACCCCCAGAGACATCCCGCTGGTTGATGAACGGATCTTCGGTTGTGACCTTTGTTTTGAGGTAGCTCGCGCCGATGTTGATTGCCCAATCGCGATCCGGACGAATAATAGACTCTGCCTCAACGCCGTAGATGTCCGCATCAATGTTGTCGTTGATCGACGAGCGCGCAACAATTCGGCTCAGCTGCAAGCCCTTGTACTTATAGTAAAATCCGGTGAGGTTAAGTGTAAACTTACCATTATCGAAAGTGTTCTTCGAACCAATTTCAAAAGCGTTGATGATTTCCGGAACGAAAGCATCCGGGATCGTTAAGTTTGGCACCTGCACCGGTGGGTTGAACCCGCCCGACTTATAGCCTCGCGAATACGACGCGTAGAGCAGATTGTCGTCGGTGATCTTGAAATTGACCACCGCGCGACCGGTAAACTCATCAAAGGTCTGCTGTCGGACCGCATACTCCTGAACGCCTGCCGTAACCGGGTCGGCATCGTAAAGCGCTGCGCGCGGAGCATCGAAGGCGCTACCGGTCTGCGTGTAAGGCACGCCGAAGCTCGCCAGGGTTGACCGCGAACGAGCATATTTGTTGTCGTTGTTGTACCGCAGGCCGAGCGTAAGGTTCAGTCGATCGTTGAAGTCGAAATAGGCTTCGCCGAAGATGCCGTAGGATTTCAGCCGAAAGAGATCGGTGTTGCTGCGGAAATACGGCGTAGCGGAAAATTCAGGTGCTCGCCCACCACCCAGCGCTCCGACGGTGCCAAGAACACCCGTTACATAGTCGATGGCGAACGCGTTGACGTAATAATCGCCGTTCCTGACCCGTCCATCGACATAGATGCCACCGAGCAGGAAGTTGAACATCCCGTCGAAGTCCGTTGAGATGATGCCTTCCACCGACCAATCCTTGGTCTGTTGGAACGAGCGATCGAACGCACCTGGCACCGCGCTGCAGCGGCTGAACCCACCGAACGACCCCAGGCCGGACGGCTCGGGGAGCGAGGTGCACAGATCGCCGGCAGGACCATTCGGAATGATCGCTGCCGCGATAGGCTGGAAATACGACGCCGGGATGCCGGGAACCGCGCCGCCGGCGATGGCTGCCAGTGTATTGAGCGTCGGCTGGATCAGTGAGCGATTGGAAACCCCAAGGTTATAGTCCTGCGACGAATCGACTGACGTCTCGTGGTACAGACCAGTCAGCTGCGCTTTGACCGGTCCGAAATTATGCTCGATCCGGCCTTGGATCGTCAGTTCGTCCGTCTTGTACGTCGGAGTGAATGCGGTGAACACTTCACGGGGATCTTCGAGAACCGGATTACCGGTATAGCCGTCCGGCCC
The DNA here is from genome assembly GCF_020866845.1 of Sphingomonas radiodurans. Taxonomy (NCBI): domain Bacteria; kingdom Pseudomonadati; phylum Pseudomonadota; class Alphaproteobacteria; order Sphingomonadales; family Sphingomonadaceae; genus Sphingomonas; species Sphingomonas radiodurans. The sequence goes on from NZ_CP086594.1 coordinate 3,577,275, forward strand.
GTAAATGCTGCCGAGACCCAGGGTTTGTCCGAGCGCCGGGCCGAACGCGATCGAAAGGAACTCACGACTACCAAGCGTACCCGTGAAGGTCGAGTTGGTGTTCGTCCGCCCGGCGTCGCGCCGGTTATTCAGGCATCCAAGCACGCCGGTCGGATCGGTCTGGCAAAGCTGCTTCTGGATGCGAAGCCGATCGTCGTCTTCCTTGAAGTACGACCCCATCACATCGATCGTCGTATCGACCGATGGCTCCCAGCGGATCGAGCCGCGAACCGAATACATGTCGCGACCGTCGATCTGTGTGTTGTCGTACAGATTCTTGGTGTAGCCGTCGCGGTTGAGGTAAAACCCAGCCACGCGGACGGCGAGCGTTTCGCCGATCGGCAGGTTGATCATGCCCTTTGCGCGGACCGAATCGTAATTGCCGTATTCGACCTCGCCTGAAGCAGCGAACTTGTCGGTGCGCGGCTTGGCAGTCAGGAAGTTGACCACGCCCGACGTCGCGCTGCGGCCGAACAGCGTGCCCTGCGGGCCGCGGAGCACCTCGACACGCTCGAGATCGAAATACTCGGTCTCGAAGATGCGCGTGGCGAGCAGAGGCGAGCCGTTGATGTGGATCGCGGTTGCCTGATCGCACGAGATGCCGACGCACAGATCGCCGATGCCGCGGATCGTGAAGCTCGATCCGGTGAAATTGCCCTTCGAGAAGGTCACGTTCGGCAGCGTCAGCTGCAGGTCCGACGCATTGTCGATCTGCTGTGCTTCGAGCGCTGCGGCCGAGAATGCGCTCACCGCGATCGGCACTTCCTGAAGCGTCTGCGATTGGCGCTGCGCAGTCACGACGATGTCGGTGTTGAAGCCGCTATCCGGAGAATTCGTTGTTCCGGTATTCTGTGCCTCGGGCGCCGCCTGGGCCAGAGCACTGGCTGGAAACGCTGCGATCAACGCCATCGCGGTCGCGGCAAACAAGTCTATCTTGCGCATCGGCATCCTCCCCTGGATCCGCGCCGGTTTGGTTCCGGTCTGCGGTCGTTCAATGGTGCGGTATGGACCGTAGCGCGTGAAAATTTCAGCCGTCAATTGAATTTGCGCAATGATCGTGCGGGGTGCAGAAGGCATGTGTCCGAAATGAAACAGTAGCGGATATGAACCTATGTTTCGCTGCAGCGCGAGATTGCATTGCAGCGCAAAAGGATGCTGAACCAAATGAACGTTAGTCGATCGCCACAAGACGGCGATGTAATGGGGGAAGACGGCAAGCTCGTCGTTCCCGAGCATGTTGCAGATGCGATACGAACACTCATCCGCTGGGCAGGCGATGATCCGACGCGCGAGGGGCTGCTTGATACGCCGCGTCGCGTCGCGCGCGCATGGCGAGAATATTGCGCCGGCTACGGCGACGATCCCGCGCATCATCTGTCGCGAATCTTCGAGGAGGTCGGCGGTTATGACGAGATTGTGCTGCTGAAGGACATCCCGTTTCAGTCGCATTGCGAACACCACATGGCGCCGATCATTGGCCGTGCGCATATCGCCTATCTGCCGCGCAACCATGTCGTCGGCATCTCGAAGCTGGCTCGCGTGCTCCATGCCTATGCCAGGCGCCTGCAGGTTCAGGAACGGCTGACGGCAGAGGTTGCCGACTGCATCTGGAGCGGGCTCAAGCCGCACGGCGTCGCGGTCGTGATCGAGGCGAGCCATGCCTGCATGTCGGCGCGCGGCGTGCGCACGCCCGGCGTCGCGATGGTGACCAGCCGGATGATGGGCGTGTTCCGCGACGACGAGCGCAGCCGCAAGGAAGTGCTTGCGCTGATGGGCCTGAAAGGCAGGACGTGAATCGCACTGTCCTAGTGACCGGGGGAGCGAAGAGAATCGGCGCTGCGATTGTCCGCGCTTGCGCCTCTGCGGGTTGGCGCGTGGTAATTCACTACGGCTGTTCGCGCGACGAGGCTGAGGCGCTCGCCGCTGAGATCGGCGGCGTCACCATTTCAGGCGACCTAGCTGATGTCGCCGCAATCGACGCGCTCTTCGCCCGCGCGGTGGCTGCCGCCGGCGGCCCGATTGGTGCGCTCGTGAACAGCGCTTCACGTTTCGAAGAGGACCGTCCCGAGACGATCGACGCGGCATTGGCGGCGCAGCTATACGCCATCAACTGCACCGCCCCGGCGTTGCTCGGCGCTGCCCTCGCCTCACAGTCAGGGCTAAACCACGGCGCGATCGTCAACTTGCTCGACCAGAAGCTGCAGAATCCGAACCCCGACTTCTTCTCCTACAGCCTCACCAAATATGCCCTTGCAGGTGCCACCGAGATGATGGCGATGGCGTTCGCACCGCGCATCCGCGTGAACGCCGTTGCGCCCGGCCTGACCCTGCCGAGCGGCGACCAGAGCGCCGCCGAGTACGACCGCGTCGCGCGCGAGAACCTGCTGCGCCGTCCGGTCGGTGCCGATCAGGTGGCAGCAGCCGTCGTCTATCTGCTCGACGCCGCCAGCGTTACCGGGCAGACGATCCACGTCGATAGCGGCCAGCGCTTCTTAAAGCGCGACGGCGACGTGATGTTTGAAGGGCGCCGGCGTGGCTGAATATACCGTTATCCTCGATCGGCTCGAGCTACCGATGCGCCTCGGCATCTACCCGCACGAGGCCGAACCGCAACGGATCCGGATCAACGTCGAAATGCTGGTGTCCTACGCTTGTCCGCCGAGCGCCGACACGATCGAGGAAGTTCTTGATTACGATTTCGTCCGCGACGGCATCCATGCCTTGGCGCGTACACACGTGTTCGCGCTGCAGGAGACGCTGGTCGAGGCGATCGCGTCGCTATGCTTCGCCGATCACCGTGTGCGGCAAGTCCGGGTGCGCTCGATGAAGCTGGACGTCTACCCCGACGCTCGAGTCGGCTGCGAGATCGTAAGAACGCGGTAGCGACGTCAGTCGCGCACCGCAGCCGCCGAACCGGGCTTGGTGAGATCGGCGACCTCGTATCCACCGATCGCGACGCGCCGACGAATGAGGCTGCCGATCGGCGTGATATAATCCGAGCGGCGCGTGAAGCGTTCGACCTTGTACACCCCATCCTGCGGATCCTGTCCGACCGTTTGGTCGTTGGTCGCATAGCGCCGGCCGGCGATCTGCTCGACGACCGAGCCAGCCCATGGAACGTTGGGCGACCCGCGCAGTACCTCCACCTCCGCCGTCCGGCCGTCCGGCTTGATCCAGAAGCCAACGTCTGCCCACTGGATCGAATCAAAATCGGTGGAGCGCCGCGTTATCATCTCCTGCTCGCCGAAGCGGCGCGCGAGAGAATTCGCAGCCGTCACGCTCGCCGCTGCGTCCAGTTCATACGGCGGCGCCCAGATTAGCAGCGGATCCCCCTGCTGGCTCTGCGACACTGCGCCGACAAGCGCCGTCACCTCGTCCTCGTCAGCTGCCTTCGCCGAAATTCGTAGTCGCAACACACTCAGCGCGGTCCGGAACCCTGGTTCTTTGCCGAGCGGCCTCGCCTCCAGTTCATCGAGCTTGCGCAACGCGGCGGCTTTCCGATCCTGCGCCGACGCCAGCCAGACGCGCTTCATCCCGGCGAGCATAGCCGGCACCGCGCGCCCGTCGCGCAGTGCGTCGTTCTCGATCGAGCGATAGGTCGCCTCCGCCTGACGATAGTCACCCAACTTTAGCCACATGTCGCCGGTCGCCGTCGTCGCAACCATCACCGACCGATCGTCTGCAGGCAGATTGTCCCGAAGCGTCCGGACCTGCCGGGCGATCGCGCCGCTGTAGGCGCGTCGGTCGCCGTCATGCAGCGCGACGGTCGCATACGCCTCGTAAAGTGCGGCTACAGCTCGGGGCGCGGTCGCCGCACTATCCTTGTTGCGAGAGATTGCCGCTGCGAGAAGTCGCTTGGCATCAAGATAAGCCCCGTCGCGGAACTGCACTTCGGCCAGCGCGATGGTCGCCTGGGCGTCGCGCAACGGTGTGCAGCCGCCGGCGACACACGCCGCCTGTGCCTCGGTAAGGCGCTTGCCCGTGACGATAACGTCGCCGGTGGCGGCCTGTAGCATCAGCAACATCGTCAACATGGCTGCGACCTCCAGAGGGTACGCAATATGTGATCGACGCTGGCCGCCGCCGCAACCCCCGTGTCGCTAAGCGCGGTTCGCCGCGCTCAACACTGCCCGCACGCTCGCAGTCGCAATGTCAGTGTCGATCCCGACGCCCCACACCGTCCGCCCGTCGGCCGTCCGGCATTCGAGATACGCCGCCGCCTGCGCCCCGGCGCCATGCCCAATGGCATGTTCGGCATAATCGACGACGTCCAGGGTCGGTCCGGTCGAATCTGCCAGCGCGGCGATCACGCCCGAGATCAGGCCATTGCCGCGCCCGGACAGCGAGCGCTCCTCGCCATCGATCGCCACGCGGCCGACGAACAGCCGATCGCCGACGCTGCCGGTCTCGTCATAGTCACGCAGCACGAAGCGGTCGCTTGCCACAGGCAGATACGCCCGCTCGAAAGCGCCCCAAATGTCAGCTGCATTGAGCTCGCGGCTCGTCTCGTCCGCCAGCGCCTGGACGTGGCGGCTGAAGTCGGCCTGCAGTCGCTTGGGCAGCTTGAGTCCTTTGTCCTGTTCGATCACCCAAGCGACACCGCCCTTGCCCGACTGCGAGTTGACGCGAATCACCGCCTCGTAGCTGCGTCCGAGATCGGCCGGATCGATCGGCAGGTATGGAACCTCCCAAAGATCGTCGTTGCGTTCGGCCTGTGCGGTGAAGCCTTTCTTGATCGCGTCCTGATGGCTGCCCGAGAACGCCGTGAAGACGAGATCGCCTGCATAGGGCGTGCGCGGGTGGATCGGGATGTTGGTGGCATATTCCACCGTCTTCACAATGGCGTCGATGTCCGACAGGTCGAGCCGCGGATCTACGCCCTGCGTGTACATGTTCAGCGCGACGGTCACGAGATCGCAATTGCCGGTCCGCTCGCCATTGCCGAGCAGGCAGCCTTCGACGCGATCCGCTCCTGCCATCAGCCCGAGCTCCGCCGCAGCGACACCGGTCCCGCGGTCGTTGTGGGTGTGCAGGCTGATCACTACCGCTTCGCGGTTCGGGATGTTGCGCCCGAAATATTCGATCTGGTCCGCATAGACGTTCGGCGTCGCGCACTCGACCGTGGCGGGCAGGTTGAGGATGATCGGATCCGCGGGGGTCGGTCGCAGCACGTCCATCACCGCGGCGCACACCTCCAGGCTGAAATCTAATTCGGCCGTGGAGAAGGTCTCGGGGCTATACTCAAACTGCCAGCGCGTGCCGGGCCGCTTGGCGGCTTCGTCGCGCAGCACCTTGGCGCCGTCGATCGCGATCGCCTTCACCTCCTCGCGGCTCATCCCGAATACGATCCGCCGCCACGCCGGGCTGACGGCATTGTAGAGGTGGACGATCGCCGTGCGTGTCCCTTCTAGGGTGCGGAAACTCGTCTCGATCAAATCGCGACGCGACTGGGTGAGTACCTGAATCGAAACATCGTTCGGAATACGATCATCACGGATCAGACCGGAGATGAAGTCGAATTCCGTCGCGCCCGCGGCAGGAAAGCCGACCTCGATTTCCTTCAGGCCGATCCTGACGAGCAGGTCGAAGAAGCGGTTCTTCTTTTCGGCGTCCATTGGATCGATCAGCGCCTGATTGCCGTCACGCAGATCGGTTGAGAGCCAGCGCGGCGCGCGGGTGATCGTCTGGGATGGCCACGTTCGGTCGGGAATGGCGATGGTGGGAAAAGGGCGATATTTGGTCGATGGATCGCGCAGCATGGCTCGGCTCGCTTCACTTCGAGGAAGGAAATTTCGGAGGCTTGGCCCTTAGGCGGTGTCGCGCGCGGCCCGGCGGGCGCGCGTCGATGGTCGCGCCTAAGGGCGCGTAAGTCGAAGGAGGAAGCCCGGTACCAGGATCATCTGTCACCGTCGGTGAAGCAGTTTTACATCTTTGTCCAGAACCGGTGATATTTGACGCTTTTGTAAGGGGTTGGCGCCTAAGCCAGGGCATCATTTCTGGGTGACTACAAAGAGGGGGGCGCCGTGCGCCAGATTTTATACATCAGCACGGCATCGCCGGGTGCTGCGATCGACGTTGCTGGCATCCTCGCGGTGTCACAACGCAACAATCGCCGCGATGGGGTCACCGGTCTACTCTGGACCGATGGTCACCGTTTCTTGCAAGTATTGGAAGGCAACGACGCGGCCGTGCAGCGCGTGCTCGACCGCCTCCTCTCCGATCCGAGACACCGCGGGATAGCGGTACTTCACGATCGCACCGTTGCTGAACGTGAGTTCGGCGCGTGGGAGATGGCACGGCGCAGCGCGAGCGACTCGGCGGACGCGTTCGATGTGAAGATGGACGGCTTTCTCGCCACCGCCTCGCCGACGGTCCGCGGCACGTTCGAGGGGCTGATCGCCGCTCGACGTGCCGCGTAACGCAGCCGCCAGTTACTTCTGGAACGCGACGGTGATCTTCAGCTTCACCTCGTCCGAGATCATCGGAATGCCATAGGCGATGTTAAACTCGCTGCGACGGATCGAGGTCGTCGCGGTGAAGCCGACATTCTCCTTGCCGCCCATCTGCGCTGGCATCTTGCCGGCGCCATAGAAGGCTGCATCAAGCGTCACTGGCTTGGTGACGCCGTTGAGCGTCAGGTTACCCTCGATCTTCGCACTCTGGCCGTTCGGCGCCACGCGCGTCGAAACGAAGCGGGCCGGAGCAGGAGCCGCGCCGAAGAAATCGGCGGATTTGCCGGCCTCGGCGGGCTTGAGCAGGTGCTTGGTCAGTCCGGCGCTGGCGGTGGTCACTTCGGCGACCGGAATGGTCACATCCACCTTTGCGGCAGTCGGGTTCTTCGGATCGAGCATCAGCGTGCCGGTGACGTTACCAAACAGCCCGAAATATGGTGTGAAGCCAAGGTGATCGACGGTCCACTCGACCAGCGTATGCCCGGCATCGACGGTGTAGCTGCCGCCGGTGATCGCCGCCGGGTTCTTTGATCCCGGCGCGCTCATCGGCGCCTGCTGCGCGACGACCGCGCCAGTGAGAAGGGCAGAAGCGAGGAAAGCTTGAGCAATGCGCATGTCGAAATCTCCCGGAACGATCGTTACGTGACGCCAACCACAACACACGAGTCGAGGAAAGCTCCGCCTGCGAAACGACCGGTTTTCGTTTAGCGCGAAACCCCCACCGTCAGATCAAATTTGATCCGCACCCACGCACCGATCATCGGCTTGCCATTCACCCGCGGCGGACGGACCAGGAACTGCCAAGACGCCTGCCGTAGACCGCGCGCGATACCCGAACCCGGGCTCTCCCCAATCTCACGGCAATCCTCGACGCGGTTACGCTCAATCGTACGACAGGCGACCATCCCCCAGCCGGATTCGCGTCTTGCGGGCAAATAGGTGACCAGTTCCGCGCGGGTCGGTTCGCGCACCCACTCGGCGTTGAACAGCCGCTCGCCGTTTGGCCCCCCGCCGCCACCGCCAGCCTCCCCGCCGCCAGCCTCACCGCCAGCAAGCTCGGTCGCGGCGCCCGGCTCAGCCGCCGCTTTGGGGAAGCGACCGATATTCGACGCCGCGAAATCCTCGCGCGACAGCTTCATCACGCCCGGCAACTCGATTGGCGGCGGGGGGAGGGGAGGCGGTGGCGGGGCGGCACGGGGCGGCTGCGGCCGACGTGCCACCTTGGTGCGTTCAATCCGCCGTTGCGCCGGCGCTGCCTTTGGGCCTGGCGGCGCTACGTCGAACGTGGATAGCGCGCGGCCGTCCCCCGGTAGTTCCAGCGAGATTCCACCCATCCGAATCAGCGCCAGAATAATCAGGGCGACGATCGTCAGCGCGACCACGGACGATACTATCCGGTCGCGCCACGATGGCCGCGCCTGATACGTCGCGTGGTTTGATAACGCCTGCCGCATCGCCGGCGCGCCTATCCGTTCACGGACGCGCCGACAATGGATGATCCGCCGAGGCTAAGCCGAAGCTACGGCCTCAGTTCTTGTCCTTGTCCACCAGCTTGTTGGCGCCGATCCACGGCATCATCGCGCGTAGGTTGGCGCCTACCTGCTCGATCGGATGCGCCGCGGCGGCCTTGCGCGCGGCCTTCAGTTCGGGCTGGCCCGCGCGGTTGTCGAGGACGAAGTTCTTGACGAAGCGGCCCGACTGGATGTCGGCGAGAACGCGCTTCATCTCCTTCTTCGTTTCGTCGGTGATGATCCGCGGGCCGGTGGTGATATCGCCATATTCGGCGGTGTTGCTGATCGAGTAGCGCATATTGGCGATGCCGCCCTCATACAGCAGATCGACGATCAGCTTAGTTTCGTGGAGGCACTCGAAATAGGCCATCTCCGGCGCGTAGCCGGCCTCGACCAGCGTCTCGAACCCGGCCTGGATCAAGTGCGTGATGCCGCCGCAGAGCACCGCCTGCTCGCCGAACAGATCGGTCTCGCACTCTTCCTTGAAGTTGGTCTCGATGATGCCGGAACGGCCACCGCCGACGCCCGACGCATAGGCAAGGCCGATGTCGTGAGCGTTGCCGCTGGTATCCTGATGGATCGCGATCAGGCAGGGGACGCCGCCGCCGCGGACATACTCGCTGCGCACGGTGTGGCCCGGTCCCTTGGGGGCGATCATGATCACGTCGAGATCGGCGCGCGGCTCGATCAGGCCGAAATGCACGTTGAGGCCGTGCGCGAAGGCGAGCGTCGCGCCCTGCTTCATGTGTTCGTGATAATCGGCGGCGTAGATCGCGGCTTGATGCTCGTCGGGGGCGAGGAACATCACGATATCGGCCCAGGCAGCGGCTTCGGCATTCGACTTCACCGCGAAACCGGCGTCGATCACCTTCTTGGAGGTGGCCGAGCCTTCCCGCAGCGCGATTGCGACATCCTTGACGCCGCTGTCGCGCAAGTTCTGGGCGTGCGCATGGCCTTGGCTGCCGTAGCCGACGATGGCGATCTTCTTGTCGGTGATGAGATTTAGATCGGCGTCGCGATCGTAATAGACACGCATTGGTAGGTGCTCCCTCTTGTTCTGCCGTCATGCTGAACTTGTTTCAGCATCCACCGTGCAACAGGCGACGATCTCGCTGGTGGAAAAGTGGACCCTGAAACAAGTTCAGGGTGACGGATGGTGGTGTTGTGTGGGTGGATGAAACCTCAGGCCGCGTTCTTGCCGCGGGCGATGGCGACGATGCCGGTGCGGGCGACCTCGATCAGGCCGACTTCGCCCATCAGCTCGACGAATTTGTCGATCTTCTCGATTCCGCCGGTGACTTCGAACACGAAGCTCGACGTGGTCGCGTCGACGACGCGCGCGCGATAGACGTCGGCGAGGCGCAGCGCTTCGATGCGATTGTCGCCAGTGCCCTGCACCTTCACGAGCGCCAGCTCACGCTCGACGTGCGCGCCCTCGGTGGTCAAGTCGCGCACCTTGTGGACGGGAACCAGGCGATCGAGCTGCGCGACGATCTGCTCTACCATCGGCGCACTCGCCGAGGTGACGATCGTGATGCGGCTGACCGACTTGTCGGCGGTGATCTCGCTGACCGTCAGGCTTTCGATATTGTAGCCGCGCGCGGTGAACAGGCCGGCGATCCGCGCGAGGATGCCGGGTTCGTTGTCGACGATGATGGCAAGCGTGTGCCGCTCGGCCTTTTCGGATTTGATGTGCATTTGTCCCTCCTCGGAACGGGGAGGGGGACCGCTCGTGAAGCGAGCGGTGGAGGGGCCCTCCACCAACGCTCCGTTCGCCGTACTCCCCCTCCACCATGCTCCGCATGGTCCCCCTCCCCGTGCCGGGGAGGAGCAAGATTGAGATTACACCAGCGCCTTGGCCTCGTCGTCCATCGTGCCGGAGACTTCGTTCGCTTGGAGGATCATGTCGGTATGCGCCGCGCCCGACGGGATCATCGGGAAGCAGTTGGCCAGCTTCGCGACCATGCAATCCACCATCACCGGTCCATCGTGCGCGAGCATGTCGGCGATGCCCTGTTCGAGCTGGTCAGGATGCTCGATGCGGATGCCCTTCCAGCCATAGGCCTCGGCGAGTTTGACGAAATCAGGCAGCGAATCCGAGTAGCTCTCCGAGTATCGGCTCTCATAAGTGAGCTCCTGCCACTGGCGGACCATGCCCATATATTCGTTGTTGAGGATGAACACTTTCACCGGCAGGCGATATTGCGTTGCCGTCGCCAGTTCCTGGATGTTCATCTGGATCGACGCCTCGCCGGCGATATCGATCACCAGCGCCTTGGGATTTCCGAGCTGCGCGCCGATCGCGGCGGGCAGCCCGTAACCCATCGTTCCGAGTCCGCCCGAGGTAAGCCACTTGTTGGGCTTCTCGAACCCGAAATGCTGCGCGGCCCACATCTGATGCTGGCCGACCTCGGTGGTGATGATCGGATCGCGCGCGTGGGTCGCCTCCCACAGCGCACGCACAGCGCGCTGTGGCATGATAACCTCGTCGTCCTTCGGGAAGGCAAGGCAATCGACCGCCTTCCAGCCATCGATCCGGCGCCACCATTCGGCGGTGTCCGGCTTGGGATGCTGGCGGCCCTTCCAGATGCGGACCATGTCTTCCATCGCATGGCCAGCGTCGGCGACGATGCCGAGATCGATCCGCACCGTCTTGTTGATGCTCGACCGGTCGATATCGATGTGCACCTTGCGGCTGTTCGGCGAGAAGGCATCGAGACGCCCCGTCACGCGATCGTCGAAGCGAACGCCGATCGCGACGATCAGGTCAGCCTGATTCATCGCCATATTCGCCTCATACGTCCCGTGCATGCCGAGCATGCCGAGGAACTGCGGCGAGGTGGCGGGGAAGCAGCCGAGCCCCATCAGGGTCGAGGTAACGGGTGCGCCGGTGATCCGCGCCAACTCGCGCAGCAGTTGCGACGCGCCGGGGCCGGAATTGATGATCCCGCCGCCAGTGTAAAAAATCGGCCGCTCGGCAGCGGCGAGCATATCGACGACCTGCTCGATCTCGCTGCGATTGGCCTTGAGCGCGGGACGGTACGTGCGATGCTGGATCGGACCGGGCTTCACGTAGCGCGCGGTGGCGACCTGCACATCCTTAGGGATGTCGACCACGACCGGACCGGGGCGCCCCGAGGTAGCGATATGGAACGCCTCGTGGATCACGGCGCCCAGCAGCGCGGGATCTTTCACGAGATAATTGTGCTTGGTGCAGTGGCGCGTGATGCCGACAGTATCGGCCTCCTGGAACGCGTCCGAGCCGATAAGCGTCGTCGGAACCTGACCGGTGATCACGACCATCGGAATGGAATCGAGCAAAGCGTCGGTGATCCCGGTGACGGCATTGGTCGCGCCGGGGCCCGAGGTGACGAGCACGACGCCAGGCTTGCCCGTCGAGCGGGCATAACCCTCCGCGGCGTGCGTCGCTGCCTGCTCATGTCGCACCAAAATGTGGTGGATGCGCTTCGAGCGAAAAAGCGCATCGTAAATTGGAAGGACGGCCCCGCCGGGATAGCCGAAGATGACGTCCACGCCGAGATCGCACAGCGCCTCGACCAGGATGTCTGCTCCGCTCTTCTCGCTCACGTTCATTCCCCTTGCATCTTGCGCGGTCCTGCTACCCGTTCGGGTCGCGGCGCGCTACGGCAATGAAAATTACGCGTCAAGGCCAAATATTGAAATAATATTCCAATCTGTCTAGTGGCAGGTCGCTGACGCGTGGCCAATTCTCCGGCGTCTGGTGGCGAAACCAGGTGTATTGCCGTTTGGCGTAGCGGCGCGTCGCGGCACATGCCTCTGCCAGTGCGGCATCGCGGTCGATCGTGCCGGCGAGCAGTGCCGTGATCTCGCGAACCCCGATCGCGCGGGTCACCGGCGCGGCTGGCGGAACATCGTCGCGCCCGATCAACGTGGCGACTTCCTCGATCGCTCCCGTGTCGAACATCGTCGCAAGTCGCGCGTCGATCCGCTCGCTCAGGCTCGCCCGGTCGGGCAGCAGAACGAGCGGCGCCAGTGCGACGTCGTTCGCGATGCCGCCGGCGCGAGCGGACTGCCATGCCGCCAGCGTCCGTCCCGTCGAACGTACCACCTCGAGTGCACGGGCAACGCGCGCGGTATCGGCGGGCGCCAAGCGTTGCGCGGCAGCCGGATCGGCGACGGCCAGCGCTGCATGGGACGACGCGACCGGCATCGCACGTATCGTTTCCCGGATTGCGGGATCGATCGCCGGGACGGGCGCGATCCCGTCGAGCAGGGTACGGATGTATAGCCCGCTCCCGCCGACGAGGATTGGCAGCCTGCCACGTTGCTGGATATTAGCGATCGCGTCGCGCGCCTGATCCGCCCAATGCGCGGCGGACCAGGCATCCGCTCCGTCGACAACGCCGTACAGCCGATGCTCCGCGCGTGCCTCATCTGCGGGGGTCGGGCGGGCGGTGATGATGCGCAAGTCGCGATAGACTTGGCTGGCATCGGCGTTGACGATGACGCCGCCAGTCCGTTCGGCCAAGGCGATCGCGAGCGACGACTTGCCGCTCGCGGTCGGCCCTGCAATGAGCGCCAGCTTCGGAAGGGGACTTCGTGTGTTCACCGCGACGCTGATAGCAGCCGGGCGTCTGTCGCCCCAGACCCTCTCGGACGCAAACGAGCGGCTGGCCGCTGCCGGCTGCGTCCCGACGACATCTGGCTGGATCGACGAGGGTGACGCCGCCGACATCGCCTTCGGCTTCGCGCCTGACGCTGCACGGCGCTCGTTGGAGAGCGCATTCACTGGCGTCGATGTAGTGGTTCAGCCACATGCGGGCCGCGCGAAGCATCTGCTGGTGGCGGACATGGATTCGACCATGATCACCGTCGAGTGCATCGACGAACTCGCCGATTATGCCGGCATCAAGCCACAGATCGCCGCCATCACCGAAGCCGCCATGCGCGGCGAACTCGACTTCGCTGCTGCGCTCGATGCGCGCGTGGCGCTGCTCGAGAATCTCGACGCCGACGCGATCGAGCAATGTCGCGCCGAACGTGTGCGGCTGATGCCGGGAGCGAAGACGCTGGTGCGCACGATGCGTGCGCACGGCGCAACCGCAATCCTCGTTTCGGGCGGGTTCACCGCGTTTGCCGATCCGGTCGGCGCAGAAATCGGGTTCGATCGGGTGATCGCGAATCGGCTCGACGTGGTCGACGGGCGGCTGGCGGGGACGGTGGGCAAGCCTATCGTCGATTCCGCCACCAAGGAACGCACGTTGCGCGCGGCGCGCACTGAGTTCGGGCTAGCGGACGACGCGACGATGGCGGTCGGCGATGGCGCCAACGACTTGGCGATGATCGGCGTGGCCGGGCTCGGCGTCGCCTTTCACGCAAAGCCGATCGTCGCGCAGGCTGCCGCTGCGCGGATCGACCATAATGACCTCACCGCTTTGCTCTGGGCACAAGGCATCCCCCGGCGGGAGTGGGTACAAAGCTGACGACGCGCTGAAATTCGCGCCCTTGTCGTAAGCGGTCCTGCATCCGATACCGACTCCGCGAGGGGCGGGGGCCAATGACGACGACCGAATTGTTTCTGGTGGCGATGCTGATCGTGTTCAGCGTGCCCTATCTGGTCTGGCGGCTCGCGCGGACGGATTACTGGTCGCCGCTCGTGGTGGTGCAGATCGTCGGCGGCGTGTTGCTTGGGCCGGGGGTGCTCGGGGCGGCACTGCCCGAGTTTCACCGCACCGTCTTCAATCCGCAAGTGATCGGTGCGCTCAACGGCATCGCGTGGTGGGCGGTGATGATCTTCGTGTTCGTGGCGGGGATCGAGCTCGACCTGAGCCAGGCATGGGCACGGCGGCGCGAGACGGGGATCACGGCCGCGTGCGCGCTGCTCGTACCGCTAGCGTCCGGGTGCCTCGCGGCGCTGCTCCTGCTGGGCTGGCGCGATGGATGGGCGGGGAGCGGCGGCGCACCGTGGCAGGTGGTTCTTGGCATCGGTATGGCCTGTGCAGTGACGGCGCTGCCGATCCTCGTGCTGTTCCTCGAAAAGCTCGACATCCTGCGGCAACCGCTCGGCCAACGCATCCTGCGGTATGCGAGTCTGGACGATATCGCGATTTGGGGCGTGCTGGCGCTGATCCTGCTCGACTGGGAGCGGGCAGGGCGGCAGTTGGGGTTCCTGCTGCTGTTCCCGGTCGCGGCGATGGCGATGCGCGCACTGATGCGCCGCTTGCCCGAGCGCGATCGCTGGTATGTTGGGCTGATCTGGCTCGCGGCCTCGGGGCTGGCGGGCGATTGGGCTGGGTTGCACTATATGGTCGGCGCGTTCCTCGCCGGCGCGGTGCTTGACGCACGCTGGTTCGATCAGGCCCGCATGGACCTGTTCCGCGATCACATCCTTCTCGCGGTGATGCCGGTATTCTTCCTGTCGACGGGGCTACGGACAAACTGGGCGATGGGAGGCAGCGCGGTGATCGGCGGGGCCGTGCTGCTGCTGGTCGCGTCAGTCGTCGGCAAACTTGCCGGATTGCACCTCGCGGGGCGGCTGCTGCACTGGGGCAAGGGTGAGGCGAGTCTGATCGGCTGGCTGCTGCAGACCAAAGCGCTGATCATGATCATCTTCGCCAACATCCTTCTCGACAAGGCGATCATCAGTGCCGAGACGTTCACCGCGCTACTGCTGATGGCGGTGATGAGCACGATGTTGACGATCCCGATCGTCACGCCGAAGCTACGTCGAATACGCGCCGTGCAAGCCGCGCCATAAACAGGAGAGCAAGCGATGCGCCCGATCCCCGAGGTAGTTGCGCGTCTCGACGGTGCCGGCGCGATCGTGACCGGCGCCGCGAGCGGCATGGGCCGTGCCACCGCGATCCTTCTCGCCCGCGCCGGTGCCAGCGTTGCGGTTACGGATGTGCGTCTTGCGGACGCCCAGGCGGTCGTGGATGAGATTGCGGCAGAGGGGCTCAGCGCACAGGGCTGGGCGCTCGACGTGGCGGATCACGACGTGATAACCCGCGTGACGGAAGAAGCGGCTGCGGCGTTTGGAGACGTGTCGATCATCGTCAACAACGCGGGCATCTCGGCCAGTTTGCCGATCGACGACGCAACGTACGATACGGAATGGGATCGGCACCTCGTAATCTTGCTGACCGCGCACCAGCGGCTGATCCGCGCCGCTCTGCCGCACCTGCGGCGCGCGGCGCATCCCCGCATCGTCAACATCGCCTCGACCGAAGGGCTCGGCGCCACTGCCGGCTTCAGCGCCTATTCCGCCGCCAAGGCCGGCGTGATCGGACTGACTCGCAGCCTGGCGGTCGAGCTCGGCAAGTCGGGCATCACGGTCAACTGTATCTGCCCCGGTCCGATCGACACCGGCATGACGCAGGCGATCCCCGACGAAGCGAAGCAGGTTTATGCCGCGCGCCGCACCGCGCTCCGCCGCTACGGTCTGCCCGAAGAAGTCGCTTTCATGACCGTAAGCCTGTGCGCACCCGCCGCAAGCTTCGTGACTGGCGCGATCATTCCAGTTGATGGCGGCCTGATCGCGCGAAACGCCTGACGCTGCCTAGCCCGCCGCCGCTTTCGACGCCTGCTCGACTCGCGCCTTCGCCGCCAGCATCAGCGTCGAGCTTGCCTTGGCCAGCACCTTGCCCGTCGTATCGAGCAACCGTCCCTCGAAGAAGCAGGTCGTCCGACCGCGCCGCTCGACCCACGCCTCTGCCACCACGATTCCCGGTCGCGCCGGCGCGAAGAAGCTGACCTTCAACTCCAGCGTCATTGGCGCGATGTCGGGCCCGCCCATCGCGATTGCGGCATGCGCCATTGCCGCGTCAATCCAGCCGGTCACGAACCCGCCTTGCACGACGCCGCCCGAATGGCACATGTGCTCGCCCGCGCGATACTCGAGCGTGGCGCGCCCGGCCGGATCGAGTTCGACCGTGCGGACGAGCCCAAGTGTCTGGCTCAGGGGGTGGAGCTCGGGATCGCTGTCGCTCATTCGCATCTCCTTTGCCGCGACAGTGTCGCGGGTCGCCGCCGGGGGCAAGCCTCCGATCAGGCAACAAGCGCGAGCTGGTCGCGGCCAGCGTGCTTCGCGCGGTAAAGCGCGACATCCGCCGCGCGCAGCACTTCGCCGACGACTTGTCCCTCGCGATAGCGCGCGATCCCGCCGCTCACCGTCACCGTAACCACGTCGCCCTCGATCCGCATTCTCGCGTCCGCGATCGCGCAGCGAAGTCGATCGCAGACGAGCCGCGCCTGCTCCAGCGTCGTCTCGGGCAACACGACGGCGAACTCCTCGCCGCCGAGCCGTGCGATCAGATCCTGTTCGCGCACGCTTGACCGTGCGAGCGTGGCGAAGCGCCGCAGTACTTCGTCGCCCGTGGCATGGCCGAACGTGTCGTTCACGCGCTTGAAGTAATCGAGATCGAACAGCGCGACACAGCCACCCGCACCTGAGGCCAGTCGTGTGGCGAGTTCCTCATCAAGCCCGCGTCGATTCATCAGCCCGGTCAGCGGATCGGTAAGCGCCGCGCGGGCGAGCCGCTCCTCATTGGCCTTGCGGTGGGTGATATCGCGAATGGCGCAAACGATGCCGGTTACGCTGCCCTCGTGATCGACCACAGTACGACTGTGCGTCTCAAACCAGCGCACTTCGCCGCCTCGAAGATAACTACGATACTCGCTGATCGTCACGCCTGTGGGATCCTCGATAGTCCGGCGTAGCGATGCCAGCGCGGCGCCGACATCATCGTGGTGGAGGAGCACGGTGAATGGCTTGCCGATCAGATCCTCCGGCTGTTGCCCACCGATTTGGCGGACCGACGCGGAGACGAAGCGCAGCCGCCCTCCGGTATCGACATTCACCACGATGTCGGTCGAATTTTCGGTAATGAGCCGATAGCGAGCCTCGCTCTCGCGAAGACGGCGGAACAATTCTGAGCGGCGCTCGAGTTCGGCATTCGCGGGCAGCACCGTCAGCATCGTGCAGGCGATGTAGAGCTGGAGAAACTGCATTCGCGCGCCCAGCGGCGCATCCATCAGCGCAATCGGCCCATGCCCCTGCGCCGTCAGGACGCCACCGATGATCGTGATCACCACAATCGACGCAGCGGTCGAAAGCGCGCCGCCGCGGAACGTTGCAAGTACGACTGGCAGCATGGGAAGGAACAGCAGCGGCAGCCGATCCTGCGCGAACGTAACGAGGCTTGCGACCGCTACAAGCGCCATCAGCATCGCAAACTCGACCAGCTTGGAGGGCCGCATGTGCTCCAGCAACCGCTTCGCATCGCCGCGCAGGATCAGCACGGCGATCGGCATGAAGGCGAGCGTGCCCAGCGCATGCCCGCTGTACCAATGCAGGGCGTTGGGCAGAAAGGGCTTCCCCAGCACCGTCGCGATCAGGCCAGCGCCCAGCGTCGCGCCGGCGAACGGTGCGACAATCCCGGTCGCAAGCACGAACACGACGAGCCATTGATGCGATTCGAGCACTGCGTTGCGCCCGACGAGGCGATGCAGCACCGCGGCCCCCAACGCGCTCTCGGCCATGTTCACCAGCGCCAGCGGGGCCGCTATCGCCGGCCCCAGCCCCCACAAAGCGGTCGTGGCGATGCTGGCGCACAGGCAGGCCGCGATCGGCGCCGGCCAGTTGCGGAAACGCAGCGTGGTCAGCCGCGCGGTGAGAATTGCGTTAGCGATCCATATGAAAGCTACGCCGCCGTCGAAGCGGGTGAAGGCGATCATGCCGGCCGATGCGACGAAATATGCGAGTCCTAGCGCGACGGCTGCGGCAGCCTCTCGTTCTCGTCGTTTCGCCATCTGAGGCAAATAGGCGACCGGGAGTAAACGCGCCGTTTCCGCGGCCACAAATAATCGTGAGTTACGGGCCGTTTGCCGCAAGTTCGGCTAGCCAGACGGCCGCCGTCCCGTCCGACGGCGCACGCCAGTCGCCACGCGGCGAAATCGCGCCGCCGGGGGAGACCTTTGGCGAGTTGGGCAATGCCGATCGCTTGAATTGGCTGGTCTGAAAAAAGCGGAAGAGGAATTTTTCCAGCCAGCCCTTGATCGTCTCGAGATCGTACGCCGTCCGGCCAGCCTCGGGATAGCCGAGCGGCCAGCGCCCCGCGTCCAGGTCATGCCACGCGTGCCACGCCAGAAAGGCGATCTTCGATGGCGCCAGGCCGTGGCGCAGCACGTAATGCGCGAAGAAGTCGTTCAGCGCGTATGGCCCGATCTTGCTCTCGGTGCTCTGGATCGCGCCGCTGGCGTCGGCCGGCACCAGTTCGGGCGAAATCTCGGTCGATAGAATTGCGTCGAGTACCGCGTCGGTCTCGCGATCATATTGCTCGGTCACGATGCACCAGCGGATTAGGAACTGGATCAGCGTCTTGGGAACACCCGCATTGACACCATAATGGCTCATGTGATCGCCGACGCCATACGTGCACCAGCCGAGCGCCAGCTCGCTGAGATCACCCGTGCCGACGACGATGCCCGCGCGCTGGTTGGCGAGACGGAACAGGTAATCGGTGCGCAACCCCGCCTGCACGTTCTCGAACGTCACGTCATAAACCGGCTCATCCTGCGCGAACGGATGGCCGAGGCCCTCCAGCATCATGCGCGCGGTCGGGCGGATATCGATTTCCTCGGCGGTGATGCCGAGCGCGCGCATCAGTTTCCAGGCATTGTCCTTCGTGCCATCGCTGGTGGCGAAGCCCGGCATGGTAACGCCAAGGATGTCGGTGCGTGGCCGACCCAGCCGGTCGAGCGCCTTTGCAGCGACGATCAGCGCGTGGGTCGAGTCGAGCCCGCCCGAAACGCCGATCACCAGCCGCTGAACCCCGGTCGAAACGAGCCGCTTCGACAGCCCCTCGACCTGGATGTTGAACGCTTCGTAGCAATCCTCGTCGAGCCGCGCGGGCGTATCCGGCACGAATGGAAAGCGCCGAATCGCTCGCTTGAGCCCCACGTCGGCGAAGTCCGGCAGATGATCGAACATGATGCGGCGGAAGCGGACTTCGGGATGCCCCGAGAACGATGCAGCGTCCCCGAACGTGCCGTTGCGCAGCCGCTCCTGCGTG
The DNA here is from genome assembly GCF_020866845.1 of Sphingomonas radiodurans. Taxonomy (NCBI): domain Bacteria; kingdom Pseudomonadati; phylum Pseudomonadota; class Alphaproteobacteria; order Sphingomonadales; family Sphingomonadaceae; genus Sphingomonas; species Sphingomonas radiodurans. Next base: position 3,596,331 of record NZ_CP086594.1, read on the forward strand.
AGCCGCTCGGCATCGACATCGGCGATCACCAGCTCGGGCTCAAGCGGGAAGCGGCTCGATTCGGCGATCAGCTCGCCAAGCTCGTGGATCGTGCCCTGGCCATCCCACGCGAGGTCGGTCGTGCTCTCGCCCGGCCCGGATGCGGAGTAGACATAGGCGCACACCGCGCGCGCCGATTGCGCCGCCGACAACATCATCCGCTCGTGCGACTTGCCGATCACCACGTTCGACGCCGACAGGTTGCAACACACCAGCGCGCCCGCGAGCGCACCCATCGTCGAGGGCGGGGTGGGCGACCAATAATCCTCGCAGATTTCGGCGTGGAAAACGAAATGCGGCAGGTCGGCAGCGGCGAAGATCAGGTCGGTACCGAACGGCACCGCTTCGCCGCCGATGTCGATCGTCAGCCCGGCTAGCCCCGCGCCGCTAGCGAACCAGCGCTTCTCGTAATATTCGCGGTAGTTGGGCAGGAACGTCTTCGGCACCACGCCCAGCACCCGCCCGCGCGCGATCGCCACTGCGCAATTGTAGAGCCGTCCGTTGCGCAGTAGGGCAGCGCCGACCATCAGCACCGGGCGCAACTCCGCGCTGGCTGCCGCGACCGCCGCCAATGCCGCCAGCGTCGCTTCCTGTTGTGCGGTCTGCAGGTGCAGATCGTCGATCGCGTAAGACGTGATGTTGAGTTCGGGAAACACCACGAGATCGACCGCTTCCGCATCCGCTCGTCGCGCAAGCGCGATCGTCGCTTCGGCATTGGCGACGGCATCGCCCACGCTCGCAATCGGCGTGGCGGCGGCGACGCGCAGCATGCGATGATGGTGGATCGATCGAAAACGGCTGTTCATCGCGTTCGCGTATCCTGCTTTGCGCCACCGTGCCACTGCTCGCCACCGCCATGTTGCAGTGCAGCTAGGCGAATCGTATGCGCCGGCCTACGAGCTTTGCGATAGTCAAGACCATTAGGGGATGAGCCAAGCATGACGCCTGCCGAAATGACCGCCAAGATCGCCGCCGGCGACGGGTTCATCGCCGCGCTCGACCAGTCGGGCGGCTCCACGCCGAAGGCGCTGAAGGGGTACGGCATCGAGGAAGGCGCCTGGTCCGGCGATGAGGAGATGTTCGACCTGATCCACGAGATGCGCGCGCGCATCATCACCTCGCCCGCCTTCAACGGTGACAAGGTGATCGGCGCAATCCTGTTCGAACGCACGATGGACGGTGAGGCGGGCGGCAAGCCCGTCCCACAGGCGCTGCACGACCGCGGCGTCGTGCCGTTCCTGAAGATCGACAAGGGCTTGGAGGACGAGGCGAACGGCGTCCAGCTAATGAAGCCGATGCCCGGCCTCGACGCGCTGCTCGATCGCGCAGCCAAGCTCGGCATCTTCGGCACTAAGGAACGGTCGGTGGTTAATCTCGCCAATCGCGAGGGGATCGCCGCGATCGTCGCGCAGCAGTTCGAGGTCGCGCAGCAGGTGCTGTCGTACGGCCTGATGCCGATCCTCGAGCCCGAAGTGAACATCAAGAGCGCCGAGCGCGCCGAGGCCGACGCCATCCTGCTCGATGAGCTGATGAAGGCGCTCGACGCGATGCCGGGCACCGACAAGGTGATGCTCAAGCTGTCCCTGCCGGCCGAGCCCGAGCTGTTCCTGCCGCTCGTCAACCATCCCCGCGTGTTGCGCGTCGTCGCGCTGTCGGGCGGGTTCGCGCGCGCCGAGGCTTGCGTCGAGCTGGCCAAGAACCACGGTATCATCGCGAGCTTCAGCCGCGCTTTGCTGTCAGACCTGCGCTACGGTATGACCGATGCCGAATTCGATGCGTCGCTGGGCGGCGCCATCGACGAAATTTGGGCGGCGTCCGCACGCAAGGACACCGTCGCCGCAGTCGCCTGAGATGGTAGAACGCAAGGCGCCGCAGGATGCAGCCTGGACGGCGGTCGACGACTATATCGTCGATCGCCTGATCCCCAACGACCCTGCGTTCGTCCGCGACGCCAATGCCGCTGCGGGGCTGCCCGACATTGACGTATCGCCGGCGCAGGGCAAGTTCCTGCACTTGCTCGCCCGTTCGGTCGGCGCGCGGCGCATACTCGAAATCGGCACGCTCGGCGGCTATTCCACCATCTGGTTCGCCCGTGCGGTCGGGGAGGGCGGCAGGGTCGTCTCGCTCGAGATCAATCCGCACCACGCGGCGGTGGCGGTCTCGAACCTGGCCGCTGCTGGGGTCGGCGACCAAGTTTCGGTGCTCGTCGGCCCCGCGGTGGAGACGCTCGCGCGGCTCGACGGCGTGTTCGACCTCGTCTTCATCGATGCCGACAAGCCCTCGAACGTCGCGTATCTGCACGAAGGGCTTCGCCTTTCGCGACCCGGCACGGTGATCGTCTGCGACAATGTCGTGCGTGAAGGCGACGTGCTCGACACCGCGAGTGACGATCCGCGAGTGATCGGCACACGCGCATTGTTCGAAGCCGTCGCCGCCGAACCGCGGCTGAGCGCCACCGCGGTGCAGACGGTCGGCACGAAGAAGTGGGACGGCTTCCTTATCGCGCTGGTCGACTGAGCCGGTTCAAGCGACGGTTGACCATCCCCCGCCCCCCGTGGCAGGGCAGCATCACGGCGCGCGGGTATAGTACAATGGTAGTACAGCAGCCTTCCAAGCTGAATACACGGGTTCGATTCCCGTTACCCGCTCCACCGCCGGCCGGTTACTCCTCCTCCGTCTGGCTCAGGCGACGCTCGAGCGCCCCGATCCGATCATTCATCGCAATGATCAGGTCGAGCAGCGCGGGAACGACCGTCGCTGGCGCGACGTAGGACGGATCAGGCGCCGGGCCGGCGCCCACCGGCCCCAGTATCAGGCCGAAATCCGCCGCCAACGCAGCATTCGTGATATCGAATGACGCCGCAAAGCGCGTCCACTCTTCCTCATGCGGCAGCGTCAATCCCGGGGTCACCTCGCGATAACGCTTCTGCTCCAGCCGGTTGTCCGAGAGCGCGCGCTGCAACCCGCCCGGTGCGGCTGGCGCATCGTGTTGCCCTTGGTAGAGCCGGAACAACGTCATCAGCGTGTTATCCGGTGTTTCATAATGCCGCGTCGTCCCGATCGTCGCTGCCATCGGCCCGAGCCGTGCGGTGGTCAGGAAGTCGCTCACTACGTCATCGACATGATCGTAGGAGCGCACGTGCAGCCGCTCCGCCCCAACCGCCGCGCGCCAGCCCTCGATGACGGCGCGATAATCCAGTCCGCGCGGAGCGGCATGCGGGATCCACTGGTCGAACGGCAGGATCGGCCCCGGCTCGGTTTTGTGCTTCACCCCCCATTGCAGATACGCTGAAACCAGCCACGTGGCTTGGTGGCGGAAGTAGATCACCACCTCGGTGTCGCAGATCGGCGCGAGCCGCGCGATGACTCGGCCAAGCAATTCGGCATGAATCGTGAGCGCGATCTGGCTCCAGACGAAAGTGCTTATCGCCAGCCGCGCGGCGATCTTCTCCGTCAGCAGGGCAACCAGCCGGTCCTCGATTCCGTCATCGTGCGCCAGCGCGTCGAGTAGCGCTTCCGCCGACCCGAAATCCTCCTCCGACGCCGCCCCTCGCTCGAAGAACATGCCAAGATAGAAGATGCCGCGCTCGCGCAATTCGCGCGCTTGCTCGCGGCAATATTTCTGGATCGCCGAAGAGCCTGACTTGCCCAGCCCGGCATGGATCACGAGCCGTTTGCGGGGCCCGGCATCGCTGTCAGTCATATGTTTTGCTCGTTCACCGGACCCTGCTCGCACGCCGCTACTGCAAGGGGAAGGCCATGCGTGCGAGAACAACCCACCCCAGGCGTCGAGAAAAGTTGCCGTATATTAACTGTGCCGCATCCGCTGGCCACCCGCGCTCGTACCTCCCGCCATTGTGGAGAGTGAACATTGACGGCTGCGTTTCCAGATAACCGGCTTGGAGCCTTTGCTGCGCTGAGTGATGATGAGCGCAATTTCATGCTGGACCTGATCGGTCCTGCAAGGACGATCCCGTCCGGCAGCATTATACAAGAACAGGGCCTCCCAGATCCCGGACTATTTGTGCTCCATAGCGGTTGGGCAGCAGGTACGATCGAGCTGATCAACGGCAGCAGCCAGATCGTGAAGATCCATTTGCCTGGCGATCTCATGGGCACGCCAAGCCTGCCGTACGAACGCGCGATGGAATCCTTCTTGGCGCTGACCACCGTCGAGGTAAGCGAGTTGTCGCTCACCGCGCTGGGCAAGCTGTTCGCGACGCACCCACGCGTCGGTGCCCTGCTGTTCGTTTCAGCACAGGAGGAGCAGGACTTTCTGATCGAGCGCCTCGCTTCGGTCGGCCGCACGGAGGCGCCGTCGCGAATGGCGGCACTACTGCTTCACCTGCAGTCGCGGTTGGCCGCGCAAGTCGGCATCAAGTCACGCCGCTTGGAGATCCCACTCAGTCAGCAGCAGCTCGGCGACGTGCTCGGCCTGAGTGAAATCCACGTCAACCGCGTGTTGCAGCAGATGGAGCGCGACGGCTTCATTCGCCGCGACAAGCGCCAGTTCGAGATCCTGCGCGCCGAGGCGCTGCGGTCGCTCGCCGGCATCCCGAACCGCAAGCTGCGCCGTGACCACGCCTGGCTGCCGTCGCCCAGAAGCGACGAAGCCGACGCCAGAGCGCGCACCGTGAGGATGAAGATCGTAAGGTGAGCCAAGCCGCTGCGCCTGAGCGTGTCTGGCGGCAGCGAGGTAATTGGTGGAAGGGACTGGAGGTGAGCCCACTCCCCCGCTCACGATGTAAACCGTTGATTGTACGAAGAGAGCTGAGGTCATGTGTACCACGGTTGGGTACCAAGTTTGTGTACCATTACGATAGCGAGTGGCCACTTACAGGGAAGTGGATTGCGCCGCTCCGAGATGAGGCTCCGGGGACCGTTGGGTGGAAATCGGTCCGACCGCTTTGGAGCGGTAGACCAGCGTAAGCGGCCCTTCGCTCATGCTCAGCTGATCGACAGCTACGCGCCCAATTGTCAGTCGTTCGGCGATCCGGTTACCAGTGCTTCAACCGGTCATTCATGAGACGGTTTTGAAGGCACTACGAAATGGCAAGTATCCGAATCATGCTCGCTGAGCGTTTCGGGGCGATCAACGCCGACAACATCAAGCGGGCGCCCGCGCTAATCGAAGGCGGGAAGGCGCGTAACATCGTTCTCGAGGGGGTCGCCTCCGAGTAGCTGGGGCCCGGCGCACGTTATCACTTTGCGGCGCCAGGACGGGCGGTCTCCGAACTAGATGTCGAACGGCAACTTGGCCAGCAGACCGTCGCGCTTGGCAACGTCCTTGATCGTTTTCCGGACCTGCGAGCGCCAGGCGTCGGGTATCATCTCAAGCTCCCTCTGCATCGAGGAGAGGGCAGCTGCACCGCCCTGCCGGCGGGCGATGTTGTGCAGTATCCGCTCCGCATCCCCGGTTCTTGCTGCCGCCAGGGCGATATCGCGAGCTCGCCATTGGGACGATAGGAAGGCTTCAGCGAGATCACCGCGCGCGATCTTGCAGCGGTCCCAGTCCAGGAAGATAAACACGAAGGCCAGGAAGTCGGGTATGCTGTCCTTCTGCAGCTCGCGATAGACGGACGGGAACGCGGCGGCGATGAGCGGAGACGCCGACACCCCGCGCTGTTGCATCAGAAAATGCAGTAAGGCGGCGCTCGCGCGAACGTAGCCTCGTTTGTTGACCATTTCGGAATCCCACAGGAGCCGGCCAGCAGCTTCCGCAGCATTGTAGGAAAGGTCGACGACATGGCGGGCCATGATCGTTTCGGCCAGAACTTCCGGATGGCGGAGAAAGCCCGCGCGCGTGACGGGCCCGCAGGAATCGAAGAGGGCGAGGTTGCGGCTGGCCAGCTCTGCCGGGATGTTCGACGCGAGACCCGTCCGCATGGTTCCGGCGGGGTCGAGGGCCGGCCCAGCGTGTCCGATCAGCGTCGCGAGGGTCTTATCCCGATCGGCTCCAATGTTTCTGCTGAGGGCCTTCTCAACGGCCATGGCCGCAAGGGCACTACTGCGCTTGGTTGGCAACGCGGAGAGAATTCGGACGACGAGGGGAACCGACACTTCCGCTTGAAGGGGAACGGTCTCGGCGATGCGCGCCAGAACCTCCGCTTCGGCCTTCGTAGATCCAAGAAGCGAGATGATCTGCGTGAGGACGTTAGGTTTAGCTACGATCGAGCGGAGCTGATCCTGAGATGCTGCGGCTAAGGTGTCGACCAAAAGCGCGGTGCGACGCGGATCGTCCTTGGGGAGCGACGCCAGGATCCAATCGACGTCAGCCGCAGTGGGATCGAGGAGCGCGCGGAGCATACGGTCCGTCGCGTTGCCCTGCTGGACGCCGGACGCGATATCCCGGACGTCCGTGACCGTGCCGCTGCGTCGCGCGGCCTCGACCAGGACGTCGTTGATGGCGGCGCGCTGCAGCCTGTTCGTTGCGGCCAGGCGACGCGCTTCAGCGACGACCACGTCGCCGGCCGCGTCCGCGATAAGCGCGCGCAGCAACACCGCATGTCTGTCTTCAACTAGATGTTGCTGAAACCGGCGAAAGGCCTCCGATCGTTGGGCAGGCGGCGCCGTTTCGATGCCGCTGGCGAGGGGGAGGTCGAGCCCGACATCTTCGCCGAGGGCGGTGGCGGTCAGGTCTTGCGCGGCCAGGACGACGCGAAGGACCTCCGCTGGCGGCAGTTGGGCAAGTGCCGCCGCGGTCGGATTGAAAGGTCTTGTCCGGGCGATCCCATTGGCGAGACCACCTATTAGGAAGTCGCCGCCCTTCTCATGCAGCAGCCCTGGAATGGCGGCGACCGCTTCCAGCGGTGAGCGCCCGGCAAGCTTGGCCGTTGTGGACCGGACGGAGCGCGCGAGGGAAAGCTGCCATCTCGTTTCCCCGAGTTTCCCAATAAGGACTTGGAGGAACCGCCACGCGTCCGCCGCCGGCATGTGCGACCCCGCGCTCTTCGCGGCGGCCGCCAACGTCGGAGTCAGCCTGTCGATCAGGGCGGAGCGCCTGGCCGGACGCGTGTTGGCAATGTCCAGCAGCCCGAGCGCCGCATGGGGCTCGGCCTCGATCTTGCCGGCCAGTTCCTCCCACAGCAGCGACAGGCGGAGCGCGTCGCGGCTACCGCGTTCGTCGACGACCATTTCGCCGAAGACGTCGAGCCCAAGCAGGGACGGATGGGGGGACTGGAATACCTCATTCGCGATCCGGTCGGACCAATGGTGCCTGGAGGGCGTGACCCGCTTTCCATCGACGCGGCGCCCCTTCCAATCCGTGAAGCGCGAACGCGCGCCGACCGGTGCGAAGACGAGGTCGAAACTTCGCTTCGCGATCGTCCGTGGGGAATTGCTGAAAGTCGAGACGGTGAACTGCCCCCGCATGGCCGGCCAGATCGCGGTGAGGATGCGGATTGCCAGCAGTTCGGGCGTGGCGGCTCCGAACACCGCGATCGGCACGCTGTCCTCCAGGAAGAGCGCCTCGACCAGTTCCACTCCGGGTCCCTGGGCCGGGGGGAGTGCCGTGGCTGCAGCCGCTGGCAACATCAGCTGACGGCCCGGATCAGTCGGCCCGGCGTCCGTCGCCGCACGCGCCATGGCCGCGGGATCGGCTAAACCGACCCAGTCGGACATGGCTATGATCAGCGAGCGTGTGCGGACGCACCCCGCTCGCGGCACGGCGGCGTCCAGCCAGGTGCGCGCGACTACGTAATGCGTGCCACTCGGAAGCGGGTAGCAGGTAAGATAGGGCGCGAATTTCTCGCCCGGACCGATTGGTCCTGCGATGTCGGAGAGACGATCGACCAAGTCCTGATCTCGGGCAGGCAGACGGATAGTCCCGGACAGGAGTTCGTGTCCGTGGCGATATCCGTGCAGTTGCTGGTCGACGATCATGCCTAGACCTCAGTCGCCTAGCGCCCAGGCAAGGGGGAGGGTGACATCGGGGTCCTCGGCCACGCCGCCATCCCGCATGACCGCCGTGTAGCCGAGATCGGAGAGGTTGCGCCTCTTGAGGCTCCGACGGAAGGCCGCGTTGCGCAAGTTGCCGCCGACTATCGACATGCCGAAAACGCCGAACTCGAGGCGGCCGGGCACCCGAAGGCGGCCGGCGAGCATCGGGAACTGATCCTGCAGATATTTCGCCGGGCCTGCCGCACGCGTGTCTGGATGGATTGTGTCCCACGCGGTCACGACGACCGCTACCCGCGGTTTAGAGCCGTCCGGACGCTCGCCAAGCGTCACGGTGAGATAGCGAACGAGTTCGCAGAAGCCAACTTGGGCCGGCAGGCCAACGTCCTGGGTTGAGGTCGCATGAACCTCGGCGTCTGCTAGGATCGGCTCCGTCGGTCCCTCTTCAGGGCTGACGGCGAGGGCTTTGACTTCGGTCGTGGCGGGTTGACCGGCCAGTGGTCTCACGACGGTCCGCGCTATCTGCTCCCCGTCCTCGTCCTCGTCTAGGCCGTAATCGGCGTCGTCCTCTTCCGTGTCGTCATCGTCGTCGTCCTCGTGGCCCTTTAGGACCTCTCGCGCCGTGACCCAGTCCATCGGTTGCCTGTTCAGTTTCGAGTTCGCGCGTATGAATATGATTGCCGACGAGCATCCCGCTAGCGCGTCGATCCACTCCTGGGGAAGTTCGTAAGTCTCGAGCGCGCGCTTCCAAAGCTCTCCCGTGATGTCGGGAACCGTGAGGTTCCTGGCGGGGCCGGCGCCTTCGTCGCCGCGCACGCTCAAGGTGAAATCGCGCCGGGCAGACTCCTCCATGTTACGCTCGGACCGCGGCGCGAACTTGCGCGAGAGCACATGCGAGACCGCCTCGTTCACGTATTCTACGTTCTCCGGCAGATGATCGGCCCTGAGCGTCCCTTTCTTCGCCTGAAACGCGAGCCAGAGGCGGGCGATGTAGTTCGTCTTTCCGGAGGCCGGCCCACCGACGAGGATGATCGATCCGTCAATCATGCCCGCCCCCTGAAAGCCTGCAGCCGCCTGTCGCCTTCTTCCGCCTCCGTGTCCGGCCAGAACTCGGCCGGCGGGGGAAGGGCACACAGCGATCGGTCGAACAGCTTCGCTACGCCGTGTCCCGGCTCCATGTCGTCGCTCCACGAGAAGGACGCGACCGGGGCTAGCTCCGTCTCGAAGCCAAAGGTGCCGGCGTATGCGGACAGGTCATCAGCTTCCCCTTGCGGGAAAAGCTGGCTGTCCTGCCACGTCGGTACCAGGAAGATTTTGGGGCGGCGATCTTCCAGGAGGTCAGCGAGGCGCTCGATCAGCACCTGAGCGTCAAAGCGCGCCCTCGGCACCTTGTGGTCGTTGGCGAACTGTCGTCCGTCCACCATCAGCCAGATCACACTCGCCGACCTGAGGAAGAGGAGCCGGTCCGCGTCATTCCGCCCGATCAAGGCCTGCGACCATTCTCCAGGCAGGTCTGGCAGCAGGACGTCTAGCAGGCGATCGTCCGCGTGGCGCCAAAGACGGAGGTGAAGGAACCCGGCTTCTCGGTCGTTCGACAGCGTCGTATGGCTGGTGATCTGTTCGGGCGGACTTCCCTTCTGCCACGTCCTACTCGCGCCCGTTATTTCCTCAAACGCGCGTAGCGTGTCGCTGTCGGCGTATGAGTAGCCATCGAATTGGTCCTTCGACAGCAGGAGGTAGGCGCTGACGAGCGCCGCGGTCTTCCCCGCACCGGCAAGCCCCACGATGCCGACCATGCACGTGGGGCGGCTTTCCATCATCGCGTTGGCCTGCTCGATGCCGAGTGTTCGGCTGGCGGGCAGGAAGGGCAGGTCGTCGTCCGGTGCGGTCAGGACGGCTCCTCCGACGGAAACCGGCGCCAAGGCGCGCGGTGTCGCTTCCTCTTCTACGCCGGCGTCCACGTCGCCTAATCCGTTGTCTTCTTCCAGCTCGTCGCCTTCGTCCGTCAGCTCAGGCCGATGGGGACAATTCTCCGGCGGATTTCCGACGACGCAGGATCGTGTGGCGTTGAACGTGCAGTTTGTGTTGGTGCAGGCGCCCCGCATCACTCTTCGCCGCCGAAACGGGCCTCCATCGCGATGATCGACGCCTCGAGCAGGGCTCGAGCACCCCAGCCGCGGGCGTCCAAAGCCGGTGTCGATCCGTCGACATCGCCGGTGGTAGCCAACGCCGCCAGAAGCGGGAAGACCGTTGGATGGTTTGATGGCAGCGACTGGTCCGGGCCGACGGCGAGGCGCGCGCGGTCCTCGCCCAAGGCAGTGACTAGGACTGGCAGCGGGATTGCCTCGGTCGGACCCACGAGGCGCAGGACCGCGTGCCGGAAGCCGTCGCCCGGCAGCCGACGGAGCATCCTCGCTCCTTCGAGGCCGGCGGCGATGGCACGCGTCGGCGGGTCCTTCGCCGCAAGCGGACAGTCGAGGACCGCGCTGTAGTCGGTGATCACCCACCAGAGGAAGTCGATCTCCTCGCGGTCCAGCTCCTGATTGTTCTTCAAGGCCGCGATGACGGGCGCCGTCGCCTTTCGGTAGGCGTTGTTCGCCCGCGTGCCGGCTGTATCGGCCTCGGGAATGGTCAGGGTGCCAACGTCCGGGACCTCATGGCGCGAACGGGAATCCCGGGCGACGGCGGCGACCCTGGCGCGGCATGCGGCGATCAGCTTTTGGCGGAGCTCTTCGACCTTGGCGTTGTCGATCTGGTCCTGAAAGGTGAGCGCGGACCACAGCGCGGCGGCCAAGGCGTCGACGCTGGACCAGGCAGATCGCCCGACAACTTGCTGCTCGACCAACGCGAGAGCCGCGACCGCCAGGCACACGGTCCCCTGCAGTTCGTTGCCCGTGAGGACGAAAGCCGGACTCTCGTTGCTGATCGCGGTCTGCACCTCGGCGGCCAGCGGTTCGGGAAGTGCCTTCTCCCTGAAGCTGTCGGCGATCGCGCCTGCGGCTTTGATCGCCCCGCGCGTGGATAGTTGGCATAGGAGCGTGCGTAACTTGGCGACCGCCTTGTTTCGTGCGGCGACATCGGCGTCGGTCGGCTGAGCCCAGATAATCTGGGAGTGCTTTGCCATTATGCTCATTTCGTGCCGTTGCCCTTTCCGCTCGTCCCGAGCATCCCCTCAATCTCGGCCACCTTCCCCAGTCGGATCGCCCGCCGGAACAGCCGTCGCTCCATCGCGTGGTCGATGCTGCCTGACAAATGCTTGACTAACCCGAAGGTTTTAAACGCTCCCAGCCGCTGACCCTCGGATAGGGTCTGGAAGAAGCGGAGCTGCAGGTCGCGCACGTCCTGCGTGGGTTCAGGCTCAGGGGCTACCTCTGTCTGGGGGGAGTCGGTCGCGTCAGTAAGGGGTGTGGCGGTGGTTTCGCCTGGACCCACCTGCGCCGTGAGATCGCGCGACACTGTCTGCGACGGCTCCTCGACCAGCTCTGTAACGGCTTGGCCATCTGAAGTGCCATCGGCGGGTATCGGTGTGCCGCGGAAGTTAGGCGAAGCCAGAACCTGTCTTTCACTGCGTCCATTCAGGAAGGCCTCGTCGCGCTCAAAGCGCGCCATGTCCGGGTTCCAAGTCCGTGGATCGATGGTCACGGCGAGGGCATCCTGCTCCTCGTCCCACTCGAACGTCAGGATGTTATACTTATAGGTGAACTTCTCGTCGATTTGGTCCGGGGCCGTCGCGCCCGCCGCCAGCATCATGAGCTGGCAGCCGTCTTCCACGTCCTCGACGTCGAGGTTCGGGAAGTGCTCGTGGCCAGAGATGAAGACTCGCGCTCGGCCGCGGAGATACCCTTGCGCCTTCTTCGAATCCTGGAACCAGTTGAGCGGATGATGCGAGAGGACAACGTTTTCGACACCCTCTTCGATCGGGATCTGCCGCTGCCGCTGCCCGAGAATCAGCTTTCCCTCTTCCGGATGACCGGAACAGATGAGCGCGGAATTGAGCCGGACAAATCGGATCGACCTTCCTGGGGCCAGCTCGAGCGTCGCGCTCTTGGACACGCCGCCGTTCAGGTCGAGCTCGCATCGGTAGTCGAGGGCGAAGCCCCTGTATGCGTCGAAGCGGCCGTAGAGCGCGGCGCAGTCATCGGGATTGTCGAGATGGCGGTCCAGCCAGCTGTCGCCGCCCTCGCGCACCGAGAACAGGACGCTGTCCATCGTGTTGTCGATCTTGGCTCGGTCCACGTCATGGTTGCCCGGGATCAGCTGGACGTCGGTTCGATCGCATCCGACGGCGTCGGTCAGGTCGGCGAGCCAGAGCGCAGCCATGACGTATTGGTGGGCCTGGCCAGAATACGCGATATCCCCGGTGACGATCACACCGTTAGCCGTGCAGCCCAACTTGGCTAGCTGAGCGCGCACGTCGTCGATCAGACGGGCCTTGGCATCCAAGTTCGCAGCATCCGTGCCGCCGTCCTTCTCTTGGCCGAAGTGGATGTCCGAAAGGTGCACGAAGACCGACTTCAAGAATTCCCCCCGGCTTCAGTGCCCCGAACTGCATCGTTCGGTGGAACATAAGGTGTCCTGAACCATCGCACCAGTGCCGGATTGTCTGTTGGATATACGCATCAGTTTTCTGGTTGCGCCCTACTTTTTGCTTCCGGCCAACCAGAAGCGGCCTGTCCGCAGCCGGCCCATTTTCGGCCGTAGCGTGCTTGCTGAACGATCGTCCGCTTCCGCTTCGCCGCCGAGCTGGCGTGAATGGCCGATTGTGGGCCGCAATGTCCACCTACGCGGGACGATCGGTATCCTCGCGGCACCAGCGATCAAACGTGCTGTAGCCGGGCAGGTGAGGATTTCGGCAGCCATTCACCAGAACCTCGCCACAAGCAATCCCGTGCAGGATTTCGTCTACCACGGCATGATTGCGCTTCGTAAGCTGTCCGACCCTGGCCCGCACGGCTTCCTTGATCTGCTGGCTGGCCCGCGGCGTCATCGTCGGCTGCTGAGCCGTGGCCGCAGCGAAAAGGATGGGAGAGGGTTGGGATTTTTCGTTTTGAGAGTCATGCCCCTATTTAAACGCAGCACTACCGGGGATGATTATGGCACTTGTCGGTACCAAGCGGCTGATCGACATGGGCATGGAGGCATCGCGAACCATGCCCGCGTTGGTCGTGGGCGGCGGGATGATCACCGACGCCAACCTCTGGATCGCGATGCAGGGTTTCACCGGTGCCTACTATGCCATCTGGGAGAGCCTCTTCGCGGGACAGGACGATGATGTCCTGCGTGGCGTCTTGGACGAGATGTATGTTGACCTGTGGGCGGAGTATCAGGCCCTCGCGGGTGGCCTCCGCATCGATCTGTCCCACAAGGGGTTCACCACCACGACCGTGGACAGGACTACTTGGGAGACCGACTACCTCAACGACACCGAGCATCCCGTCTACAATCATGCCTTCGCCACAATCCGTTACTCCAACGGCGAAAGGGAGATCGATTTCGCCGAGTGGGCGCGTCACGTCATGGGCTTTTGGTATGACAAGATCATCATCATCGAGCGCACCTACAACCAGCGCGTCAAGGCTGGCTGGACACCTCCGCCCAAGCTCAACAAGGCGCAGCGTAAGGCGCGAGAGGAAGACGCCAAGGCCGCATTCAAGAAGCTGACCAGCCGCTGAGGGCAAGCGCTGGTGCGAGCAAACAAGAGGGGGATCGATGAAGAAGCTGTTGCCGTGGACGATACTGTGGGCGACTCTCCTGGCCACCATCCCAATCGCCTCGGAGTTTACACCCGATCAGGTAGCCGAGAAACTGGCCACTTGGCGCTTGGTCGCGCTCGTCGTCTTTGGCGTACTGTTGCTCATCAGCTTAGTCCGCATGGCACTGGCCTACTTTCGCCCGCCAGCCGCCAACAGGATCAGCAAGCATGATGTCGATTTGTTCACCCGTATCAGCGATGTGCTCAACGATGGCGCGCTCACCTTCCTAGCCGACCACGACTTTCGCAACGACTGCCATGTCAGCAATCTAAAACCCATCGAGACCATCTCCTATTGGCATGGGCCCAACTGCATGTTCAGCGACCCCGCTCTCCAGAAGCGCTGGGAGAAGCTGTTCGCCAGAATACTCCACTTGAGTTCCACGCACGGCTCCAATCTCACCAACAGCGAGGATAACGTGGAGCGCATGACGGCCTGGCACGTTGGCTTTCCTAAGAACGCCCAACCACCGCAGGCGCAGGAAGAGATCAAGGAACTCAACGACGCAGCCCTGGCAGTCTACCGCGAGTATGGGGAGTTCGCGCCCTACGTTCGCAAGCGCTTGGGGTTGTAACCCGTGAGCAACGTCCTGCCCATCAAGCTGCCGCAGTATCTCGTCCGCCTGCGCGCCTCCGGATAAAGCTGGTCTTCGCTGTTTTCCAATTGCTCGCGCGGTTCTCGGACGTCGCGGCGATGCCGGAACGGCGCATCGCGCGTGCCATTCTTGCGATATCCGTAGCTTCGCTCGAGGGCGTTGCCGCTCCGTCACTTTTCCTCAACCTACCTGAGGACCGTCTCATCACTCGAGAAGACTTTCTCGACCGCTTCATGGCGAAGTTTCGCGCTTTTACGACGTCAGCTCGTTAGCGGGCATAGTCCATCTCCAAGAGACCCAGGATGGACCTGCACTCAGGCTAGTCGCCGAAAGCGAAGCCACCGGGAGAATACGTCGACTAGGAATCCAGCGTTTCCGATCGGGCAGGATTGTACGAGCGAGCTGGTTGCTGTTGCTGTTGCAGAGATAAAAGCATTTCGAAGCAAATATGAGCAACCGTCTGCTTCCGAGAACCGCCCGCGTCCGAGGCTACTCGCCGTCCTGTGGACTGGTTTTGTTAGAGTTGCCTGTTGGGTCAACTTGTGCGGACTGGGAACGCCGGGGCGCGATCAGGTGCAACCGAGGTAGGTGTGAATGGCCCACAATATACACCTCTGGACACGCGCTTATGCTTGGGAAAGGCGAACTGGGTTTGCAGGCATCAAGCGCGGACCGATTAGCCGCAATCTGCGCAGAACGCGAGAAGACGCTTTGGGCTGTCTTTGTGCTCAGACCGGCAATTGCCAGCTCATGCCGCAAAGGCCTCTTCTTCGATACGGCCGAACTGATCGGACCGCATTAGGTCGGCCACACGAAATTGCCAGTTGTGGATGTAATCAACGCGCTATTATTATGCAAAATCCAGTCGTCGCGGGCTCCTAAAGTTTTTCCAGGGGCTCCTTTAGATCGGAAAAAGAACCTTCAAGCGGTCGACCGTATGCCGCCACTTCGGCGTCTTTGGCGCGCACACCGAGTTCTGGTTCCCGAACATGCCGACCTCCTGCACCGCCTTGTCGAGTGTGACAGTGGCGACCCAGTCGATTGGTACGAAATACTCGCAGCGATCGGAATCGTCGATAAACTCGCTATGGTAACTGGCGCGGGTGAGGGCGGTTGCTGCGGGGATGGGGACGCTGTCGTTATCCGGCAGCTCGAAGTCGCGGAACGCCACCGGCTCGCCCCGCACGATGCCGACGCTCACGAAGCCATAGCCGGGCGCCTTCACCCATATTCGGTCGCCTGGGCTGAGCAGGCGAAGCGTGCCGCTATACCAAGTGCCGCCGCCCGCGCTGATGAAGCCATTTCGCCGCGCCTCGTCCCAAGAGCGGCTCTCACCATGGCCGAACGACACGTAATATTCGCCGTTCCACGGTTCGCGATCGCTCGGACGGGCATCGACTGTAGCCGCCACCTGTGTCTCGATCGGATCGATCAGCCACGCGCGGCTCAGCAACTGGCCGGCGTCGGTGTCGAACACCTGGAAGCAGAGCACGTTGATGGCGATGCCGCGCTTGGCGAGATAGGCTACGATCCGTTCGGAGCTCGCATCGAGGCTGGCGGCGACGATCACGACCTGATGGTTCTGGTTCAGTGTCGTCTCGTCGAGCAGCATGCCGAAGCGCGCGCGGAAATCCTGCGCCAGATTGCCGCCGCCTGTGAAGCGCGCATAGACGCGGCCGACCGCCTCGGCATCGAGCGCCTCTGCCCAGGTCGCATAGTCGATCGCTTGCGCCACCACTTCACGAGGCGTGCGGCCGCGCTTCAACTCGATCAGGATGAGCGCGCCGTCGGGCGCCATGGCCAGCAAGTCGATCCGGCCGCCAAAGCCGGTATCCTCCTGCCGGCCGATAATCATCCATTCGTCCGACAGGATCTGCGGCGCGGCGACGATCATTTATTCGAGCAGCGCCTCGCTTGACAGCGCGGACTCGCGTAGCGCAGTCGGCGCGCCGTCGACTTGCCAGATGCTGTGACGGATTGGCATGATCAGGCTACCGGCGCAGGGCGACGCCCGCGTTTAGGTTTCGGTACGGCGACGCACTCGGCGCGGATGCGATCGAGCAGGACGCTCGCCGGCTCGTCATTCGGGTCCTGCGGCACCAACTCGCCGCGGAACGCCTTGGCGAGGATCGCCGCTTCGAGCCGGTCAAGCATCGCGATGGCGCGGGCGGCTTCGGCTTCGAGACGGTCAGCACGGGCGAAGATTGCATCGAGGGCGGCAGCGATGCGCTTTTGCATTGCCGTGGGGGCGAGCGGGGTCGGGATCGCATTCAAGGCGTTTTGATTGATCTTTGGTAAGACCGTTCGGCCCTCCTGTCTTGTAGCCAGCCAAGTAAATTGCGGCGACAGCATCCAATACATTAGGTAACGCGCGTCGCACCGTGGGTTAATCGGATACATGTCAGCGCTGCATCCACCCTCGAAATTGACCAAGACCACTTTGCGTAGGTAAGGCCGAATTTTCGAATAGATCAGTTGGCCGGCGTAAAAGCGGTGCTTTCCGCTTATAACCCCATCTTCGGCAATAGTCTGAAAGGGGAGGAGTACCGGGCGTCCAGATCGGATGTGATTTGGTGCGATATGTGGCAACTTGAGGATTGAGGTAGGCGGAACGAGATTGCTGGCGATCTCTCCGGCCTCTTCGAACGCCACAGTCTTCCAGCCCAGCCGTCCCCCATCAGCATCCGGAAAGAGCCTGCCTTCAAACGCTCGTTCGAGACCGGTAACCCTTAGGCGTTCGGCTAGCACCGGTACCCGATTCAGTGCCGCCCGCGCGCGGGCGAGGCGAGCGGTCATTGCGTCAAGCTTCACGACGATGCGGCGCTGTTCGGCTAAGGGTGGTAGAGGAATAAAGATGTCCTCAATGACATTCGAACTCACATTTTGCTGGGCGGCGCCTTGACCATGGCTGGAAAGGGGCTCCCGGAAAGCTGCGGAGCTCAAGAAGCGATAGAGATAGCCATCCTCGGAAAGCGATGTGGCAGGCTGTAGCTTTGCAACGCGCTGATTGAGCGCCGCAGGTAAGTGGGCTTCCTCAACTCTAGCCACTCGGCCAATGTTCCCCGTTAACGAGGTGAGAATGTCACCCGCGGCGAGCTCAAACCTGCTCGTAGCGGTCGAGAGTGACACAAACCTTGGATTATTGAGATTGATTTTGCTATCTTGGACATTGCCGATCCTTATGAGGAAGTGCCCACGATCCTGATATTCCCCGCTTTTGAAAGCAAAGCCGCTTATAACCTGTAGCAAATCTCCAAGCTTCGCTCTTTCCCATTTATCCGGCAGTGTCACTCCCCCGCCTCCATGACCCGAACGTCCTGCGCGCCGCCCTCTATTTCTTCGATCAATTCCCGCACCTCCACTATCGCGTTCGCCAGGTGCAACTCGATTGCCGTCGCAATCTCTTCGGGTGATTGCAGTCCGTCCTCCGGGTCACCGCTCGAATCTTTGAGCCAACCAATGTCCAAATTGTCTCCCCGCGTGGCGATCTCCTCGCGCGTGAAGCAACGGAAGCGGCCGGTCTCGCCCTCGTCACTCCGCATCGCGCCGCCATTGGGATCGTCACCAAACATCGTCACGAAGTCAGCGAGGTCGGCGGCTTTGAACGGGTTGGTCTTGCCGTACGACGGCATGTTGGCGCGCGCGTCGTAGATCCACACCGCTTGCGTCGCGTCCTCGAGCGGCGCTTCCTCATCGCTACGCGTGAAGAACAGCACGTTGGTCTTCACGCCCTGCGCATAGAATATGCCGACTGGCAGCCGCAGAATCGTGTGGAGGTTGCACCAGCTCATCAGCCGCTGGCGCAGCAGCTTGCCGCGGCCATCGTCGAATAGCACGTTGTCGGGCACAACCACCGCTGCGCGCCCGCCGCGCCGCAGCGAGCGGATGACATGTTCGACAAAGGGCAGCTGATAGGAGGAGACTCGATCGGTGATCGTCAGATCGTCGCGCGTCGGCGGGCCGCCCGCTGGGCCGAACGGCGGGTTGGTCAGGATCAGATCGGCATTCTTGAACTTAATATCCGAACCGCGCGGGCTGAGCGTGTCGGCGAGATCGAGGTGATCGGGATCGATGCTGTGCAGATGCAAATTCATCTGCAGCAGGCGGAAGGTGTCGGGGACGTTCTCGACACCGCGCAACGCCTGGTTGAGCTGGAACGCCTGCTGCTTCGGCGCCAGCTCGAAATAGCCGTCGGTCTGCTCACGCATGTATTGGTCTGCTGCGATCAGGAAGCCGCCGGTGCCCGCCGCCGGATCCTGGATCACTTCGCCAGGCTGCGGCTGCATTAGGCCGACCATCACCTGGATCAGCACGCGCGGCGTAAAATACTGCCCAGCGCCTCGCTTGGTCTCCTCGGCCATCTTCTGCAGCAGGCCCTCATAGGCATCGCCAAACGCATCGCGCTCCTCGCTGAACCAGTGCAGCCCGTCGATCGCGTCGATCAGCTTGCGCAGGTTGATCGGCTCGCGGACGATGGTCGCGGCGTTCTGGAAGATCGCGACGATCGAGCGGTCGGCGATCTTGGTGCCGTCGCCCAGCTCAATCAGCGCTTGGCGATAGCGCGTGAGTACCTCGGTCTCGTTCGCCGCCTTTAGCGCGCCCCAGCGATATTGCTCTGGGATGCGACTCTCGTCCTTCTGCTCGGACGCCATCTTGAGGAACAGCAGATAGGTCAGCTCGGTGACATATTGCTGGTAAGTCACGCCATCCTTGCGGAGCAGTGTGCAAAGGCGCCAGAGCTTGTTCACCAGATCGGTGGAGGGGTTCATTCGGCTTCTTTCATCATGCAGGCCCGGTCACGCGGCGATGCCGCTGCCCCAGATCGCGGCGTTCAGATCCTTGAGTACTTCCCCTAGCCCGGAGTCGAACTCGCGGTCGACCACCGCAAAGCCGCCGGCCTGCGCAAACAGTGGATCGGACAGGATCTCGGGATCGCCGACGGGCTGCGCGCGCAGCACGCGGCCGATGCGGTTGAGCCACTGCTTCTGCTTGGCGGACCAAGCGCGGCTTGCGATGATCCGATGGACGCCGTTGTCGACGCGAGCCTCGTAGGGGACGAGCGGATCGCCGAGCGCCGCCTGGCGAACAAAACCAATGATGTGCGCGGCGATATCGGCATTGCGCGCGCTGCCATAGGCGCGGCGGAGCGCTGCCTCGGAGAAGCCCTTGCCGTCAAGCAGGATTGCCAGCTCCTTCAACTCCTTGCGGGTTAGCTCGCGCGGGCGCTGGGTGGCGGCGATCATCGCCGGCACCGCATTCATATTCGCGCGGACATAGGCCTCGAAGCTTTCGATATAATCGCTCGGTGTCGCCTTCTCGCCGAAATTGTCCTCGACCGAGACGAGCTCGTCGTCATGCTCGGAGATGTAGATGCCGTCGCGCTTGCCCGCAGGATTCGCCGCGTCGAGCACTGTCGCGAGCGACGGGTGTTGGCGGAACAGCGCGATCGTCTCGGCGGGCGTCGCATCCTTGAGCCGGTCGGCCAGCGCGCCGAGCGGGCCGAGCACAGTCTCCAGCGCCTCACGGCGATCCTCGCTGATATATTTGGTGCGCTGGCGCAGCTTGACGACGATCTGGTCGCGGACGAACGCGCGGTCCTCGTCGCTCGATGCCCGCTCGATGTCGCCGACCAACGTCGCGAAGGTCAGGCCGGGATCGACCACCACAGGGCGCATGTCGGTGACGTCCTGCAGGTTGGCATTGATGTCGACCGCATCAAAGATGCGGAAATACTCCTTGCCGATCTCATCACACCGCCGCGTCGCGCGGCCAATCATCTGGTCGTAGAGGATGCGGCTGTTCACCCGGCGTACGAACACCAAGTTGGTGATCGCGGGCACGTCAATGCCGGTGGTCAGCAGATCAACCGTGACGACGTACTTGGGGCGCGGATCGTTCTTGAATGCCTTGATCCGGTCGAGCGGCTTGTCGATCGATCCAGTGATCTTTTCAACCAAGTCGTGTGGCTGCGGGCCATAGTCGGCAATCAGTGCGGCGCGAAGTTCTTCGATGAGTATATCCGCATGATCGTCGCGGGCGGCGAACAGTAGCGTCTTGCCGGGCTGGTCAGGCGGGCACTCGGCGGCAATTGCCTCGGCCACCGCGCGGTTGAAGGCGCGGGTGTAGACCTTCTTGTTGAACTGGGCGATTTCGAAGTCGACCTGATCCTCGAGATCAAACAGGTCGATCTGCCCGGTGCGCGGGTCGAAGATGTTCACCTCCTCGCCCTGGTCAAAGCTGATGCCGGTCTGGCTGAGCGCAGTGGTAATGCGGCGCGGCGGGCGATGGTCGATCAGGAAGCCGTCGATCACCGCTTGCCGGTAGCCGTACCGAAATACCGGCGGGCCGAATATCTCGCGGGTGTGGAGCGCCGGGGTCGCGGTCAGGGCGACCTTCTTCGCATCAAAATAGTCGAGGACGCGGCGATAGGCAGACAGATAATCGTCGAGGTCACGGAAGCCGAGGTCGTCCTCACGCAGTTCGGCGTCGAGCGTGTAGCCGCGATGGGCCTCGTCGACGATGATCAGGTCGTAGGTTCCCGGCGTCGGCCGATCCGCGCTGGGGTCATCAAAGACGCGACGGACCATGGCCTGCACGGTTGCGACCTGCACACGGTCGGTCGCCTCCGGGAACTTGCATGCCATGTCGGCGACGGGGAAGACTTGGTCGAACTTGTAGAAGCCGTTGGTGTCGGTCGTGCTCATCGCGTCGAGCGTCTGGCGCCCCAGCGCGTTGCGATCGACGAGGAAGAGAATGCGGCGAAAGCGCTGCGTCCGAAGCAGCTCGTACATCAGCGCGATGGCGAGCCGCGTCTTTCCGGTGCCGGTCGCCATCGCCAGCAGAATATGGTCCTGCCCCCGCGCAACCGCCTCTTCTACCGCCTCGATCGCTTCCTTCTGATAGGGGCGCAAACCCGTGACCCCGAGCTCTCGATCGGCGACGATCTGCGTGTCCTCGCAAATCCGCTGTTCAAGCTTCTCGGTGAGATCCCGCGGGCTGAACCATTCGCTTAACGCGCGCGGTGCGGAGCGAGTGCGTGCGTCCCAGAACCAGATCCCCGACTTGGTAGCGAGTTGCTTTATATACGGGCGGCCGTTGGTCGCGAAGACGAGCGGCACACGGAAGCGGTCGTCGCCGTCCGCCCACGGTCCTCCAGACGGGAGTTCATCTAGCGTGAGCGTGATGTCGCGAGCATAGCGCTTACCCTGTCCAATTCGGCCAGGCACATCGCGGACCTGTCGCTTTGCCTCAACCAAGCCAACACAACGGCCATCCACGAATAGAGCGTAATCAACAGGACCGCTCCTTGTCGGCCATTCTGCAATGGCCATCGATTTTCCGTACTCGGGTCTCGCCCCGGCGGCGTGGCGCAGGACGACGCTGTCGACGATCCACCCCGCGTTCCGCAGCTGCTCATCGATGATGACGCGAGTGGTCGGCTCATCGAGCTCGGCTTGCTCTGCACGTTCCGCGCCGATGCGGGCAAGCAGGTCCAGCTGCTGCGGCGGGGCCGCCATCGCTTGCGCTTGGGTTGATGCCAGCGATTGCTCCGCTGCGCGAAGCGCGGCTTCGGTCTCGGCGGCATAACCCTCCCAGAAGGCTCGGTCCTTGGCCTCCCGGCTCGCCTGCTCTGCCAGGAGCGTTCGCTCGGCCTCGGCTTGCTGAGCCGCAAGACGGGCCTTCGCCTCAGCGTCCGCCCCGCTGGCTACGACTTTGCGGAGCGCTTCCAGTTCGAGACGAAGCGCGGTGGTCGCGTCCGCCGGCGGGGTGGGCGGGATGAACGCGCCCGGCTTGAACGAAGGTGCCGTCTCATAAGTCTGATGAAACCAGACTCCGATCGCACGTGCTATTTTCAGGGAGGTCAGCGCCTCAGAAGCCGTCCCTCGGTCCTCATGCGCCGCGACGTTGCCGATCTGCTTGAGGTGGAAGAACAGGTCGGCCATCTCGCGCGGCAGTACCGAACGAGCCCGGAGCGTCCGCAGCACATCGTCGAAGGTTGCCGCGCCGCCCGATAATAGTGCGTGGCGGGCGGCGACATCCTTGGCAATGAACTCGGCAAACTGGCGTAATTTGACCAATGCGGTAGGAGGATCGCTGGCGAAGTAACGCTCTGCCAGGGCGCCTAATTTTGTCAGCTGGGGGCTATGCGCTTCCAAAAAGCCAAAATTGCTGAGCACGTCCCCCATCATGGACACATAGCACTGGAGGCGTTTGGCTCAACCCGGGAGGGCTCTCCGTATCAATTCCGCTCGACCGTTGAACCGGAACGAAACAGGTCTGTCGAATTGCTGCTTCGCTGCTGCTAAAGCCGCTTAGCGAAACTCCCAAATCGGGGAACCGGCAGGAGATTGGGAAAGTCGGTAAACGGGCCCTTCGATCCTGGCCGACATAGAAATTCTCAAGCAAATACAGCGGCAAGAATACTTTTGTAGCGTCCATCCGCAGCATGCGGGTAATGTGAGAGGGCTTTTTGATTGAAGCGGTACGCGCGCTAGAGCAAGCTTGCGAGTGCGTTGCGGCGGTAGAAATGGAGTGTTGGTAGCTCGGCGCGTACCGTTTCAATCAAGTCGCCCTGCTCGGTCGGTTTGACGGAAGCGAAGGCAAGCTCAGCGGCGTGTGCCGTGGCTTCGATACGATCGGCATCACCGAACCGAACCTTGTCGACTAGTATCCCGCCCTCCGCGATGAAGACGGCATGACGAACGGCAGTGTCCCGCATCCTTGGCGGTACTCTCCCGACGATCTCTGCGATCGGTCGACACTCCCGACCAAACCGACTGAGCGCTAGACGACCTTCGCTGGTATGCAGATCAATCGCTGCGGCCGGGAAGCCTGCAATCATACCCGTGTCAGGTAACGGCGTCCGAGTGATCGTGATCGTTGGCTCGTCCTTCACGATCGCCCCGATCGGCAGCATTGAGACAAACATTGCATCACTGATTCGGGCGGCGGCACGATTGGCGACGTAGTATAGGATGAGCGGGTCGTGCCGAGCAGACATTAGACGGAAGAAGTCGCGACGGTCACTAGCGAGCGTCGGCATCGTGACTCCGCGAAAGCTCGACGTACCGGCCAGTAGCCAAGCGGCGACCATCCGCTCGGCACTAGTAGCGTTCATGTCGAGTGCGGCAGTGGAAAGTTCTTGGACGCCCGCCCTGGCTAACCGTTGCTTCAGGGCATCAAGTGTACGGTCATAATCCGCGATCGAGATTAGGTCGCACGCCAATCGCGATTTCGGGCTAATCGCCAATAGATAGGCGAGATACGCCGCGAGTTCGTCGGTCGCACCGTGCTCTCGCATGGCCTTGTTACCCATCGCCGCCAGCGCCATCCCAACAGCTAGCAGGTTGCCGATGCCGACATCCTCGACCGCGCAAACTGCCAAGCGCCGAAAGACCTGATCGGTGTCGAGGCCGCATCCCTGCTGGGCAAAGCGCATTGCGCCTTCGGCATCGCCGCGCCGGATCGACTTCTGCAACGCGCTGATGTTGATGAAGCGGTATGTGGCCGGGATCGGAGCGGGTAGGGGCGGTGCTTTGAACGATGCCCGGCCAGCGGCAAGGTGCTCGCAGAATAGCCGATCGAAGCTGGCGAGGATTTCGCGACGGACAAGGCCGTCGGCGCCAACCATCCGGTCACTGATTGGTCGGTATAGGCATGGCTGGTGAAGCTCGGCCATCGAGGCCCAGATATCGAACATAAAAAGTCTCCGAGGTTGTTACCTCGAAGGCGTAGGGGTCTTGACTCGACTGGATAGGAGTATTTGATTAGCTGACGGGCGCGCTAGCGAATGTCTATTATCTTCAACGCTGCTTCTCCCTGCTGGTCGACGGAAACAATTGCATTGTTGGTCATGACCGCGCCAAACCCGTTTTTCGCGCGATACGTCACACCAACGATCCAGCCCGGGCTGCCATCGTCGGTCTTTCCTGGCATCGCACTCGCGCCTACAAGTTCAAACGATGCGGGGTCGTTCAGCCGCTGTTTTACCGCCTCTGCAGCAGTTCCTTCCGCTCGATATTCAAGGACGGCTAGTTTGTCGGATGAAGCCTTCCGCCCAGCTTCAACGCGTTCGCTCGGCGTGAGAGGCTGCGCAGCCTGCTGCCGGGTACACGTCCAAAGCAACACAAGAACGGTCAGGATTGCCAATCCGCTAACGTACGGTGCCGCCATCTTGGCCCGCTTCTCGAACGCGGCTTGCTTTTCCAACTGCCCTTCGGAGAAGGCATGCCCACATCGGCGACAGGCTTTAGCGGCGCTCGGCACGTCGCCAAGGCAGTTGGGACACTGCATCGTCCCCACTCGCATGCGGGACTTCCGCATCCATCGGTCTCCTGAAGTTAATTGCCAGTTCGTCAGAAGCGTAGCCACCGAGAACGAGCACGCAAGTGGTTTGCGGATGATCTC
The DNA here is from genome assembly GCF_020866845.1 of Sphingomonas radiodurans. NCBI lineage: Bacteria > Pseudomonadati > Pseudomonadota > Alphaproteobacteria > Sphingomonadales > Sphingomonadaceae > Sphingomonas > Sphingomonas radiodurans. The sequence continues at coordinate 3,621,021 of NZ_CP086594.1, forward strand.
AATTCCGTAAGTCTGATCGGTGTCTCACTTGTGCACACGTCCCTACTTCGGGGGACAGAATGGCGGAGCTTCGAAAACGTTTTGGGAGATTGGTTGCTGCCCACCGAAAGCGGCGGCGGATGACCCAGGAGGCGCTCGCCCAGGCTTCCGAGCTTTCCGTCGATATGATCGGCCGGATCGAAGCAGGCGCGACGGGTGCCAGTTTCCCATCCATTGAGCGTCTGGCTACTGCACTGAATATTGACCCGGCGCAGCTCTTTACCACCGAGCTTGCAGCTGACGCGACGACCCGCCCGGTTCTAGCGGAGCTTACCGCACGGCTCGCCAGCTTGACCGACCGCGACATCAAATGGGTGGATCAAGTTCTCGACGCGGCCCTAAAGCCCCGGGGTTAGCGATAGGCAAGTGTCGCCATCACTGCTTGTCCGGCATGACTCCTATTGCGGGGAGGGCAGGCGAACAGCTTGATCTCACGGTGAGCTAGCCATCGAAATTCAGCGTAGCGCGGCACCATCACGGTCTGAGGGCCAAGAGCGACTGCGCGGGCAACTGCAGCGAGACCGTTGTTCAAATTTCCCGTTGCTGCTCCAACTGCATCAAACACGCCGCATATGCGGAGGATCGGTCGCGGCTTGGGACCATCTCATTCGCCCACCATTGGCATAAGATCCCGGGTCGGTAGATAGGCGTTATACCTATCGCTATGATGGCTGCTGAGAAGGGTGTTTTCCGCTCAGCATCAAAGATTTGCGAAGCGCCCGAGCGCCACTTAGGTAGTGAGCTCCGATGTTCGTATCGACCATAAACAGCTGGTTCGGCACCCGCTCCCACACTGGAAACGCGCTTACCCATGCATCGCGGTACGCATCCGACTCTGCGGCTTCTTCCTCAAAGGTGACCCTAGCAACCCTGTCAACAAAGCGTAGTTCAAAGCGGTCGAATGCCTTACGCGACGGGGTCACGTAAACACCTCCGCCGAACCGTCTCTTCCGGCGGCGAAGTTGGTAGCCGAGAAAGTTTATAGGCTGGCCTAGGTGAGCAACTCGAGACTTTAGGAGCAGCGGCCCGGCAGGGTGAACTCCAAAGAGTTCATGCAGGTTCTGTTCGATCGCCTTCGCATGCGCCTCGCTGGGCGCTCCAACAAGAATATCGTCGGCGAACGAGAGCACGGGGGCGTCATCGATCTGGCCGATCGACATCTCGATCAGCTTGCCGGCGATGTAGCTGGATGCGAGCGACCCCTGCGGAAGCCCATGACGGACCGCTGGCTCGAACGCTTCTGTGTGGATAACCTCCATAGTGTCACTGACAAGAATGCAGTGTTCGATGACACTCCTCGGCAGCGGGATGGTTGCTAGAAGCCCCTCACGATTGAAAGAGCCAAAGCAGTTCTCAATGTCAGCTGTTACAAACCATCGTGGTCCTCCCTTTTTGGTAGCTAGTGCCATGAACTCCTCAACCGCGCGGGTTCGGCCCCAGCCACGTTGGGCGTAGTCGAACCTCAGCGGACCCCAGATCGCCTGAACAATCAGAACCGCAAGCTTCTGGAGGGCTCTGCGACGAAGGCCAAAGCTTGTGATCGGGCGACGGCCGCCTTCCGGCTTGCGCTTCAAGTAGAAGTAAGCCGGCTCGCCGCAATCAGCACGGGGGTTCAGACCAGCCGCCAACTCCCGCGCGGCCTGCATCGACATCGCGTCCTCGGGGGCGAGAGCATGCGAGCCGAGGACCAGACAGCAGAGCCTAGCATCCACGGACCTCAACAGCTTCCGTACGACCGCAACACGCTTTCTCGCATAGTCGTCTGGGGTGTCCGCGAGTTTGTTGAGGAGCGTCAGGAACTGCCCGGCGTGCTCCTGCAACTCCGCGCGTATCTGCCGCTTTGATCCAGCGATGCCTGCGCCTGCGTAAGCACCAACCCCGTGAAGTTAACTTCAGCGACTTGGCCGCGGAGATCTCTCTCGACCTCCATGGAGAGGGCAAGTTGCTCCTCCTGCTCCATTTCCGAATTGGCGGTTCTCGGCACGAACCCGCCTCGCCGTTCAGTCTCGTCGATCAGATCGTTGAAGCAGAGTTGTATGACGAGCTGCGCTTCAGCTCGCCCATAGGCCTGTGTCACAATCACGTCGAATGCCTCCATCACCCGAGCCGCGTAGCGGGCCACGAGCCGACGAGCGTGAGACGGCGAGCAGGTCCCGAGGGATCGCCGGATCTCGCTTAGTTCGAGCCGCGGCCGAACGGCGGCAGGCACCCGCATGCGCAGGTGGAAAACCCCGTTCCGGCGTTGAAGGTGTGGAGCACGGCTTCCGCTCATCGCGGCGCACCCCGGCTGCGGCCCCACCAACCTTGGACCGACCCTGCCGATACTGTTCCCTCGGCAGCAAGGGACGGCGCGAGGCCGTGTATGTACCACGTTGTGTACCACAACGGCGGCGGAGGGGAACGGCAATCTCGTAAACTTTTGAGTTGCCGTCTAAAAGCGCGAAAAATGGTGGAAGGGACTGGATTCGAACCAGTGTACACTTGCGTGGGCAGATTTACAGTCTGCTGCCTTTAACCACTCGGCCACCCTTCCACCGGGCCGCTCGTCAAAGCGAGGGCGCGCAATGCCGAAGCGGGCGCGGCCTGTCAACGCGCTGTCATCATGGTTGCGCCTGTCGCGGCTGGCGCATAGCAGCGGCCGGGATGACCAACTACCGAACCTCGGCAAGGCGCCAGCTGCTTTTCGCCGCGACCATGATCGCCACGCCAGGCGCGGCGCAGGATCGCGCCGCCACCGCCCGGATCATGGACGAAGGGCTCGCTCACTCGCAGGTGATGACGACGGCGCAGCATCTGACCGACGTGATCGGCCCGCGCCTCACGAACTCACCGCAGATGCGCCAGGCGGAAGCGTGGACGCAGGCGAAGTTCGCCGAATGGGGCCTGCGCAACGTCCACAAGGAAGGCTATGATTTCGGTCGCGGCTGGTCGATCGAGCGGTCGAGCGTGCGGATGGTCACGCCGCGCCCGATCCAGCTAACCGCGATCCCGATCGCTTGGACTCCCGCGACGCAGGGCACGCTGACCGCGCCAATCATCGTCGCCCCAATGAAGCGCGCCCGCGATTTCGCGCTCTATCGCGGGCAGCTCGCGGGCAAGATCGTGCTCGTGTCGTCGCCCGGCACCGGGTCGCAAAGCACGCGCGCGCCGTTCCGCCGCTATACCGATGAGGAACTCGGCAAGCTCGACGCTTACGACTTCCCGGCTCACGATCCTGCCGCCGATGCGAAGCAACTTCGCCAGTCTGCCTTCGAGCAGGAGCGCGACGCTTTCCTGAAGGCCGAGGGCGCGGTCGGTTACGCCACCATCTCGTACCGCGACGGCAAGCTCGTCCACGGCGAAGGCTATATGTTCGAAGCCGGCCAGTCGCCGTCGCTGCCGGGCGTGCAGCTCGCGGCCGAGGATTACCGCCGGCTCGCCCGGCTCGCCAAGATCGGCCCCGCGCCGACGCTCGAGATCGTCAGCGACGTGCGCTACGATGACAGCGATACGCAGGCCTACAACATCTTCGCCGACATCCCCGGCAGCAATCCCAAGGCCGGATATGTCATGGCCGGCGCGCATCTCGACAGCTGGGTCGCCGGCGATGGCGCGAGCGACAATGCCGCCGGGTCCGCAGTAATCATGGAGGCGGCCCGCATCCTCGCGAAGCTCGGCGTTCGGCCCAAGCGCACGATCCGCTTTGCGCTATGGACCGGCGAGGAGCAGGCGCTGCTCGGCAGCCTCGCATGGGTCGAAAAGAATCTCGCCACCCGCGGCGGCCCGAACGATCCGGTGCTTACCGGCGAGCGACGCTATTACGAATGGCCCAAGCGCTGGCCGGTCAACCCGCAGCTGGGATTCAACGATCTAGCCGCCTATTTCAACGTCGACAACGGCTCGGGCCGCTTCCGCGGCATCTATGCCGAGAACAATCCGGCCGCGGCGGAGATCTTCCGCAGCTGGATGGAGCCATTCCGCGGCCTCGGCATGACGACCGTCGCGTCTGGGCGCACCGAAGGCACCGATCACGTCTTCATGCAGTCGGTCGGCGCGCCGGGCTTCCAGTTCATCCAGGATCCGCTCGATTATGACAGCCGCACGCACCATTCGGATGCCGATACCTTCGATCATCTGAAGGGCGAGGATCTGCGGCAGGGCGCGACGATCCTGGCCGCATTCCTGCTTAACGCCGCCAATGCCGACAAGGCGATGCCGCGCCCGCCGATGCCGACGCGGCCTGCGGTGACCGATCCGTTCGCATATCCCGATCCAGAGGAGGCACACTGATGGCTGGTCGTGGTCATCGACCGAGCAAGGCACCCCCCGGCCGTCCACGGTTCTGGGGAAGGCACGCCGTCACGGCAGCGCTTGCCAATCCGGAACGCAAAGTCCGCAAAGTATGGGGCACGCGCGAGGCGCTGGATGGGCTGTCGCTCCCACCGATCCTGCCGGTTGTCTACGCCGACGTCGCCGATCTCGGCCGGATGGTGCCGGCCGATGCGCCGCATCAGGGGCTAGTCGCGGAAGTCGATCCGCTAGAGGATGTATGGCTTGGCGATTTGCTGCTGCAGGGTCGCGACAATCGTCGGCCGCTGGTCATTCTCGACCAGGTAACCGACCCACACAATGTCGGCGCGGTACTGCGCTCGGCGGCGGCTTTCGACGCGCTCGGGATCGTCACCCAGGATCGCCACGCCCCGCCGGAATCGGGCGCGCTTGCGCGTGCCGCATCGGGTGCGCTCGAGACCGTGCCGTGGGTGCGTGTCGTCAATCTTGCGCGCGCGCTCGACGAAATCGGCGAAGCCAGCTTCTGGCGCATCGGCCTGACCGGCCATGCGTCGCAGACGCTCGGCGAGGTTATGGGCGAGACGAAGACCGCGATCGTGCTGGGTGCCGAAGGCGAGGGTATGCGGCAGAACACCGAGGCGCATTGCGACCAGCTCGCGAAGCTGCCGATCAGCCTGAAGGTCGAAAGCCTGAACGTCTCCAACGCCGCCGCGATCGCGCTCTACGCGGTAACGGTGCGCTGAGGAAAATGCCCCTCCCGCTCGCGGGAGGGGAGAGGAAGGTCAATCCTCCTCGGCGATCCGTACCTTCAGCCCATCCAGGCTAGCGTCGAACGGCAATTGGCACGAAAGCCGCGAATAATCATCGCGGCTGCTCGATGACTCGAGGAGATCGGTCTCGTCCTCGCTACGGGCGGGAAGTTTGGCCGCAAATTCCGGGTCGACATGCACGTGGCACGTCGCGCAGCTGCAGCACCCGCCACACAGCGCCAGGATCTCGTCGATCCCCGCATCACGGATGATCTCCATGACCGACAGTCCCGCCGCGCCTTCGATCTCGCGTTCTTCCCCATCGCGCAACGTGACGATAAGCTTCGGCATCATGGTCTCCCCACAAAATTTCCCGCCCCATGCCGTGCTTCGCGCGTGGTCGCAATGGGGCTGAGCGAGGCACAGCTGCGCGCCGGCGTCGATGCGCTCGGCCTGATCGAGCCGTGTTTCGCCGCCGCGGTCGACCGTGTCGGCTATCCGCCCACCCGCATCCGCGATCGCGGCTACGCCACCTTGCTCCGTACCATCATTGGCCAGCAGGTGAGCGTGAAGGCGGCCGACTCGATGTACCGTAAGTTCGTCGAGGCTGTCGGCGACGCTGACGATCCGGCCGCCGTCACGCGCGTCACCGACGAGGAGTTGCGCGCGGCCGGCATGTCACGACAGAAGTCGTCTTATATCCGCAGCCTGTCCGAAGAGATCACCAGCGGCCGGCTCGACTTCGACGATTTGCCTGCCGACGACGAGGAAGCGATCACGGAGCTCGTTCGGATAAAGGGCATCGGCCGCTGGTCGGCTGAAATCTACCTGCTGTTCGCCGAGGGTCGCCCGGATATATGGCCCGCAGGCGATCTCGCAGTACAGATCGAAGTCGGTCGCATCTTGGGTCATGAGAGCCGCCCAAGCGAAAAGCTAACCCGCGAACTTGCCGAAGCCTGGCGGCCGCACCGTGGCGCTGCTGCGATCTTCGCCTGGCATCACTATGGCGCTGGAGCGGACGCAGCGCCGGTCTAGTCCCGCTATCGCGCCGGCCGCCAGACCTGCGTCTGGCACAGGAACGCGATGCACCCCTTCACCTTCAAAGTGCCGTCGGTCGCGCGCGTGACGATCGACTTATAGTCCTTGCCGTTGCGCGGATCGTAGATCCGCCCCCGCCAGTCCGATCCGGTATCGCTGAACCCAGACAGGATCGGCATCCCGACGATTGGGCGATTGCGCAGCTTTGCATCGGGATTGTTGACGTCCGTTGCTGGTGCACCCGGCCGCGCCTTCAGCACCGTCACGATCCGCCCGCATGTGGCCCCGCCACACGGCCCGACCTGCACGACGGCGCTTCCATCCTCGGTCAGCCAGCGGCCGGCGATTGGTTGTGCGGCGTGCGCCGTCCCGGCAAAGGTAAGTGCGACAAGCGCGGCGACGGTGAGACGGGTCTTCATGCCGCCACCTATCAGGGGATTGCGATGAACGCGCAATGGACGATCGGGATCATTGGCGGGTCGGGGCTCTATGCGATCGACGGGCTTGAAGGCGCCGAATGGCGGCGCGTCGAGACGCCATGGGGCGAGCCTTCGGACGAGATCCTGTTCGGTCGGATCGGCGCGGTCGAACTGCGCTTCCTGCCGCGCCACGGCCGCGGCCACCGCATTGCGCCAAGCGACATTCCGGCGCGCGCGAACATCGATGCGTTGAAGCGCGCCGGCTGCACCGATCTGCTCGCCATCTCGTCGGTCGGCTCGCTGCGTGAGGAGCTCGAGCCCGGCCGGTTCGCGATCGTCGACCAGTTCATCGATCGCACCGTCGCGCGGCCGGCGAGCTTCTTCGGCACCGGCATGGTCGCGCACGTCTCACTTGCCGATCCGGTGTGCCAGCGGCTGTCCGCCTTCGCCGCTGCGGCAGTGCAGGCGGCCGGCGGGCGTGTCACCGAGGGCGCAACCTACCTCGCGATAGAAGGCCCGCAATTCTCCACCCGCGCCGAAAGCGAGCTGTTCCGGCAATGGGGCTGCGACGTGATCGGCATGACCGCGATGCCCGAAGCCCGCCTCGCGCGCGAAGCCGAGCTGCCGTATGCCTTGATCGGCATGGTCACCGACTATGATTGCTGGCGCGAAGGCGAAGCGCCGGTCGAGGTCGCGCAAATCGTTGCGCAGATGGCTGCCAACGGCGCGATCGCCCGCGCGACCATCGCTGCGCTCGCCATCCACCTGCCGCGCGAGCGAACGCCGTCGCCGATCGACACCGCACTAGACGGCGCCGTGCTGACAGCGCCCGAGCGCCGCGATCCTGATCTAGGTAAGCGCAACGCGGCGATCCTGGCGCGATTGGACGGTTGCAACGCATAGCGGCGTCCCGCATGGACATGGCATGCCTCCTCCCGCTGCCGATTTGATGCGATCGCTGCCTGAGGTTCACGGCTCGATCAGCGTTCCGCATGACGCAGGCTTCTGGCGCCGGTTGTTCGCCTTTGTCGGACCCGGTTGGCTGGTTGCTGTCGGCTATATGGACCCGGGCAATTGGGCGACCGATATCGCTGGCGGCTCGGCATTCGGCTACGCGTTGCTCAGCGTCGTCCTGCTGTCGAACCTGATGGCGATCATCCTGCAGTCGCTGTCGGCGCGGCTGGGCATCGGCGCCGGGATGGACCTCGCACAGGCCTGTAAGCAGCAATATTCGCGGCCGGTCTCGTTCGTTCTGTGGGTGCTGTGCGAAATCGCGATCATCGCTTGCGACCTTGCCGAAGTGCTGGGCACGGCGATCGCTCTGAAGCTCCTGTTCGGCCTTCCGCTCGTCACTGGCGTTTGCATCACCGCACTCGACGTATTCCTGATCCTCGCGCTCCAGCGGTACGGTTTCCGGCGGCTGGAGGCATTCGTCGCCGCGTTGCTGATCATCATCGCCGGCTGCTTCGCGTTCGAACTCGCCTGGGCCGGGCCGAACTGGGCCGACGCGGCGGCCGGGCTGGTGCCGTCTGCGCAGATCGTGACCAATCCGCTGATGCTTTACATCGCGATCGGCATCCTCGGCGCGACCGTGATGCCGCACAACCTCTACCTTCATTCCGCGATCGTGCAGACCCGCGCGGTGGGCGAGGGGCTCGCCAGGAAGCGCGACGCGCTCAAGATGGCGACGATCGACTCGACTGTGAGCCTGGGCCTCGCTTTCTTCATCAACGCCGCGATCCTGATCTTGGCGGCCGCGACCTTCCACGTCGCGGGGCGCACCGAGGTTGCGGACATCGAGGAAGCGCATCAGTTGCTCGCTCCCATGCTCGGCGTCGGCGCGGCAAGCGTGGTCTTCGCGGTCGCCTTGCTCGCCAGCGGGCAGAATTCGACGGTCACCGGAACGCTTGCCGGCCAGATCGTGATGGAGGGCTTCCTCGAGATCCGTCTGCCAATGTGGATCCGCCGGATGATCACGCGCGGGCTCGCGATCATCCCCGCCGTGATCGGCGTCGTCATCGCTGGAGACTCGGGCGCGACGCAGCTGCTCGTGATGAGTCAGGTCGTGCTGAGCCTGCAGCTGCCGTTTGCGGTCCTGCCGCTTGTCGCCTTCACCGGGAGCCGGCGGGTGATGGGTGAGATGGCGGCGCCGAAATGGTTGCTCGTGGTCGCTTGGCTCATCGCGGCTGTGATCGTCTGCCTGAACTGCTGGTTGCTGTGGGGGCTGGTGAGCGGTTAGCCGCTGACCGGAACTGGCCACAAAAACCCTAAAAGCTAGGCGATCAGTTGCGCGCGCAGCGCCTCGCGCCGCGTGGCATCGACGCCAAGCACGTCCTCGGCATAGCGTTCTGTCGATCCGAATCGTTCGCCGATCGCGCGCGTCGCCGCATCGAGATACACCGCTTCGACGCCCATCAGCGCCACGATCGCCTCGTCGGTGATCTGCGCGCCATAACGCTCGCGGATCGACCCGCTCGCCGCCGCAATCCGCGCCTGTGGATCGCCGGCGGTGTTGGTGAGCAGATAGTCCGCCATGACATCGTCCTCGTGGACGCCTAGCAGCCGATGCAGCAATGCGACTGCAAGTCCGGTCCGGTCCTTGCCCGCCAGGCAATGCAACAGGCTCGGCCCGTCGCGTGTCGCCAGCGCCTCGAAATACAGCGTAAGCGAACGCACCAGCACGTCGCGATACGGCATGTTCTGATACAGCCGCGTCATCGCTGCGCGCGCCTCTTCCGCCGTCGCGATCCCGCGCCCGGCTTCCTCGTGCGGCGCGAGCTCGGATCCGGCGGTCTCGCCTGGCGCGAACAGCACCAGTCCGTCGAAGCCGTCGTGACGCTGGCACGGCATCGTCCGCCGCTCGCTATCGCCGCGCAGGTCGATCACGGTCGCGATCCCTAGATCGGCGACGCCCGCGAGGTCGTCCGGCGTCGCGCCGCCATGCTGGCCCGAGCGCCAAAGCACGCCCTGCCGTAGTTGCCCATCGCGGCCTGCATAGCCGCCATAATCGCGAAAATTGTGAATGCCCTGAAAGGCGCGTACCCGCTCGCTCATGCCGATGAGCTACCCGATCCGCATGACAATGTCGCGTCGATTAAGCGACTGGGCTTAGCCGCTAGGTGGCCGCCCCATCCTTATACTTCATCTCCAGAAACCGCCCGCGCGTCTCGAGCGAGTCGAGATCGCCGCGCGCGAGTTCCTCGCTCATCTGCCCGATTTCGCGCTCGATCAGCTCTAGCCCCTCGACCAATTGCCGATCGGGCGTCTTCCCGTTGCGCTCGGCATGCCGCAATTCGCGCGGTACGCGCTGATAGTCGCGGATGAACTCTGGCAATTGCTCGCCCACCAGCCGGCGGATGTCGGCCCCCACCGGCGCATCCGCGTCAACCGTCGCAAGCTGCACGCCGAGTGTGTCGAGCCGCACGCCGATGCGATCCGCCACCAGCACCGCCGGTGCAGGGAGGGCAGGGCGCTGCGCATCGAGCCAACGCGTCGTCTGTGCTGGAAGCGTCTTGATGTCGCTGCGCGCTAGCGCTTTGGTGCTCACTGGCCGCGCGCCTGGCGCAAAGGCGATCGCAAGTGTCGCTGCCATCATCACCATCAGTACAGCCAGAGCCCCGAAGATGCCGAGCGGCACCACCGCGAGCCCAATGATCACCGCTGCAATCAGAATCACCGCATTGGCCGCGCCGATCGCAGCGATGCGCTTGCCGATGCTGCGCCCGCCGCGCGCCCGGTGCCCCGACCGGGCGATCGTCGGTAACCCTTCGAACGATTGCAGCCGCACGCGATCGAGCGCCCCGCGCGCGCTCGTCAACGCTTGGTCGGTCTCGTGCGAGGTCACAGCGCCTCCAGCTTGAACGTCTCGGGCGACGACCCGACCCGGTTCTGCGCCGCGCCTTCCGCCCGCGCGATATAGCCGCGCGATTTCTCAACCTCGGTCGACAGCGTCGTGACGGTCGTCTTCATCGAATCGAGCGCCTTCAGCTTGAACGTGTCGATCGCATCCATCGTCTCATAGATGTTTTGGAACGCGCGCTGCAGCGTTTCGAGCGGGATCGCCGAGCTCGCCGCCTGCTCGTGGATCCGCGCGGTATTCTCGCGCAGCAGCTTGCCGGTCGAATCGATGATGTTCGCGGTGGTCGTGTTTAGCTGCGTGATCTGCTCGAGCACCAACCGCTGATTGGTCATCGCCTGCGCCACCGTCACTGCGGTGCGCAGCGCCGCGACCGTGGTCGTCGAGGCGCGATCGACGCCCTTGATCAGCTCGACATTGTTCTTCTTGACCAGGTCGAGCGCGAGATACCCCTGAACCGTCACCGCCATCTGCGTCAGCAGATCCTGCGTCCGCTGCCGCGCGTAGAACAGCGCACTCTCACGGATCGCCTTGGCTTTCGTCGGGTCGGTCGCATCGAGCTCGTGCGCCTTGTCCTCCAGCTTTTGGTCGAGCATCTTGGACATCTGGATCATCTGTTCCAGCTTGCCCATCGCCGTCCACAGGTTCGCCCGCTCGGTATCGATCGAGGCATTGTCCATCAGCAGCTCGTCCTTGCCGGAGCCCAGGCTCTTCAGGATCGAGGCGATGTGCGTCTGGCTCGATTTGTAGCTGTCGAAGTAATTGCGCGCCTTGTTGCCGAACGGGATAATGCCGAACAGCTTCTGCGGTGCGGTCAGATTGCCCTTCTTGCCCGGGTCGAGATCCTCCACCACGCGGCGCAGCTGTGCGAGATCCTTGCCGACCCCGGTTTCCTGATCCATCGCGCGCACCGGACGGTCAAGGAAGCGGTTCGATTGGCCCGCGGCATCGCGGATTTCCTTCGCGCCCATATTGGTGATCGCATCAACGACCTTGCCGAACTCGGGGCTATTCGCGTCACGCTCCATCAGCTGCTGGACGGCGTAATCCGCGCGCTCCTCCAGCTTTGACTTGGTCCCGGCGTCGACCGGCACGAGGCCAGCGGCCTTCTCCGCCGTCACGGCCGGCACCGGATCGGGCGGCGTAAGCGTCAGGACCGGCTCGGTTGCGGTTATCGTATCGGGTGTCGTCGCCATCAGCTTCCTCCAGCGTCGCTGCCACGATGGCGGCTGACGCGGCTTCGTTCAAGTGTATCAGCGATATAATACGCTTCTCGGCCCGGCGCAAAGGGCGCCAGTGTCTTGCGATTGGCATCGAACCGTCACGTAGCTGCCATCCAAGCCGCATAGCGGCAGCGGCACACCAAAAAATCACACGGGGAAACTACCATGAACCGCGCCCTTGCGGGCGGCGTCATTGCGACGCTGCTCGCCTGCACGTCTACCCATGCCATCGCTCAGGCGATCGCGCCCAGCGACGCCGCGGAAAGCGCGAACGACATCGTCGTCACTGCGCAAAAGGTGGAGCAGCGCATCGAGGACGTGCCACTTGCCGTCACGGCAGTGACGCAGGACCGGATGCGCGAGATCGGCGTAAACTCGCTCACCGAAGTTGCGCTCTTCGTCCCCGGCCTGCGCATCCAGGAGCAGAGCGCGAACAACCCCGGCTTCGTAATCCGCGGCATAACCTCGGACAACGGCTCGTCGCAGCAGGGCGCGCGCGTCACACTCTACTATAACGGCGTCGACATCAGCCGCTCGCGCGGCGCGTATCAGGATCTGTTCGATGTCGAGCGGATCGAAGTGGTGAAGGGCCCACAGGCGACGTTGTTCGGTACGGCCGCAGCGGTGGGTGCGGTCAGCATCATCTCCGCCAAGCCGCAGCCCGGCTTCTCTGGCGAACTGCTCGCGAGCTACGGCAATTATGACCGCACACAGGTGGCCGGTTTCCTCAACGCCGGCAACGACACGCTCGCCGCGCGGCTGGCATTCGCCTACAAGTATCGCGACGGCTACGTACGCAACATCGCCGGCGATCCCGACGTTCCCAACCAGAACCAGGGCCGCGTCGATCAGGACGATCTGAATGGGCAGGACCAGCGCGGCATTCGCGGCTCGATCCGCTGGACACCGTCCGACTCGGTGACCGCTGATCTCGTGCTGACCTATGACGGGCAGCGCAACCCAGGCACCGCCTTCAAGAGCCGCGCGTTCGCGCCGACCGGCGGGCAGACCGGCGACTATGGCTATGCCGAATTGTCGGGCTCACCGTTCAGCCAAGAGGTGCTGGGCAAGCGCAAGCTCGGGCTCGACCGCAACGTCTATGATGCGAATCTGACGATCAACGTCGACATCGCGCCGGGCATCACGTTCACCACCGTCAACGGCTATCGTCGCTTCGATGCGCTCGAGACGTTCGATGCCGATGGCGGCCCGGCCTGGTATCTCGAATTCGCCGAGGATGCGAAGGGCGACCAGTGGAGCCACGAAAGCCGCTTCAACTTCACTGGCGACAAGTATCGCGCCTCGTTCGGCTGGAACGCCTTCTTCGAGAACGGCTATCAGCGCGTGCCATTCTCGACCGAGGAGGGAACGTACATCGCCTGCTCCGTCGCGGGTGCCTATGCGCAGGTGCGCGGTCTGCTGAACGCAGCCGGGCTGCCGACCAGCACCAATTGCATTGCGGCCAACGGCACCGTCCTGGCGGCGCGCGCCACGCAATTACTGTCGCGTGGTGCGGCGACCGTGGTGCCCTATTCGTCGGAATTCACGAACTACGGCAACAACGACACCTATTCGGTCTTCGCCGACGCGACGTTCATCCCGATCGACGCGCTGGAACTGACCGCCGGTGCGCGTCTGCTGATCGAGGATCGCCAGTCGGGCTACAGCAGCATCCAGCCCAACTCGGTGCTGCTGGCCGGGCTCGGTGTGCGCACCAGCCTGCTCGGCACCGCCAACACCAACGGCGTCAAGTTCGAAGCCAAGCGCAGCTTTGCCGCGTTCCTGCCACGCGTGAACGCGCTGTATCGCGTGACCGATGACGTCAACGTGTTCGCCACCGTCAGCAAGGGGCGCCGCTCGCCGGTCGTTCAGCTCGCCGCGTTCGCAACCACGCCAGTTAGCCCTAACCTTCAGATCGTGCCGGAAGAAACGGTGTGGAACTACGAAGGCGGCATCAAGGTCGGCGGGCGCGGGCTCTCGGGTACGCTCTCGGTGTTCTACCAGACCTATGACAATTTCCAGGTCAGCGTCACCGATGCAGCCGGTGTCGTCACCACGCAGAGTGCGGGCACGGCAAAGAATTTGGGCGTCGAGTTCGAGGGCACGTGGCGGCCGACCGACTTCCTGAGCGTGTTCGGCAGCTTCGGCTATATCGACGGTGGGATCGGCGACGAGCCGCTGCCGAGCGGCGCAACGAACGTCTTCGCCAACAACCGCTTCCGGCTGCAGCCTGAAATCACCGCCGCCGCGGGCGCGACGTTGCGCCTGCCGGTGACCGATGCCGTCACGTTCTACGCGACGCCGTCGGTCAGCTATCAGAGCAAGGTGTTCTTCGAACTGCCTAACCGCGAGGCGATCAGCCAGGACGGCTATGCGTTGGTCAACCTACGCGCGGGCGTCGAATTCGCCGACGGCCGCTATCGCATCGGCGGCTTCGCGCGGAACCTCGGCAACGAGCGCTATCTGATCGACGCCGGCAACACCGGCGGCGGCTTCGGCACGCCGACCTACATCGCCGGCGAGCCGCGCTTCTATGGCGTGGAGCTCGCGGGCCGCTTCTGACCATGGACCAACGCGATGCCGGCGCGGTCCGGCATCGCGTTGGTAGTTGGTTCGCGAGCGCGCACACCCCATTTGCGCTCCACACAAACGGAGCACCAAATGCGCGCCATCGCCTTCAAGCAGCCGGGACCGATTGATCGCGAGGATTCGCTCGTCGATATCGAGCTGCCCGATCCCGTTGCTACCGGCCGTGACCTGCTGGTCCGCGTACACGCCGCCTCGGTCAATCCCGTCGACGTGAAGGTCCGCGCCGGGATGCGCGGCGGCAGCGAAGAATGGCGCGTCCTCGGCTATGACGCAGCGGGCGAGGTGGTCGCAGTCGGCCCCGAGGTAACGGGGTTCAAGGTCGGCGACGTGGTGATGTACGCCGGGCAGATCGACCGCCCCGGCAGCAACGCCGAACTGCAATTGGTCGACGAGCGGATCGTCGGGCCGAAGCCACAGTCGCTCGATTGGGCCGCAGCAGCCGCGCTCCCGCTGACGACGATCACCGCCTGGGAAGCGCTGTTCGACAAGCTCGAGGTGAAGCGCGCGATCCCCGGCGCGGCACCCGCGGTGTTGATCGTCAACGGCGCCGGCGGCGTCGGCTCGATCACTATCCAGCTGCTGCGTGCGCTGACCGATCTCACCGTGATCGCCACCGCCTCGCGCGACGAAACGAAGGCGTGGGTCAAGGAACTCGGCGCACATCATGTGATCAGCCACCGCGAACCGATGGCGCCGCAGATCGAGGCGCTGGGGATCGGCAAGCCCGGCCACGTCTTCTCGACCAGCCATACCGACGATCATCTAGCCGACATCCTCCAGCTGATCGCGCCGCAGGGCAAGCTGTGCCTGATCGACGATCCCAAGACGCTCGACGTCATGCCGCTCAAGACCAAGGCGATCTCGCTCCACTGGGAACTGATGTTCACCCGCTCGCTGTTCAAGACTGCCGACATGGGCGAACAGGGGCGGCTATTGGCCGAGGTGGCACAGCTGATCGATGCGGGTCAGGTCCGCAGCACGCTGACCGAGACGTTGGGTATGATCAACGCCGACAATCTGAAGAAGGCGCATGCGCTGATCGAGAGCGGCAAGGCCCGCGGCAAGGTGGTGCTCGCCGGGTGGTGAATTCCATCCGCCGTAAGCAATAACGACGCTGCTGAAGTGCTGCACCCGCGAAGGCTGGCATTTCGCGCATCCTTCGGCTATGCGCGCCGCGAGCGCCGCGAGGGCCGCGGCCATTCCAGGAAATCGTATGAATCTGCGCAACATCGCCATCATCGCGCACGTCGATCACGGCAAGACCACTCTCGTTGACCAGCTCTTCCGCCAGTCCGGCACCTTCCGCGACAACCAGCGCGTCGAAGAGCGCGCGATGGATTCGAACGATCTCGAGAAGGAGCGTGGGATCACGATCCTCGCGAAGCCGACCTCGATCGATTGGGAAGGCATCCGCATCAACATCGTCGATACGCCCGGCCACGCCGATTTCGGCGGCGAGGTGGAGCGCATCCTGTCGATGGTTGATGGCGTGGTCCTGCTGGTCGATGCCGCCGAAGGCGCGATGCCGCAGACCAAGTTCGTGACGGGCAAGGCGTTGGCGCTCGGCCTGCGCCCGATCGTCGTCGTAAACAAGATCGACCGTTCGGACGCACGCGCGCAGGAAGTGCTCGACGAAGTGTTCGATCTGTTCGTCAGCCTCGATGCGACCGACGATCAGCTCGATTTCCCGGTGATCTTCGCTTCGGGCCGCAACGGCTATGCCGGCGACAACCCCGACGTGCGCGAAGGCACGCTGACGCCGCTGTATCGCACGATCGTCGATCATGTCCCGCCGCCGGCGCTGAACGAGGATGCGCCGTTCACCTTCCTGGTGACGTTGCTCGACCGCGATAACTTCCTCGGCCGTATCCTCACCGGCCGCGTCAATTCGGGCGTGGTGAAGCTCAACCAGCCGATCCACGCGCTGAATGACGCCGGCGAGGTGATCGAAACGGGCCGCGCATCGAAGATCATGAGCTTCCGCGGGCTCGATCGCGTGCCGGTCGACGAGGCGCGCGCGGGCGACATCATCAGCATGGCCGGGCTTGCGGTCGCGACCGTTGCCGACACGATCTGCGACACCAGCGTAACCCAGGCGCTCCATGCGCAAAAGATCGATCCGCCGACGCTGTCGATGCGCTTTGCGGTCAACGATTCGCCGATGGCGGGCCGCGAGGGCACCAAGGTGACCAGCCGCATGATCCGCGATCGCCTGTTTCGCGAGGCCGAATCGAACGTCGCCGTGAAGGTGACTGAAGCATCCGACCGCGACAGCTTCGAAGTCGCCGGCCGCGGCGAGCTCCAGCTCGGCGTGCTGATCGAAACGATGCGCCGCGAGGGCTTCGAACTCGGCATCAGCCGCCCGCGCGTGCTGTTCCAGGAAGATGAGAACGGCAAGCGCACCGAGCCGTACGAGATCGTCATCATCGACGTGGACGAGGAATATTCAGGCACGGTCGTCGAGAAGATGAACCTGCGTAAGGGCGAGATGACCGACATGCGCCCGTCGGGTGGCGGCAAGACGCGCATCACCTTCTCCGCCCCGTCGCGCGGCATGATCGGCTATCACGGCGAGTTCCTGTCGGACACGCGCGGCACCGGCATCATGAACCGGTTGTTCGAGAAGTACGGCCCGCACAAGGGCCCGATCGAAGGCCGCAAGAACGGCGTGCTGATCTCGAACGGTTCCGGTGAAGCCAATTCCTACGCACTCGGCCCGCTCGAAGGCCGCGGCATCCTGTTCGTCGGGCACGGCGAAGCGCTCTACGAGGGCATGATCATCGGCGAGAATGCCAAGACGGAAGACCTTGAGGTCAACCCGATGAAGGCGAAGCAGCTGACGAACTTCCGCGCTTCGGGCGGCAAGGACGACGCGATCCGCCTGACCCCGCCGAAGAAGATGACGCTCGAGCAGGCGATTGCCTATATCGACGATGACGAGATGGTCGAAGTGACGCCGAAGAGCATCCGTCTTCGCAAGCGGTTCCTCGATCCCAACGAGCGTAAGCGTAACCGGCGTAGCGCCGAAGCGGCGTGATCGCCCGGCCGATCGGAGCGGCGCCGGTGCGCGTCGGTCTGATCGGCTTCGGCTATGCGGGGCGCACCTTCCACGTCCCGCTGATCGGCGCGACCGAAGGGATCGCGCCGATTGCCGTAGCCTCGTCGCGACCGGAAGCGGTTCATGCCGTGCTGCCCGGCATCGATATCATGGACACGCCGGCCGCGTTGATCGCGCGTGACGACATCGACCTCGTCGTCGTCGCTACCCCGAACGACAGCCACGCCCAGATCGCGCTGGCGGCGCTCTTGGCTGGCAAGCATGTCGTTGTCGACAAGCCGTTCGCACTGTCGCTGCCCGAGGCGCGCTCGGTTGTCGCGGCGGCAGAGCGGGCAGGGCGTTTGGTCACGGTATTCCACAACCGCCGCTGGGACGGCGATTTCCTGAGCGTCCGCGCCGCCATCGCGCGCGGCGACATCGGCGAAGTCGTGCACTTTGAAAGCCACTTCGATCGCTTCCGCCCGATGGTGCGCGATCGGTGGCGCGAGCGCGCGACGCCCGGCGGCGGCATCTGGTATGACCTAGGCCCGCACCTCATCGACCAGGCGTTGCAGCTGTTCGGACTGCCCGATGCGATTGAAGCCAGTATCGCGACGCTCCGCCCCGGTGGCGTCGCGGATGATTGGGCGCACGCGATCCTCCACTACCCCGGCCGTCGCGTGATCCTGCAGGCAAGCATGTTGGTCGCCGGCGGCAGCGCGCGCTTCACCGTCCACGGCACTGCGGGCAGCATCGTGAAGCAAGGTGCCGATCGGCAGGAGGCGCAACTCCTCGCCGGCATGATCCCCGGCGCCGCTGGCTGGGGCGAAGATGACGATCCGCTCGTCCTGTATGATGGCGAGCAATCCCGCGGACTGCCGACGCTGCCCGGTGACCAGCGCGATTTCTATCGCGGGGTTGCTGCCGCCGTGCGCGGTGAGGGGCCCAACCCGGTGATGCCCCACGAGGCGCTTGCCGTCATGGCGCTGATCGACGCCGGGCTGCAATCATCGGCAGAACGACGCGCCATCGAACCGGATTTCGCCTGATCTACAACCCTCAAAATGCCTAGCCCCGTCATGCCGGGCTCGTCCCGGCATCCACCGCGCCGCGCATCCGACGTCCGTAAAGCACGCGGAACCGTGGATGCCGGGACGAGCCCGGCATGACGAGCAGGCTACTTCACGCCGCCCAGTTCCATCAGAACCGCCCACTCATCGTCTCGCACTGGCGTCACGGACAATCGGCTCTGCCGCAGCACTTCCAGCGCCGCGAGCCGCGGCTCTGCCTTCATCGCCGCCAGCGTCACCGGCACCGGCATCTTCTCCAATGGTTTCACCGCGACCGATGCCCATTGGTCCTTGTCGCCGTCGGGTCGCCAGGCTCGCACGATCTCCATCGTGCCCACGGCTGCCTTTTCCGTGTTGGAATGGTAGAAGATCGCCCGATCACCGACTTCCATTTCTTTGAGGAAGTTGCGCGCGGTGTAATTGCGCACGCCGTCCCACTCGGTCTCGCCGTCGCGCGTCAGATGATCCCAGCCGTAAACATCCGGCTCGGACCGTAACAACCAGTATCGCATCAATGCTTTCCTAAACGCCTTATGAACGCCATATTCCGGCTGGGTTCAGCCCGAATCGGACATAGCATTGAACACGCTCGCAGCCTCATGCGTTTACTCCTTCGGAGCGGACCGAGCGTAACTGTGTAGAGGAGGTTCGAGATGAATGGACTGATGATGAAGGCGGGTCTCGGCACGGCGATGGCCGCGACCGCACTTGCTGCTGCTGCCCCGGCCGACGCTCAGCGCTGGCGCGGCCGCGGTTATGATCGTGGCAATGATGTTGCTGCGGGCGCATTGATCGGCGGCGTGATTGGGCTTGGTCTCGGCGCAGCGATCGCGTCGAACAACAACCGCGGCTTTTACGGCTATAACGGTTACAACGGGTATCGCGGTTATTATCCGCGTGCGCGCTTCAATCCGTATCGGAACAACTGGCGCGGCCCACGCTGCTTCCGGCAGTGGGCGTTCGACCCGTACTACGGCCGCGTGCCGGTTCGGGTTTGCCGCTGATCCTATCTAAGAGGTCACGCAGGGGCGGCGCGGAGAGCAGGGGCTTTCCGCGCCGCTTTTTTGTTGGGCTGTCGCATTTGTTCGGTTAGTCGCGCCGGCATGACCGACACACCACCAGATCATCTCTCGATCGACCCCAGCAGCCCGTACTTCGACCAGCCGCCGCTCGAACGCGGCATCGGCATCCGCTTCAAGGGTCTCGAGCGCACCGATGTCGAGGAATATTCGATTTCCGAAGGTTGGATCCGCGTCGCGCTGGGCAAGAAGGTCGATCGCCGCGGTCGTCCGCTGACGATCAAGCTCCTCGGACCGGTCGAAGCGTATTTCCAGCGCCCTGCCGAGGGCGCGGAAGAGGGCACCACAGAAGCGTAACGATTGCGCCACGCCGGGCTAGTCCCGGCGTGGCGATCCTGACCTTAGGCCGCGACCAACCCGATCCGCGCCTTGGCCGCGCGATATTCGCGCTCCATCCGGTCGATCCGGTCCGCGACCGTCTCCACCTTCTCGACCGCACCGATGCCTTGGCCGGAACCCCAGATATCGCGCCATGCCTTCGCCTTGGGCGCATTGTCGCCCTGACCGAAGTTCATCGTCTTGTAGTCGCCCTCGGGCAGATTGTCGGGGTCGAGCCCCGCCGCCTCGATCGAGCCGCGCAAGTAATTGCCGTGCACCCCGGTGAACAGGTTGGAATAGACGATGTCGGAGGCCTTCCCCTCGACGATGCCCTGCTTGTAGCCTTCGTCGGCGTTCGCTTCGACCGTCGCGATGAACGGTGAGCCGATATAGGCGAAATCCGCCCCCATCGCCTGCGCCGCAAGCACGGCGTCACCCGTGCCGATCGATCCCGACAGCGCAACCGGCCCGTCGAACCACTGCCGGATCTCGCTGACGATCGCGAACGGCGACAGCCGCCCCGCATGGCCGCCAGCACCGGCAGCGACCGGGATTAGCCCGTCAGCGCCCTTTTCCACTGCCTTGCGCGCGAACCGGTCGTCGATCACGTCATGGAACGTGATCCCGCCCCAGTTATGCACCGCCTGATTCAACTCGGCGCGCGCGCCCAGCGACGTGATCGTGATCGGCACCTGCCACTTCTCGCACGTGGCAAGGTCGGCATCGAGCCGGTCGTTCGACTTGTGGACAATCTGGTTCACCGCGAACGGCGCCGCGGGGCGATCGGGGTTGTCGCGGTTGTGCGCCGCCAGCTCTTCGGTGATCCGGTGCAGCCATTCGTCGAGCAGCCCTTGCGGCCGCGCGTTGAGCGCAGGAAACGAACCCACGATGCCGGCCTTGCATTGAGCGATCACCAGCTCCGGGCCGGAAATGATGAACAAGGGCGAGCCGATGATCGGCAACCGCAGGCGGGAAAGGATCGCTGGGACTGACATAGCTTTTGTTATGTCGTCACCGTAGCGACCTGTCCAGCATCACGCTGCGTCGCGTGAACCAGTCGCGTGTAGAGGAAGTCGACGACCGTCCGGATCCGCGGCTCGCCGCGCGATCGCTCGTGGATTAGCAGCCACATGCCGCGAGTCGGCTGTGGCGTCCGGAAGCAGCAGATCAGATCGGGCTCGTGATCCGCCACCAGGCAGGGGAGCGCGGACAGCCCCAGTCCCGAGCGCACAGCGGCGAGCAGCCCGAGTGACGTATTGTGCTGCATCACCATCGAATCGACCAGGCCGAAGTGCCGCAGATACTCGCCGTACATCCGCCACACGCCTTCCTCGCCGCCGCCGATGATCGGCATGCCGCGCAACTCCTCGATCGATCGCGGGATGCCTCGCGCGGCGGCGAAGCCACGGCTGCAATATATCGCCCAGTCATCGTCCGCCACGCGCCGCCCGATGACACCCGCACCAGACGGGCTCCCGGCAATGCGAATTGCGATGTCGGCGGCGCCCGCCGCCAGGTCGCGTACCTCGTCCGACGTATCGAGCTCGATTCGGATGTCGGGCCGCGCGTCGTGAAAGTCGCGCAGCACCGGCGCCAGCATCGTCACTGCGAAGATCTCAGACGCGGTCAGCCGTACGACGCTGCGTGCCGCGCGAGCACGCGACTCGGCAGCCTGCGCGAAAGCCTCCACCGCGTCGGCTGCTCCCTGCGCCGCGCCGAGCAGTGCCGCGCCATCGGAAGTCAGCAGGTATCCCGCCGGCTTCCGATCGAACAGCCGCACGCCCAGCCGCGTCTCCAGAGCCGCGACTCGCCGCGCGCATGTCGTCTGGCTGACGCGCAGCTTGCGCCCCGCGGCGAGCGTGCTGCCAGTGTCCGCGACCGCAAGGAAATGGCGAAGATCGTCCCAATCTTCCATCCATTCTGCATTACCGCAGAATAGGTCGCCAAGAACAGTGTTCGTTTGCAACTGATCTCCGAGGTACATGGATGTCGTCGGCAGCGAACGGTCGCGGCAGACACCAACGGAGACCCGACATGAAGATCCTCCTCCCGCTCGCGGCGCTCGCCGCGGGGTTCCTCACTGCACCTACCGCACAGGCCCAGGTCGACACGCGCACCGCCAGCCGCACCGTCCACGTCGCGGATCTGCGCCTCGACACCGACGCTGGCGTCGCCCGGCTCGATCGCCGGCTGCACCTCGCCGCACGCGACGTCTGCGCTGCGCCTGCCGCCTATGATCGCTCGCAGCGCAAGCTGGTGCAGGATTGCGTCGCCCAGACGCTCGCCGCCACCACCACCCAGCGCACCGCGCTTCTGGCTTCGATCCGCCCAACCGGCGCGATCCAGCTCAGCGCCAAGTGATTGAACGCCACGGCGAAGCGGGTGCGCTTAATCCACCCGCTTCAGCCCGGCGGCAGCGGCGCGGCCGTTCTCTACATAATGTGCCGCCGACATTTTGAGCCCGGCGATCGCCCGTTCGTCCAGTTGCTTCACCGCCCGCGCGGGGCTGCCGACGATCAGGCTGCCGGGCGGAAAGGTCTTTCCCTCGGTCACCAGCGCGTTCGCGCCGACGATGCAATCGTCCGCGATCACCGCATGATTGAGCACCGTCGCCCCCATGCCGATCAGCACCCGGTTGCCGATCGTGCAGCCGTGCAGGATCGCATGATGCCCAATCGTGCAATCCTCGCCCACCGCCAGCGGCGCATCGGGATCGGAATGCAGCATCGCGCCTTCCTGCACGTTGCTGCGCGCCCCGATCGGGATCGTCGTGTTGTCACCGCGGATCACCGCGCCGAACCAAACGCTCGTGTCTTCGGCGAGCTGCACGTCGCCGATCAGCTCGGCGCTCGGCGCGACCCAGGCGGTCGCGTGGCACGTCGGGCGCTGCCCGCGGAACTCATACAGCGGCATCCATCTCTCCTGTGCCATCCTCGGACACGTCGCATTTAACCAAGAAATCCAACGGTGCTAAATCGTAAACGAGTTGTTAACTCCTCGCTTATGAACCGCATCCTCGTCACCACCAACGAAGCCGCCCGCCACCCACTGCGCCGGTCGTTGCCGCCCCCCGTGGTGGCACCGGCGCCGCGCGGGGACGATCATGATCTCAAGCTGTTCGTGCTCAGCTTCACTGCCTTCTTCGTCTGTTTCTACACGCTCATCATGTAAGCTGGCATCACGTGAGCGGCGTCAGTCGCAGGCGCGGTGCAGCTTCTGCGCGATCCACGCCGAGATCAGGCACATGCCCGCAACCAGCAGTAGGAGCTGGCTAGGGGTTGCGCCAAGCGCCGTGACCGCCGCGACCGCAACCGATCCGATCGTCATCGCCCCGGCGTTGACCACATTGTTCGCCGCCACCGTTCGCGCCGTCTGGTCCTTGGGCACCGTCGTCGTCAGGAACGCGTAGAGCGGCACCACGAACATCCCCCCGAAGATCGCCACGAACAGCAGCGTCACCAGCACTAGCGGCGCGCCGGGATGCGCGATGAAGCGTGGAATATCGTACAGCGTACCCGCCGGCGCCACTTCCCACCCCGTCACCACGAACCAGAACGCCAGCACCGCGCCGCCCATTGCGATCACCGAGGCGGGCGAGAAGCGCGCCGAGATATGTCCGCGCAGCATCAGGTTGATCACCACCGATCCGATCGCCACGCCGATCGAGAAAATCCCCAGCACCAGGCTGGCGACGCTCGCATCCGCGGTCAGCACGTTTTTCACCAGTGGCGGGAAAATCACCACCAGCACCGATCCGATCGTCCAGAAGAAGCTGATCGCGCAGATCGCCAGGAACAGCCGCGGGATATGCAGCGTCGCGCCGATCAGCCGCCACGAGGCGCGGAACGGATTAAGGTCCAGCGGCACGGGCGGCCCGAGCCGCGGGGCAGGGGGGATCTTGCGCGCGATGAAATATCCCACCACCGCCACGACGAATGTCACGCCAGCCACGATCGCTATCGAGCGATAGATGAATCCGGCCACGATCGTGCCGAGCAGGATCGACAGATACGTCCCCGCCTCGACCAGCCCGGTCCCGCCGAGCACATCCTCTTCCTCGAGATGCTGCGGCAGGATCGCATATTTGATCGGGCCGAAGAACGTCGAGTGAATGCCCAGCCCGACCACCGCGGCCAGCATCATCACGACCGGCAAGGTCACTTGCCCCGTACGCGCGAGCAGCAAACCGCTGCAGCCCAGCGCCATGATGCCGACCTCGGCGATCTTCACGATCCGGATGATTCGCGCTTTGTCGGTCGTGTCGGCGAGTTGCCCGGCGAGCGCCGAGAGCAGGAAGAACGGCAGGATGAAGAGCGCGGCAGCAAGCGCGTTGAAGAAGCTTTCCTGCCGCTCGTCGGCGAAGATCTCGTAGGTCGCGAACAGCACCATCGAGGTCTTGAAGAGATTGTCGTTGAACGCGCCGAGGAACTGCGTGGTGAAGAGCGGCAGGAATCGTCGCCGCTTCAGAAGCCCGAGGGCGTTGATCATGACGGAAAATCGCCCGGTTGTGGCAGGATCGTGGCGGACATAGCCCGGCCGCGTCGCCACTGCCAACCCCGTGACGGGGTTGCGCGCGCGGCGGAGGCGGCTAAGCCCGCGATTGTGCTGTCGCTTCCCAATCTTTTGTCCCTCTCGCGGATCGTCGCGGTGCCCGCGCTGGTCGCGTTCCTGTGGTGGCCGCGGTGGGAGGCGGGGTTCGGCATCGCCTTCGCGCTCTACTGCCTGATGGCGATCACCGACTATTTCGATGGCTATCTGGCGCGTGCGCAGGGCACCGTCTCGCGGCTTGGCGTGTTCCTCGATCCGATCGCCGACAAAATCATGGTCGCAGCCGTCATCCTGATGCTGGTCGGCACCCGGCATGATGATATCGCCGTGATCAACGGCCTTCACATCATTCCCGCGCTGGTGATCCTGCTGCGCGAGATCGCCGTTTCTGGCCTGCGCGAATTCCTCGCCGGGCTGCAGGTGTCGCTGCCGGTGTCGAAACTCGCCAAGTGGAAGACGACACTTCAACTCGTCGCGTTCGGCGCGCTGATCCTCGCGGGTGCGCTGCCGGCGTGGGAGTGGATCCGCATTATCGGGCTCGTCTGCCTATGGGGTGCGGCGGCGCTGACGGTGGTAACCGGCTGGGATTATCTCCGCGTCGGCCTGAAGCACATGGATTGAGCCGGATGCGGCTCGTTTATTTCGCCTGGGTGCGTGAGCGGATCGGCCTCGCCGAGGAAGAGGTCTCGCCGCCAGCCGAAGTCGCCACGATCGCCGATCTGATCGACTGGCTCGCAAGCCAAGGCGCGGGCCATGCCGCCGCATTTGCCGACACCACCCGTCTCCGAGCCGCACGCGACCAGTCGTTTGTTCCACTGGAAACGCCGATCGCCGGCGCAAGCGAGATTGCGATCTTCCCCCCGGTAACCGGCGGATGATCCGCGTCCGCGTCGGCCCTGAACCGATCGACTTGGCCGCAGAGTTGGAAAAGGCAGAGCAGGGCGGGGCAGTCGCGACCTTCACTGGGATCGTTCGTGCCGACGATGGCGTCAGCGAACTCCGCCTCGAACATTATCCCGGCGCAACCGAAGCCGCACTCGAAGTGCTCGCCGTTGAGGCGATCGCGCGCTGGTCGCTCCATACCGCCACGATCGTCCACCGCGTCGGCCCGCTGCGGCCCGGCGATCGCATCGTCTTCGTCGCCACCAGCGCCGACCACCGTGCCGCCGCGCTCGAGTCCTGCGCCTATCTCATCGATAGGCTGAAAACTGATGCCCCATTCTGGAAACGCGAGACGGTCGGCGAAACCAAGCGCTGGGTCGAACCCCGCACCACCGACGACGCCGCAGCGGACCGCTGGAAGTAAAATCCGTCATGCCGGGCTCGTCCCGGTATCCACCCATCAACGTGGAGGACGGTCGAACGTCAAGCCCAACAGCCCGGCATCACGAAGGCGGGGCAATCACCCCAGTTGCGGCACCAGCACCCCATTCACCACATGAATAACCCCGTTCACCTGCTGAACGTCGGGCGTCTGCACGTAAGCCTTGTTGCCGTTGGCATCGGTCAGCGCCACTGCCTCGCCCTCTTTCGTGGCTGCAAGCGAACCGCCAGCGATTGTCGTGAGCCGCGCCGTCCCGCGACCCGCATCGATCCGCGCGCGCAGGTCATACAGCGTGATCGCGCCCGGTACGACGTGATAGCTGATTACCTTCACCAGCGCCGCGCGGTTCGCCGGCTCCATCAACTGACCGACCGCACCGTCCGCCAGCCGACCGAACGCCTGATCGGTCGGCGCAAACACCGTGATTGGCCCCGATCCGGCCAGCGTATCGCGTACGCCGCCGACATCGACGGCGTGAGTCAGCATCCGCAGATTGGGGGCCGACGCGAAATTGTCCGCAATCGTCCGTGTCCCAAGCATCGCCGTGCCGCCGACAAATGGATTGGTCGCCGTCGCTGCAGCCGCGGCTAGCCCGCTGTTTGCCGAGATTGGGGCCGCCGGTGCCACAGGCGCAGCGACAGCGGGTGGAGGTGCCACGGTCGCAATGCGTGCGGCCGGCGACGTGCAGGAAGCCAACGCAAGCGTCGCACCGATCGCCGTGAACAGCCGTTTCGTCACTCGATACTCCCACGCCTAATCGAGAAAAAGACGCGCCAACCAGACACTTGGTTGCGGCAGCATGTCCCGTACCTCGCCCGGTGCATCGGAAATCTGTCCTACACACCGCTCATCTGTCACGATCGCGCCATGTCTTCCGTCTCCCTCACCGCGCTGCGACGTTGCGCCCGCCGACAACAGCGTGCGACCGCCTCAACTTCCTCAACATTCGCGCTCCGGAAAAACCGCGCGACACCCTCAACTTCCTCAACATTCGCGCCCGGCAACCCGCACCAACGCCCTGCAAGCCCGGCTTCCACCGCGCACCACATGCCGCTACCGCGCCCAGCATGACCGATGATCCCCTTGGCCCCCTCGACCCCGACTTCGCCGTCGCATTCAAGCGCGACGTCCGCCGCCCACCGTGCCAGCTTTACCTGGTCTCGCCGCTCGACGTTGCCGGAAGCTTCCCCGATCGGCTGGCGCGCGCGCTCGACGCCGGCCCGGTCGCCGCGTTCCAGTTCCGCGTGAAGGACATCAACCAGCACGAGGCCACGGCACTGGCCGAGCCGCTGCAACGGATCTGCGCCGATCGCGACGTCGCCTTCATCGTCAACGACAGCATTGCACTCGCCAAGCGGCTCGGGGCCGACGGCGTCCATCTCGGCCAGGAAGACGGCGATCCGCGCGAGGCGCGATCGGAGCTCGGTCCACAAGCGCAGATTGGCGTCACCTGCCACGACAGCCGCCACCTCGCGATGGCAGCGGGCGAGGCCGGTGCCGACTATGTCGCCTTCGGCAGTTTCTTCCCCACCACCACCAAGGAGGTGAAGCATCACGCCGAGCCCGTGATCCTATCGTGGTGGGCCGCATTGTTCGAGCTGCCCTGCGTCGCGATCGGAGGGATTACCCCCGCCAATGCCGCGCCGCTGGTTGCTGCCGGTGCCGATTTCATCGCCGTCAGCCACGCTGTCTGGGGCGGTGACGAGGCGTCGGCGGTGCAGAATTTCAACGCCATTCTCGCACGATAATTGTCGATACGCTTCGGAAACAACATGCCGCCGATCCGTTGATGGCGAAGCGTATCAGTAAAGGACCGAGCATGAAGCCATTCGCAGTCGCCATCGCGGCCACCCTCGGTCTTGGCAGCGCCGCGATCGCCCAGGCGCCGGAAGCCAAGAAGGCGCCCGCCGCCCCCGCTCCGATCGACCGCTCGATCCTCCACGTGCAGGTGATCCTCGACAAGCTTGGCTTCGGCCCCGGCGTCCTCGACGGCCGCGGCGGCATCTCGCTGGTCAGCGCGCTGAAGGGATTTCAGGAGGCGCGTGGCCTCGGCATCACCGGCAAGATCGACCAGCCGACGCTGCGGGCCCTCTATCCGTACCGCGCCGCACGTCCGACGCTCACCCTGACGCTCGACGCCGCATCGCTGAGAGGGCCGTACATCCAGAGCATCCCGAAGGATTACGCCGAACAGTCGAAGCTTGATGGTATGGCGTATGTCAGACCGATCGAAAAGCTCGCCGAGATGTTTCACACCACTCCGGCAGTGATCGCTGCGCTCAACCCGCCCGGCATGCGTCTCGCGGTAGGCCAGAAGATCGTCCTGCCCAACGCCTTGCCTAGCTCGCGAGCCTATCCCAGCGATGCGACACCGGAATGGCGTCGCACGCTGGCCCACCTGAACGTCGAGGCGAATGTACCCCAGGCCGCAAAGATCGTCGTCGACAAGTCCGATAAGGTCGTCCGCGCCTTCGACGGCAATGGCCGTCTGGTCGCGCAATATAGCGCCACGATCGGCTCGGCGAGCGATCCGCTGCCGCTCGGAAATTGGAAGGTTCTGCACGTCTCACCCAATCCCGATTGGAAGATGAACCCGAAAATTCTGAAGGGCGTCAGCGACAGCAAGGAAGCGCAGATCATTCCGCCCGGCCCGAACAATCCCGTCGGTGTCGTGTGGATCGATCTGAGCCGGGAGCATTACGGCATCCACGGCACGCCCGATCCGGAGAAGATCGGCCGCACCGAAAGCAACGGCTGCGTCCGCCTCACGAACTGGGATGCGGCCCGCGTTGCATTGATGGTGAAGTCCGGCATGCCGGTTATCTTCCAGGCATAACGAGGGCGGGGGCCGATGACGAAACTGGGCGGAACCATCCTCGGGCTGATCGTGCTCGCCGCGATCGCCTTTGCGTCGATGCTGTCATTCGGCCCCGCCGCGCTCCGCCCAGCGCCGCCGGCGGCGCGCCCAGACGAAGTGCTAGCGCCGTTGTCGATCGCCAAGGCAGAGGGCGCGCCGCTCGCGATCCCGGTGGCGGGCTTCCCCGCCGATGCGCTGGCCGACACCTGGGGCGACAGTCGCGATGAAGGCGCCCGTGTCCACCAAGCGATCGACATTCCTGCGCCGGGCGGCACCCCCGTCGTTGCCGCCGCGCCCGGGCGGATCGAAAAACTGTTCAACAGCGCGGCGGGTGGAGTGACGCTTTACGTCCGATCACCCGACCGTGCGTGGAACTATTATTATGCTCACCTCGCCAACTATGCGCCTGGTATCCGCGAGGGAATGATGGTGCGACAGGGCACGTTGCTTGGCTTTGTCGGCGACACAGGCAACGCCGGGCCGGGTAACACCCACCTCCATTTTGCCGTCAACCGCATGCGTCCCGGTGACAGCTGGTCGCAGGGCGAGCCGCGCAATCCCTTCCCGCTGCTTGCCGGACAGGCGCTTCGTCGCTAGACGCGCGGATCGCTCTTTCCAGCAGGTACAGGTCATGAAGATCAGCGGCGTGGACATTCGTCCCGGCAACATCATCGAATATGAAGGCGGCATCTGGCGCGCGGTGAAGATCCAGCACACCCAGCCTGGCAAGGGCGGCGCCTACATGCAGGTCGAGCTGAAGAACCTGCGTGATGGCCGCAAGAACAATGTTCGCTTTCGCTCCGCCGAGACGGTGGAGCGCGTCCGCCTCGATACGAAGGACTTCCAGTTCCTGTTCGCCGAGGGCGACGGTTTGGTCTTCATGGACAAGATCACCTACGATCAGGTGACCCTGCCGCGCGACCTGCTCGGCGATGCCGCCGCCTTCCTGCAGGACGGCATGGATGTGGTGATGGAGCTTCATGACGAAGACGCGATCAGCGTCCAGTTGCCCGACACGATCGAGGCGCTGATCGTCGAGGCCGACGCCGTGGTGAAGGGGCAGACCGCCTCCTCCAGCTACAAGCCTGCGATCCTCGATAATGGCGTACGTGTGATGGTGCCGCCGCACATCGGCGCGGGCACGCGGATCGTGGTCGACGTCTACGAACAGACCTACGTCCGCCGCGCGGACTAAAGGAAACTCCCTCTCCCCGCTCGCGGGGAGAGGGTAGGGGAGAGGGGCAGTCCAGCGCGCCGCCCTTTATCAACCCGTTCTCCCGCGCATCGCTTCGCTCGCTTGGCCTCTCCCAGCAAGCGGGGAGAAGGATTTAAAATGCCAGCCCAATCCGGCCTATTCACTGTCATCGAGCGCGCCGCGCGCAAGGCCGCGCCGCGGCTGCGTCGCGACTTCAACGAGGTCCAGCACCTTCAGGTAAGCCGCAAGGGGCCCGCTGACTTCGTCACGATGGCCGATCAGCGCGCCGAGCAGACGCTCTACGAGGAACTGTCCAAGGCGCGCCCCGACTGGGGCTTCATCATGGAGGAGCGCGGCGAAGTTGCCGGCGATCCGACCAAGCCGCGCTTCATCATCGATCCGCTAGACGGCACCACGAACTTTCTCCACGGCATCCCGCACTTCGCCATGTCGATCGCGGTCGAGGAGCCGCTACCCAACGGCAAGCGCGAGATCACCACTGCGCTCGTCTACCAGCCGCTGACCGACGAAAGCTTCTGGGCTGAAAAGGGCCGCGGCGCTTGGCTGCAGGATCAACGGCTGCGCGTCTCGTCACGACGCGAGATGTCGGAAGCGGTGATCGCTACGGGCATCCCATTCATGGGTCACGGCGATTTCGCGCAATGGGCACGCATCTTCGGCGCGGTCGCGCCGCAAGTGGCAGGCATCCGCCGGCTTGGCTCTGCGGCACTCGATCTCGCCTGGGTCGCTGGCGGGCGGTTTGACGGCTTCTGGGAATCGGATCTCAAGATCTGGGACGTCGCCGCCGGGCTGCTGTTGATCAAGGAAGCCGGCGGCTTCGTCACCGATTTTCGCGGCGGCGACCGCCCCATCGAGCGCAACGAATTCCTTGCTGCGAACGATGGCCTGCATTCCAAGCTGCACAAGCTGCTGGCCGGCGCGCTGCGCTAAGGCCGCGCCCGGCTCAGAACGTATAGACCAGCGATGCCCGGCTGGTCGTGTCGGTCGATACCCGCCCCAGCGGCGGCATGCTTTCATACTGAATGCTATAGCTCACCCGCGCCGAGAGCGGCCCGATCAACCGCGCCGCCAGCGCCGTAGTGCCGCTGACGGTCGAATTGTAGCGCTGCAGGTAAGCCGCAGCGTCTTGCATCAGGGTCAGACCCGGGGACAGCTTCAGATCGAAGTCCAGGCTACCACGCGCGGCGAGGCTGCTCTCGGTGGTGGCATCGGTGAACTCGGTGTGCCGATAAGCCGGCCCGAGTTCCAGGTTGAGCGTTACCGTGGGCGTCTGAACCGCGCTGTATCCGGCTCCAGCAGATGCCGAGTAGCGATCGTTGTACCCAAGGAAGCGATCGCTTTCATATTGCGCGGCCCCGTAGACGTAGCGGCGTGAATCGATCTTCCAGTTCGGCTCGTAGGCGACAAGCGACTGGTCGCGCGTCGTGGTCCCGATGCTGCGCTGATAATCCGCTTGCGCGCGCAGCTTGTGCCGCCATTCCAGTCCCTCGCGGGTGAGATCGAGCACACCCGTCACGCCGGCCGTGTCCGAGTTCCCGGTCGTCACGAAGCCACCGATTTCCGCCCGCCCGGTCCAAAGGTCGAGGATCCCCGCACGCTCGATCCGCGTCTGGCGCTCTCGCGATCGTGCGTCGCGCCAGTCATTCGCGATCATCAGCACCGCATCGCCGCTCGCCGGGTCGGCGGTACGCGCGTATTTGACGATCGTCGCGACTTCGCTCTCATTCCCAGAAGCGATCGCAGCCTCCAGCATTGCGCGGATCGCCGCCGGAATAGTCGCCGGCTCCGCTTGCACGACAAGCGCTTCGTCAGCTGGCGCAAACGGGGCGAGCAGGAGCAAGGCTAAGCGCACGCAAAACAGTACGAAATTTCGCGCGCTCGATGAAGCGCGCGAGGGCCGGTCGTGGCTTAGTCGAGGTGAGCCGAAAAGGCGGCGAGAACATCGCGGTACAAGGCGCGCTTGAAGGGCACGATCACCGAGGGAAGGTCAACGGGATCGATCCACCGCCACGCGCGAAACTCGGGGTGCGCAGTCTCGATCCGGATGTCGTTGTCGGAACCGGTAAACCGAAAGAGGAACCAGCGCTGCGCCTGCCCGCGATAGCGACCCTTCCACACCTTGCCGATCATTTCTGGCGGAATTTCGTAGTGGAAATCGCCCGGCGCTTCCGCGATCAGCTCGACGTGTTCCGGAACGATCCCGGTTTCCTCGCCCAATTCGCGGATCGCGGTGTCCAGCGGCGCCTCGCCCGGATCGATCCCGCCCTGCGGCATCTGCCACGCCTCGAGCGTGCTATCGAGCCGCTGCCCAACGAACACTTGACCCTGTGCGTTGAGCAACATGATGCCGACACACGGGCGATAAGGAAGGTCGGCGGGATTGGTCATTTCAAGCGTCCTTCGCAGAGGCGTGGTGGGCGAGGACCTCGTAC
Source organism: Sphingomonas radiodurans (assembly GCF_020866845.1). Classification (NCBI taxonomy): domain Bacteria; kingdom Pseudomonadati; phylum Pseudomonadota; class Alphaproteobacteria; order Sphingomonadales; family Sphingomonadaceae; genus Sphingomonas; species Sphingomonas radiodurans. The sequence goes on from NZ_CP086594.1 coordinate 3,653,084, forward strand.
GCCATCACCGCGGTCGCAACCGCGGCGTTAAGGCTGTCCGCCTTGCCGAGCATCGGCATCTTCACGAGCAAGTCGCACGCTGCCTCGATCTCCGCGGGCAGCCCCTGCGCTTCGTTACCGGTCAGCAGGAATGTCGGCGCCGCATAGGGCGCCGTGCGATAGTTGTTCTCCGTCCGGAGGCTCAACCCGACCAACTGCCCGGGGCCGGCGCGCAGCCACGGCAGGAACTCCGCCCATGTCGTTTGCACCAGCGGGACTGTGAACAGCGCCCCCATGCTCGCGCGCACCGCCTCGGTAGAAAACGGATCGACGCTATCCCCGATCAGGATTAGCCCGCCCGCGCCGACCGCATCACCGGTGCGCAGGATAGTGCCAAGATTGCCCGGATCGCGCAGCCGCTCTGCGACTAGCCAGATCGCGCTGGAACCGCGGTCGAGGTCATCGAGTGCGGTGTTGAATGTCGCAAACGCGCCGACCATCGCCTGCGGATTGTCCTTCCCCGAAAGTTTGGAGAGGATCGCCTCGCTCGTCTCAATGGCCTCGCCGCCTGCATCCTCCACAGCCGCGACCAGCGCCAGCACCAGCGGATGACGCGCACTGGCGGCCGCGAAGAACAGGATTTGCGGCAATCGCCCCGTCTCGCGCGCCTCGGTCAGGATACGCAGGCCTTCGGCGAGAAACAGCCCTGCCTCGCGCCGATGCCGCTTGTCCCGCAGCGCCTGGACGCGCTTGACCAGCGGGTTGGAAAAGGCCGTAATCACGCGGGGCATGGGCCCTCAATCTTCGCCGAACTTCGCCTCGACGAGATCGCACATCGTCGCGACCACCGCATCGGCTTCATCGCCCACCGCGCTGATCGTGATCGTGTCGCCCATCGCGGCGCCGAGCATCATCAGCCCCATGATCGACGTTCCGGTAACCGAAGAGCCGCCCTTGGCGACGTTTACCGTGAGTGGTTGCTGCGCGGCGAGAGTGACGAACTTGGCACTGGCGCGCGCGTGAAGCCCACGCCGATTAGCGATCAAAACGTCGCGGGTTACCGTCATGCCGCGGCCTCGCCGACGCCGAGCACTTCCGACGCAACTGAAATATACTTGCGTCCCGCCTCGCGCGCGGCTGCCACCGCCGCAGCCACGCCCATCTTCCGGCGTGCCGACTCCAGCCGGATCAGCATCGGCAGGTTGATCCCGGCGATCACCTCGACCCGCCCACGCTCCATCAGCGAAATCGCAAGGTTGGAAGGCGTGCCGCCAAACAGATCGGTCAGCACGATCACGCCGCGTCCCGCATCCACGTCGACAATCGCGCCGCGGATATCCGCCCGGCGTGCCTCCATATCGTCGTCCGGCCCGATCGCCACCGTGCGGACCTGCTTCTGCGGCCCCACGACATGCTCCATCGCCGTCACGAACTCATCGGCCAGCCGGCCGTGTGTCACAAGCACCAGCCCGATCATTTGCGTCGTCAAATCGTTCATTGCCCGTCAGGCCGTCCCTCGAGCGTATCATGCGGCACTGCCGCGAGATCACGATGTGTAACGGTGGGCGAAAAACCCGCCTCGCGCAACCGTGCAGCAACGCGTTCCGCGACATGGACCGACCGGTGTCTCCCGCCGGTACAGCCGAAGGCGATGTTGATATAGGATTTCCCTTCGGCGCGATAGCGGGGAAGCAGCATCAGCAGCAGGTCTTCGATGCGGCTGATGGCTGGCTCGTACGCCGGATCGGCCGAGACATAGGCGGCGACTGGCGGGTCGACCCCGGTGCCCGGCCGAAGCGTGGGGTCCCAATGCGGATTGCGCAGGAACCGCATGTCGAAGACGAGATCAGCGTCGAGCGGGAGGCCGCGGGCGAACCCGAACGACGATACCGAAACAGTCGGTTCACTCAGCCCAGGCCGGGCAAAGTCAGCCCGGATACGTTGCGCGAGATCTGATGCATTGTAGCGGCTGGTATCGATCAACCGTGTGGACCACCCACGCAGCGGCTCCAGGACTGCGCGCTCGCGATCGATCCCTTCGCGTGCCGGGCGATCGAGCGCGAGTGGATGCCGCCTCCGGGTCTCATCGTAACGGCGGGCAAGTTCGTCGGTCGCGCAGTCGAGAAACAGCGCCTCGATTCCTTGGCGACCACCGGCAAGCAGGCGATCGACTAGTGCTATGATCATGTCGGGCGTAAAATCACGCGTCGCGGCACCACTGCCGATCGCGAGCGGTCGCGTCGGGCCTTCGCGATCGACCGTCTCGTCTACGCTGAGCAGTCGATCCAGCAGCGACAGTGGCAAGTTGTCGACGACTTCCCAGCCGAGATCCTCCAGCGTCTTGAGCACGGTCGATTTGCCCGCACCGGACAGCCCGGTAACCAGCAGGATTTCGGGTGGGGCGGTCATGGCAGATCGTGCTGTAAGGCAAGCTCGACCAGCAACGGCGCCGAGGCCGGGCGGGGGTCGAGCGGCAGCACGCGGACAGCAACCCCAACGAACAGCTCGCGCATTGGCTCGGGCATCCGCTCGACCGGCACATCCACGCGGACCGCAAGCGCCACGGTGATGCCGTCAACGTGCGGGGAAGGAACGATGCCGAGCCCGCGCACTTCGATTCTGCCGCCGATCGTCACCGGGGCACTTGCGACCAGCGTACCGCCCTCGCGCGAGATCTCGGTGTAATCATCCGACACCAGGGTCGCGCCACGATCGATCAGGCGCAGCGCGAGGTCAGACTTGCCCGCTCCCGAGGCGCCGAGGATCATCACGCCGCGGCCCGCGATCGCAACGGTAGAGGCATGGATCGTCTGGCGGTCGTCCACGTCAGCTCCGGTCACTCAGCGGCAGCCGGACCACGAAACGAGCACCCGTCAGCCGGTCCTCGCGCGATTCGACGTCGATTGTGCCCTGATGCCCCTCCACGATCGTTCGCGCAATCGCGAGACCGAGCCCGGAATGCCGCCCGAACGCCTCGATACCCGGCCGGACTGAGTGAAAGCGTCTAAAGACCGCCTCGCGTGCATCCTCGGGAACGCCAGGCCCCTCATCCTCGAAGCGCAGTTCGAGCAGGTTCTCGTGGCGCAACGCCGCGATGGAAACGAGCCCACCGCTGGGCGAAAACGATATGGCATTGTCGATCAAGTTTTCGAACACCCGCTCCAGCCGCGAGCCTTCGCCGGGTACGATTAGCTCGCCACTTTCGTCGTGTGCGTCGCCGCGATCAAATCGCAGCCGCACGTCGCGATCGATCCCGCGTGCGGCGTGCTGCGCGATCAACCCTTCGAGCATCAGGCCGATATCGACGGGCTCGAACTTCGCGCGGCTGAGCTGCGCGTCGAGCCGGGAGGCTTCCGAGATATCGCTGATCAGCCGATCGAGTCGGAACACGTCGTCCCGCACGATCACGAGCAGCCGCTCCTGCAGCTCGGGATCGCGCACGCTCCCGAGCCCCTCGACGGCCGATCGCAGGGAAGCGAGCGGGTTCTTCAATTCATGTGTCACGTCGGCGGCAAAGGCCTCGGTCGCATCGATCCGAGCCCGCAGCGCGAGGCTCATGTCGGACAGAGCGCGGGCGAGCATGCCGATCTCGTCGCCGCGATCCGGCAGACGCGGCACGACCACTTCGCGCGCGCGCCCTAACCGCACGCGGACTGCCGCGCGTGCCAGCCGACGAAGCGGGCGCACGATGGTCCGGGCGAGAAACAGCGAAAGCAGGATCGAAACAATGGTGGCGGTCAGCAGCACGAGACTAAGGCGGAACCGCTCGACCCGAACGGTCTGCGTGATGTCGCGCGCGTTGACCGTCGTCATCACGACCGGGCCACCAGGCGCAAGCGCCGCCGCGGCGGTGATCACTGGTGTCCGGTCCGGCGCTCGCCAGATGGTGCCAGCCGCGCCGCCCGACCGAGCAATGCGAACGTCAGGCCACGCGAGACCACTGCGCTGCTCGCGATATAGCGGTAAGCGCGACGCACCTACGATCGTATCGATTGCGGCATCGAGGAACCGGGCCGCCCGCTGGTCGAGCCCATCCTTGTCCGGATCGCGCAGCAGGAAATTGCGCTCGCCGAGCACTCGGCTGTCTGCGATCAACGCTCCATCGATGCTGTAAAGCCGCAACCGCGTTTTCGTGTCGTGCGATAGCTGCACGATCAGCGGGTCGCGCGCATCCGGGGATACAGCCGCCAGCGCTCGTGCGATCAGTCGCGCCTCGCGTTTTGCTTGATCGAGATTGCCGTCGAGGATGCGGCTGCGGTACGAATCGAGATAGAAGAACCCGCCGGCCAACAGCAGCAGTGCGAAGATGTTGACCGCCAGAATCCGCCGCGTGAGCGAAACGCGTCCCGACCAGCGCAGCGCGAGATCGCCGCCCTCACTCCTCGGAGAATCGATATCCGGCGCCATACAATGTTTCGATGGAGTCGAAGTCGGGGTCGACCCCGCGGAACTTGCGGCGGACGCGCTTGATGTGGGAATCGATCGTCCGGTCGTCGACGTAGATGTCATCCTGATAAGCCGCATCCATCAGCTGGTTGCGCGTCTTCACGATGCCGGGCCGCTGCGCCAGCGTCTCGAGGATTAGGAACTCGGTGACCGTCAAAGTCACCGGCTGGCCGTTCCAGGTGACCCGATGCCGCGCTGGATCCATCGTCAGACGGCCGCGATCGATCGCCGGTTGCGCTTCGCTCACGCCCGCCTCGCTCGTTTGCGTTAGCTCGGTACGGCGCAGGATCGCGCGGATCCGGGCGATCAGCAGGCGCTGGCTGAACGGCTTGGCGATGTAATCGTCCGCACCCATCGCCAGCCCGAGCGCCTCGTCGAGCTCATCGTCCTTGCTGGTGAGGAAGATCACTGGGATCTGGCTGCGCTCGCGCAAACGGCGCAGCAGCTCCAGCCCGTCCATCCGCGGCATCTTGATGTCGAAGATCGCAAGGTCGGGCGCATTCTCGGTCAGCGCCTTCAGCGCCGTCTCGCCATCCGAATAGACGCGGGTCAGGAAGCCCTCAGCCTGGAGCGCGATCGACACCGAGGTCAGGATGTTGCGATCGTCATCAACGAGCGCGATCGTTGCCGTCATGCCGGCGCGGGTTAGTGCAATGCCGGGACTTTCTCAATCCTGGTATGTTTGACGACATCGGACCCCGCCGATATGCGCTATCTCAAAGCCGCATTCGTGCGAGGCAAATAGAACCAGACAGACCTTTAGGGGATATTACGTGAGCGACCGAATTCCTGACGCTGGCCTTGAGACACTCGGCATCGAAACTCGTGCGACATTGCACTGGAATCTTGTCACCGCACGATTGGTCGAAGCCGCAGTCGCGCGCGGCGAAGGCAAGCTCTCGGCCGATGGCCCGCTGGTCGTCGAGACTGGCGCACACACCGGTCGGTCCGCGCAGGACAAGTTCATCGTCAAGGATGCCGAAACCGCCGATACGGTATGGTGGGGCAAGTCGAACAAGGCGATGGACCCTGCGCACTTCACCGCACTGAAGGAGGATTTCCTTTCACTCCTTCGTGAGAAAGAGGACCTGTTCGTCCAGGATCTGTTCGGTGGATCGCAGCCCGGGCACCGCGTCCGCGTCCGCGTGATCAATGAGCTCGCGTGGCATAACCTGTTCATTCGCACGATGCTTGTTCGCCCCGAAGAGTCGCAGCTGAAGAGCTTCGTCGCCGATTACACGATTATCGATCTGCCGAGCTTCCGCGCCAATCCTGCACGCCACGGCACGCGCAGCGAGACGGTGATCGCCGTGAATTTCACCGAGAAACTGATCCTGATCGGTGGCACCAAATACGCCGGCGAGATGAAGAAGTCGGTATTCGGCCTCCTCAACTATCTCCTGCCGCCGTCGGGCGTGATGCCGATGCATTGCTCCGCCAACATGGGCGCCGATGGCTCGACCGCGGTGTTCTTCGGCCTGTCCGGCACCGGCAAGACGACGCTGTCAGCCGACGCGAGCCGCACGCTGATCGGCGACGACGAGCACGGCTGGTCGGATACCGCGGTCTTCAACTTCGAAGGCGGCTGCTACGCCAAGATGATCCGGCTCTCGCCCGATGCCGAGCCTGAGATTTTCGCGACCACGAAGCGCTTCGGCACGGTGTTGGAGAACGTCGTGATGGACCAGGTAACGCGCAAGCTCGACCTCGACGACGCCAGCCTCGCGGAGAACAGCCGTGGCGCCTATCCGATCGACTTCATCCCGAACTCGTCGGAAGAGAATATGGGTGGCGTGCCGAAGAACATCATCTTCCTCACCGCCGACGCCTACGGGATCCTGCCCCCGATCGCAAAGCTGACCCCCGATCAGGCGATGTACCACTTCCTCTCAGGCTACACCGCGCGCGTTGCGGGTACAGAGATCGGCGTGACCGAGCCCGACGCGACCTTCTCGACTTGCTTCGGCGCACCCTTCATGCCGCGGCATCCGTCGATCTACGGCAATCTACTCAAGGAGCGGATCGCGAAGGGCGGGGTGGATTGCTGGCTCGTCAACACCGGCTGGACCGGTGGCAAGTACGGGATCGGGCATCGCATGCCGATCAAGGCCACCCGGGGCCTGCTCAACGCCGCGCTTGATGGAAGCTTGAACTACGTCGAATTCCGCACCGATCCGAACTTTGGCTTCAAGGTGCCGGTGTCGGTCCCTGGGGTCGACGCAACAATCCTCGATCCGCGCGAGACATGGGCGGACAAGACCGGTTACGACGCTACCGCAGCGAAGCTCGTCGACTTGTTCAACGAGAATTTTGCTCAGTTCGCCGAGCACGTTGATCAAGGCGTGCGAGATTCGGCCCCGAAGGTCGCCCAGCCTGCCTGATCACAGGCGACTTGACCGTAGCGTCGGCGTGCGGAACCCACGCGCTGACGTTACGGTTTGAGGCGGCATGGAATTCGACTGGGGTGATCTCGGCGGCTGGACCGGCCTGACTGCCATCGCCAATGTTGCGATTGTCGCAGCGGCAGTCGTCCTTGCGCTGATCGTTCATGCAGTGGCGGTCGGTGTTGCGCGCAAGATCGTCGGGCGCACGCCAGACACCGTGGACGATGCAGCGCTCGCTTTGTCGATCCGGCCGCTGCGCTGGATCGCAATCGCCGTCGCGCTCACCGCTGCGCGACGCTTCCTCGACCTTGCAAACTGGATGAACGACCTGTGGCAGCTTGCTGCCGGCTTCATCGTCCCCGGTCTCGTCGGTTGGCTGCTGATCACGATCATCCGCGTCTACGTCCGCGCGATTGAGCTGCGCTACGACATTGCCGTCACCGACAACCTTCGCGCCCGCCGCCGCCGTACCCGCACCGCGATCCTCGGGCGGATCGCGGTGCTCGGCGTCGGTGTGCTGACGGTCGCGCTGATGCTGCTGTCGATTCCAAGCATTCGCAGCGTTGGCATCACCCTGATGGCATCGGCCGGGCTCGCCGGGCTCGCGGTCGGCGCTGCGGCGCAGCCGGCGCTGAAGAACCTAATCGCCGGTATCCAACTCGCCTTCACCGAGCCGATCCGGATCGACGACGTCCTGATCATCGAAAATGAATGGGGCAGGGTAGAGGAAATTCGCCTCACATACGTTGTTGTAGCGCTGTGGGACGAGCGGCGGCTGATTGTCCCGGTTTCGCGCTTCCTTGAACAACCGTTCCAGAACTGGACCCGCAACGCGAGTCAGCTGCTTGGCAGCGCCTTCATCTGGCTTGATCCCACAGCCGACATCCCGCGACTGCGCGCCCGGTTCGAAGAGATCGTCCGCGCCAATCCGCGCTGGGATGGCCGCTCATTCGCCCTACAGGTGACCGACACCAAGCCCGACGCGATCGAAGTCCGCGTCCTTGCCACCGCAAAAGACGCACCGACGACGTTCGACCTGCGATGCGATCTGCGCGAGGCAATGCTGGCGTTCATCCGCGACGACATGCCCGAGGCATTGCCGCGCCGGCGGATCATTGCCGAGCCGGCGCACCCGCCCGCGATCGACCTCAACTGATCACCGGCTCCACCCGGACGATCCCATTCTCCACCCCGATGATCCGCATGCGAGCACCGATGCCAGCATCAGGACCCCTCGCGGGCCATTCACCATCCCCAACGCGAACCCGCCCGCGCCCGCTAACGATCGCATCGGTGACCACCACCGTCTCGCCGACTATCCGGCGCGCACGGTCGTTGAGCAACGGATCGCGTGTCTCGACCGGATAGTCGCCGTACCACTGCCGCCCGATCAGCACCGTCGCGACGCTCCAGGCACCGAAGGCGCCGAGCTGCACCGCTAGCGGCAAGTCCGGCAGCGCCAGCGTCGCAACTCCAACCACGCCGGCGGCGATCGCCAGAAAGATCAGGAACACCCCCGGCACCAGCAACTCCGCGATGCCGAGCAGCACCGCCGCCGCCAGCCACAACACCGCCGCATTTGCGCCGAGCTGGTCGATCGTCATTCGGCCTGCGGCCCGCGCACTCTGGGTACGCTCGGCGTTGCGCCGGTTCCCGACGGCGTGGCATTGTCGCCCAGCGCCGATCGCGCCAACTCGCCGATCCCGCCAAGCGTGCCGATTAGCTGGGTCGCCTCGACGGGGAACAGGATCGTCTTGGCATTGGGGCTGGTCGCGAACTTGCCGAGCGCCTCGACATATTTTTGCGCGATGAAATAATTGAGGCTCTGCGTTCCCCCGGTCTCGATCGCCTGCGACACGACGCGAGTTGCCTGTGCCTCGGCCTCGGCGCCGCGCTCGCGCGCTTCGGCGTCGCGGAACGCCGATTCGCGGCGTCCTTCGGCTTCCAGGATCCGCGCCTGCTTCTGCCCCTCGGCGCGAAGGATCTCCGATGCGCGCATGCCTTCCGCCTCGAGGATGTTGGCGCGCTTCTCGCGCTCCGCCTTCATCTGCCGGCCCATCGCATTGACGATGTCGGCAGGCGGCCGGATGTCCTTGATCTCGACCCGGGTGATCTTCACGCCCCAAGGCGTCGTCGCATGATCGACCACGTTCAGCAGCCGCGCGTTGATCTCATCACGCTTCGATAGCGTCTCGTCGAGATCCATCGATCCCATCACCGTGCGCAGGTTCGTCGTCGTCAGCTGGAGCAACGCGACCTGTAGATCGGACACCTCATACGCCGCCTTGGCCGCGTCAAGCACTTGGAAAAACACCACGCCGTCGGTGGCGATCATTGCATTGTCCTTGGTGATAATCTCCTGTCCGGGAATATCGATCACCTGCTCCATCATGTTCACGCGCCGCCCGACACGATAGAAAAAGGCTGGGTAGAAATTGAATCCGGGGGCCGCGGTCGTGGTGTAGCGGCCGAAATGTTCGATCGTATATTGATAGCCTTGGCGCACGATCTTGATGCTCGACATCAGATACGCGAGCACGAGTACCAGGAGCAGCGTGACCAAACCAAGCGCCATGGGTCGACATCTCCAGATCAAACGACGAAGGCCAACCTAGCAGTGCGGGAGAGGGGGGCCTAGCGGATTGCGGCGCGCGCGGTTACATGGCCCGCCACTCCTGCACGACACGGACACGGCATTTCATGGACATCCGCCTCGGCCTCACGTTTGACGACGTTCTGCTCGTCCCCGGTGCCTCCGAGGTGCTGCCGAGCGAGGCGGACACGCGAACGCGCGTCACGCGCGAGATTACGCTCAACATTCCGATCCTGTCGTCGGCGATGGATACCGTCACCGAAGCCGACATGGCGATCGTCATGGCGCAGCTTGGCGGCATGGGCGTGCTTCACCGCAACCTGACGGTAGAAGAACAGGTCGCCGCGGTGCGTCAGGTGAAGCGCTTCGAGAGCGGCATGGTGGTCAATCCGATCACGATCACGCCGCAGGCGACGCTCGCGCAGTCGCAGGCGCTGATGGCGCAGCACCGGATCAGCGGCATTCCAGTGGTCGAAACCAACGGCAAGCTCGTCGGCATCCTCACCAACCGCGACGTCCGCTTCGCCGAAAATCCGCTCCAGCCAGTTTACGAGCTGATGACGCGCGACAATCTCGCCACCGTTCGCGTCGGCGTCGGTCAGGAGGAGGCGCGCCGCCTGCTCCACCATCGCCGCATCGAGAAGCTGATCGTCGTCGATGACGATTATCGCTGCGTCGGGCTGATCACCGTCAAGGATATCGAGAAGGCGGTCACCTACCCATCGGCGACGAAGGACGGCGCTGGCCGGCTACGCGTCGCCGCCGCGACTACCGTCGGCGACAAGGGCTTCGATCGCACCGAAGCATTGGTCGACGCCGAATGCGACCTGATCGTCATCGACACCGCGCATGGCCACAATATCGACGTCGCGCGCGCGGTGGAGCGGGTGAAGAAGCTCTCGAATTCGGTCCAGGTCATCGCGGGCAACGTCGCCACTGCCGCCGCGACTCGTGCACTGATCGATGCCGGGGCGGACGGGATCAAGGTCGGCATCGGGCCTGGCTCGATCTGCACCACGCGCGTCGTGGCCGGCGTTGGCGTGCCGCAGCTCACCGCGGTGATGGACTGTGCCGAGGCTGCGGCTGGCTCCGGCGTGCCGGTGATCGCCGACGGCGGCCTGCGCACCTCGGGCGATCTCGCCAAGGCGCTCGCGGCGGGCGCAGCGACCTGCATGGTCGGCTCGTTGTTGGCCGGCACCGAGGAAGCCCCCGGCGAAACCTTCCTGTACCAGGGCCGCGCCTACAAATCGTATCGCGGCATGGGCAGCGTCGGCGCCATGGGCCGCGGCTCGGCCGATCGCTATTTCCAGGGCGAGATCAAGGACCAGCTAAAGCTCGTTCCCGAAGGCATCGAGGGCCAGGTGCCGTTCAAGGGTCCCGCGCGCGAGGTGATCCACCAGCTCGTCGGCGGCATCAAGGCGGCGATGGGCTACACTGGATCGGCGACCATCGCAGACCTTCAGCAACGCGCAGATTTCGTCCGCATCACTGGCGCTGGGCTCAAGGAGAGCCATGTACACGACGTCACGATTACCCGAGAGGCACCCAATTATCCCACGCGTTGACCCAAATTGACCCCGGCCGCACGAACTGAAGCGGCCATTGAGCTGCTTGAATCGATCATTGTTGCCGCTCGTGAAAACGGTGCCGCAGCGGATACGTTGATCGCGCGCTATTTCAGCACGCGGCGTTATGCGGGATCGAAGGACCGCCGCGCCGTTCGCGAACTCGTGTATCTCGCCATCCGCACCTGCGGCCGCATCCCCTCCAGCGGCCGCGCCGCGATGCTGTTGCTCGCCGGTCGCGATCCTGAACTTGCCAAGACGTTCGCCGGACTGCCGCACGGCCCAACGCCGATCACGGCGGGTGAGGCGGCGGCATCCGAGGGGATCGTCGCCGCATGGCTGGGCGAACGGCTCACGCAATCGGGCATCGCGGAGGATGAGTGGGCGACGCTGGTCGATCGCGCGCCGCTCGACGTCCGCATCCGAAGCGATGTCGATCATGCCCTGATTACGGCCGACTTGGCCGGCGCCGAACCAATCGCTGGGCTCGAACATGCCCTACGCCTGCCTGCCGGAACTGACGTGATGCCGCTCAGCGGTCAGGTCGAGATACAGGACGCCGGCAGTCAGGCGGTCTCGCTGGCGGCTCAGGCAGCGCCTGGGATGACCGTGGTCGACCTGTGCGCGGGCGCGGGCGGCAAGACACTCGCGATCGGCGACATGATGGCGGGCGAAGGACGGATCATCGCGTGCGACGTGGATCGCGGTCGCTTGTCGCGCTTGCCGCAACGCGCAGCGCGTGCCGGATTGGAAATCGCCGAAACGCGGCTGCTCAATCCGGGTGGCGAGGCAGCCGCACTAGCCGACTTGGTGGGCGCCGCCGACGTGGTATTCGTCGACGCACCATGTTCCGGCACCGGCACCTGGCGCCGCAATCCCGAAGCGCGCTGGCGATTGACGCCGCATCGGATCGAGCGCTTCGCCGAAACGCAAGCGCATGTGCTCCAATTGGCCGCCCCACTGGTCCGGCCGGGCGGGGCGATCGTCTATGTCGTCTGTTCACTACTCGACGCCGAGGGCAAGGACGTGATTGACAGCTTCCTGTCACTCAATCGTGGCTGGCGCGCCGATCCGCTCGACCTGCCATTCGGCACGCGGCACGGCGCGGGCCTCCGCCTCACCCCGGCGCACGACCACACCGACGGTTTTTTCGTCGCGCGCCTTCTGGCCCCATGCTAGCCTTAACGACGCTGTGCCGAACCTGGAGCCCTTGATGCGCTATACTTCCGTCGCCGTCGCCGCCGCCCTCGCGATGGTTTCGATCTCGGCGTCGCTCCACGGCCAGCGTCCTGACGATCAGATCAACGCCAAGTCGCTCGCGCTGCTGCAACAGGGCAAGGCGGCCCGCGCGGCCGGCAATTTGGACGGTGCTACCGACGTGCTGGAGACTGCCGTTGCGGTCGATCCGCGCAATCGCCTGGCATTCATCGAGCTCGCCGAAGTCGCCGATGCGCGCGGCCTGCCGGGCAAGGCGATCCGCCTGTACCGCGAAGCGCTGCTGCTGGAGCCAAACGACGTGAGCGCGCTCAAGGGGCAGGGCGAGGCACTGGTCGCCAAGGGCGCAGTCGCGCGCGCGCGTGCGAACCTCGCGCGCGTGAAGGTGCTGTGCAAAGGCGGCTGCCCGGAGGCTAGCGAGCTTGCCGCCGTCATCGCCAAGGGCCCGCCAGTCGCGACGGCACAAGTGGTGCCGCCCAAACCCGCGACCGCGAAGGAATAGCCGCTCACCCGAGCCGCCGCGCGACCGCCACGAACTCCGCCACGCTGACCCTCTCCGCCCGCCGGGCGCTATCGATCCCCTCCGCTTCAAGTCCCTCCAGCGCGCCTGGAACCCCACGAACGCTCTGGCGCAGCATCTTGCGCCGCTGCCCAAACGCCGCCGCCGTCAGCCGCTCCAGCGTCGCTAGCCGTACACCCTCCGGCGCCGCGGTTGGCACGATATGAACAACGGCCGACATCACCTTGGGCGGCGGAGTGAACGCAGAGCGGTGCACCGGCATGGCGATCCGCGGCGTGCTGCGCCATTGCGACAGCACGGCGAGGCGACCATAAGCATCGGTGTCCGGAGCGGCGACGATCCGGTCGGCCACCTCGCGCTGGAACATCAGCGTCAGCGACCCCCACCACGGCAGCCACTCGGCCGAGAGCCAGCTCACCAGCAATGCCGTTCCGACGTTATAGGGCAGGTTAGCGACGATGTGCGGCTTGCCATCGAATAGCGCGCGCGGATCGATCGCAAGCGCGTCGCCCTCTATCGTCGTCAATTGCCCCGGAAAGGCATCGCCAAGCTCGGCCAGCGCCGGAATGCAGCGGTGATCCCGCTCGATGGCGGTGACGCGCGCGCCAGCCGCCAGCAACGCACGCGTCAGGCCGCCCGGCCCGGGGCCGATCTCAAGCACGTCCGCGCCGTCGAGGTCGCCCGGAACGCGCGCGATGCGCGCCAGCAATTGGGCATCAAACAGGAAGTTCTGCCCAAGCGCCTTCGAAGCAGTCAGGCCGTGCCGCGCGATCACCTCGCGCAGCGGCGGCAGATCCGTCACGTCGACGCGCGGGCAGCGGCGCGACGCGATGCAGCCTCACCGGCCATCGCGATCGCGGCAATCATCGCGCCCGGCTCCGCGCGATCCTGTCCGGCAAGGCCGAACGCAGTGCCGTGATCAGGCGAGGTCCGCACAATCGGCAAGCCGAGCGTAATGTTCACGCCTTCGTCGAAGTGCAGTGTTTTGATCGGAATCAGCGCCTGATCGTGGTAGCAGCACATCGCAGCGTCATAGGTTGCACGTGCGCGCGGGTGGAACATCGTGTCGGCCGCGAACGGCCCGCTCGCATTCACGCCTTCCTCCCGCAGGAAAGCGATGGCGGGTTCGATCAGCAGGATCTCCTCGTCGCCGATCGCACCGCCTTCCCCCGCATGCGGGTTGAAGCCAGCGAACGCGAGCCGCGGCGCAGCGATACCGAAATTCTTGGTGAGCCCCCGCGCCGTTGCTTGCGCCTTGGCGACGATCAGCTCGATCGAGAGCAGCGACGAGACCTGCGCCAACGGCACATGCGTGGTCATCGGCACCACGCGTAGCGACGGCCCCGCCAACATCATCACCGCATTATCGCGAGACACGCCGCAGCGCTCGGCAACGAATTCGGTCTGGCCTGGGTGTGTAAACCCGATCTGATATAGCTGCGACTTTGATACTGGACCAGTGACGAGCGCCCGCGCCGCCCCCGACCGAGCCAAGCCCGACGCCAGTTCCAGTGCCTGCAGCGCACTGCGCGCACCGTCCGCGTCGGGCTGACCGGGAACGATCGCCCCCGCATCCTCGACACTCAGGATCGGCAACGCCGTCTCGAACGCACCTGCAACGGCCGACAGATCGGTGATCCGAGCAAGCGGACCGTCCCAAACCGCTTCGATCGCCCGCGGATCGCCCACCGCAAAAAATGGCGGCAACCCGTGCTCACGACGCGCAACCCATGCCTTGGCGATGATTTCCGGCCCGATGCCGGCGGGATCGCCCATCGAGACGGCCAAGGGTGCCACAGCCGCGATCTTAGCGATACTCCACCACCGCGTCGCGTCGCAGATCGCGCAGCGCCTGCTGCGCGCGCAAATTGACGCGCTGCTGCTCAAGCTGGTTCTGGATCTGCTCAGCGCCTGGCAACTGACCGCCGGCGACATCGTCCCGACCGCACAATACGAGCGTGCGTACGCCTTCGGTTGGATTGCCGAACGGCGGTGAAGCCTGCCCGACCTGCAGCTGAAGCATGATTTCCTGCAACGGCCCCGGCAGATCGCGCACGCGGATCGCATCGTTCTGCACCACTTCGGCATCGATCCCTGCCGCGACCTTTTCCACCGTGCCGCAGCCCTGGAGCTGCGAGACGGTCGTTGCGAATGCCGCCGTCCGCTGCGATGCCTGCGCCTGCGTCATTCCCGCCGGGAACTTGATCGTCATTTGCTTCAGGCTCAGCTTCGCGTCACGCGCGTTGGCGGTCAGTACTTGCCGCTTGTCGACGAGGTACAGCACCGAAAAGCCGCCCGGCACCTGCACCGGCCCGACCACCTGGCCAACCTGCATCTGCGATGCTGCCGTGCTCAATTCGGCCGGCAGCTGAGCCGAGCGAACCCAGCCCAAGTCGCCATTCACGCCCCGCGTCGACGCTTCCGAGAAATTTCGCGCGAAATAGCCGAATGGCGCTTGGCCCTTCTGGATTTCCGCGATCAGCTGCCGTGCATTGGCGTAGACTTGCTCGGACTGGTCCGGCGTCGCCGAGAGGTAGATTTCGTTGAGGTGATATTCCTCGGTGCCCTTCGCCGCCTCGAGCCGGTCGAGGATCGCCTTCACTTCCTCTTCGCCGACATTGATGAACGGCTCGACGCGGCGGCGCAGGTAGCGCTGCCATGCCAGCTCGCCTTCGATCTGGCGCAGAATCGAGCGCTCCGACGATCCTTGTTCCCGCAGGTACTTGCGGAACTGATCGGGCGTGCGGCCGAAATTCTTGGCAATGCGATCGAAGCTTTGGGTCAGCTCAGGCGGCGTTATCGTGATCTCGGCCGTCTTCGCCTGCTGGATCTGCAGCACTTCGTCGATCAGCTGGCGCAACACCTGAAGCTTCAGCCGGTCGGCTTCCTCCGGGCTCAGCTTCGTGTTGTTCGCGGCCATGATCAGCCCGACTCGCTGGTCGACATCGGTGCCGGTGATGACATTGTCGTTGACGATCGCGGTTGCCTTGCGGACGTTGGGATCGACCTTGCCGAAGATCTGCAGGTTCTGCGGAATGTTCAGTCCGGTGTTGTCGGGCATCGACTGATCCGTCACCGTCGTTGGGCCGGTCGGCGAACCTGATGGCGGAGCGGCCTGCTGGTCCGTTGCTGGAGCGCTCTGCTGACCGGTTGCGGCGCCTGCCGCGGCCAGTGCCAGCGTGATCCCCGCGAGGCGGCCGAACCGCGCCGCCTTCTTGCCCATCGTCGTCACTCGTTCCGGAATCCCATATTGCGCGCCGTCACGGCCCCGCGGCACTGCTCTTATCTAGCTGAACCGTGGCTTAGCGCCCGAGGTTCTTGAACGCCAGCGTCAAGAGATAGCTGTTGCCGCGCCGCGCATCGCCAGTCGTGCGATAGTCGCGCCGCCATGTCACACCAAGCGTCAGGCAGTCATCCTCGTACTGCACACCCACCCGGTGGCGAATGGGATCGAATCCGTCGGCCAGCGAGAACACGTCGTCGCTACGGTCCGTCAGGTCGAGAAGCCCCGAGGCAAAGGCCGACCAGAACCGTGCGAACTGCACCCGCCCAGCGACGCGCACTTCTTCGCGATCCTGCAGGTCCTCGATCTGGTCGATGTCACGATTGAGCCGAAGATAGCCGACGAGCGCATACGTCGAGGCCGATCCGATCGTCGCATCCACCTCGTTGCGCCGCACCGCCAGTCCGTCCTTGTCGAGCCGATAGCGGTGCGTGAACGATACGACATCGCGCAGGCGCACCGTTGTCCGCCCGACGATGTCGGAAAAGCGATCGCTGAGCCCCGTGCCCGATGGCAGGATCGACGGGCGATCATTCAACCGATAGCTCTGGCCGATCACCGTGGCAGCGCTGAATCCCGGCAATTCGACGTTCCACTCCACGCCATAGGTCGCGCGGCTCGAGTCTTCCCAGCGATCATATCCTGGGAAGCGATTGAGCGCGAACAGGTTCGAATCTTCCAGGTCGATCGCGCGTGCGTCTTCGTTGGGCACTTCGAGATTATTGATCGTCGGCGACGCGACGATCTGCAACCGCGGCGTGATCCGTTGAGTCCCGCCCAGGAACTCGCCGACAAATGGCCACCGTAAATCCACCGCGAGCGCGCCGATCGCGCGTGACTGGAAACCTTCGATCCCGCGATAATTGACGACGTTGGTCGCGATGGTGTCGTTGGTATTGTACGCATCGGCGCGAGCGAAGGCGGTGAAGGTGATCTCCTGCCCCCAGTTGGTAAAGCGTCGCAAATCCCACCGCGCACTTGCAAACGCACGCTGCGTATCCTGCCCCGCCTTGCGCCCCAGCGCGAGCGTGTTGAGCTGAAATTGCACCGTGCCGCCGAGCAGCCCCTCGGTCATCCGCTTGCGATAATCGAGCTCAGGCAGCGCAACTGGCTGAAGCCCCTGACGCTCGCCGACGCGCAATGTCTGGACCGCCCACCCCGCGAGCGCGAAGTAGCTGTCGCGATCGACCCGCTCCAGCGCGACGGTGGTCCGCAGCCGATCGCCGCCCCAGATGTCGTAGCGGCGCAGGAACGTGCGGTCCGTCACGAGTCGCAGCGAGCCCGAGATGCTCCAGTTGGGATCAAGCTGGAACCGCCCGACGCCATCGAGGTAGCCGCGGAACGCCTGTTCGGTCGACGAGCTGAACCCGGTCGACAAATCGTCGCTACGTCGGCTCTTGGTGGCATAGCCGGTGATGCTGAATGCGCCGGTCTCGTTCAGCTGCTGATAGTTCGCCTGTATCATCGGCAACACGCTGGTGAACACATGCGGCGTAACGGTCAGGCTGCGGTTCGCCGCGAGGCGGAAGAAGTACGGAGTCGCCACTTCCAGCCCGTTGACCTGATCGAAGCGGATGATCGGCGCCAGCAGCCCACTCGCATTGCCTTCACCGACCGGATGCGAGAATTTCGGCAGCGGCACCGACGGCAAGCCGAACAGATGCACCTGCGCGCCCGAGTAATAAACACGTTCGCGATCGGGACGATAGGTGACGCGCACCGCGGTCACCTTCCACGTCGGGTTCTTCGGGCAGCCTGCCGAGTCCACCACCGAGCAAGCGGTATAGGCCGCGCGGTCAAGCGAGATCGTGCCGCTATCCTCGCGTGTGCCGCGCTCGGCGGCAAGGCGCCCACCGCGATTGAGCACGACGAGCATGTTATCGACAACGCCGTCCTTCAGCGAGTCGGTCAGCTCGATCGAATCGCCGTAAGCAGTGTCGCCCTGCGGGTTGGTGACCGCAATATTGCCTGTTGCCAGAACTTTCCCGGTCTTGCGGTCCCACATCACCTTGTCGGCGCGCAGCCGCTCGCCCGACCTAAACATCCGCACGTCGCTGGTGGCCGTGACGATGTCGCCTTCGTAATCATATTCGAGCGCGCCTGCGCTGAAGTTCACCTGATCGTCGCTTGCTGGGGCCGCGCCTGCCTCGGGGGCCGGCGGTTCGACTGGACGATTCTGCAGATCCTGCGCCGCGGCCGTGCCGGCACATAGCGCGAGCGGAAGCACGCAGCTGGCCAGCAGGTCGAAACGCATAACCGGGTTGACCCGCAAAGCTTTACCCCCGTCGCCCGCCCGGGATGGCGCGCCGGCCATCGGCCCTATCGCACGCCAAAGGGAGTGCCTAGATGCAGGACGAACAAAAGGATCTGTCATGAACGTCACCTTCGCCGCCAGCCGCCCCGCCGATCCGGCAGTTCTCGCGTTCCCGGTCACCAAAAGCGGCGTAGCGACGCTGGCGCCGGCAGGGCTCGACGAGGCAGCGCGCGCGATCGTGGCGGCGGCGGCGGCGGGGCAGCGGTTCGAGGGCGAGCCGGGGACGGTAGCCGACGCTTATGTCGCCACCGGCCGCATACTGCTGCTGGGCGTCGGCAGCGGTGACGACGCTGGTTACGAGCGCGCGGGTGGTGCGCTTACCGCCCGGCTGCTGACCTCCGGCGTGACGGCAGTGACGATCGACCTAACCGGCAGCGGCGCCACTGCTCTTGCCGCCGCCCGGCTGGCGGCGGGCGCGGCACAGCGCGCGTGGCGCTACGATATTTACCGCACCAAGCTTGCCGCGGATGCCAAGCCTTCGTTGACGGATGTCACGATCGTCGGCGCCCCCGACGGCACCGACGCAGCCTTCGCGACGCGTGACGCAGTGACTCAGGGCCTGGCGCTCACCAAGACGCTGGTCACGCTGCCGCCAAACATCCTCTATCCCCAAAGCTTCGTCGATCTTGTGACGAAGGAAGTCGACGGCCTCGGCCTCGAGATCACTGTGCTGGACGAAGCCGCGATGGCGGAACTCGGCATGGGCGCGCTGCTCGGCGTCTCGCAGGGGTCACGCCGCGAAGCGCGCATCCTCGCGCTGCGCTGGAACGGGGCGGGGGAGGGTGACCCCGCGGTGGCGCTCGTCGGCAAGGGTGTGACATTCGATACCGGCGGCATCTCGATCAAGCCCGCCGCCGGCATGGAAGACATGAAGTGGGACATGGGCGGCGCCGGTGCGGTCGCGGGCGCGATGAAGACGCTCGCACTGCGCAAGGCAAAGGCCAACGTCATCGGCGTCATTGGTCTCGTCGAGAACATGCCCGACGGCAATGCCCAACGTCCGGGTGATGTCGTCACCTCGATGTCGGGCCAGACCATCGAGGTCATCAACACTGACGCCGAAGGCCGCCTGGTGCTGTGCGACTGCATCACCTGGGTCCAGCGCACGCACAAGGTGAAGACGATCGTCGATCTTGCCACGCTCACAGGCGCAATGATCGTCAGTTTAGGCAGCGAACAAGGCGGTCTCTTCGCCAACGACGATACGCTGGCTGAGCAACTGTTCGCCGCGGGCAAGGCGAGCGGCGACTTGCTATGGCGCTTCCCGATGGGGCCCGCTTACGACAAGCTGATCGACAGCCCGATCGCCGACATGAAGAACGTCGGCCCGCGCGGCGCCGGTTCGATCACAGCGGCACAGTTCATTGCTCGCTTTGTGGACGAAGGCACGCGCTGGGCGCACCTCGACATCGCTGGCATGGTCTGGTCCGACAAGGATGGCCCGACCTGGGGCAAGGGTGCCACCGGTTACGGCGTCCGCCTGCTCGATCGCTTCGTCGCCGAGCATTTCGAGGGCTGATGAAGGTCGACTTCTACCATCTGACACAGATGCCGCTCGAGCGTGCGTTGCCGCGCATCGCCGAGCGCATCGTGGCGGGCGGCGAACGGCTGCTGATCGTCGCGGACGATGAGGCGCAACGCGTCGCGCTCGATCGCCTGCTATGGGAATATGCCCCTGAAAGCTTCCTGCCGCACGCGCGGCTCGGGGCGGGCGACGACACCGCACAGCCGATCCTGATCGCGCCGGACGTCAACGCGTCGAACGGCGCACGGAACATCGCGCTGGTGGACGGCGAATGGCGTGACGACGCACTCGATTTCGACCGCGCCTTCCACTTCTTTGATGATGACCGGATCGGCGCCGCCCGCGCCGCGTGGAAGGGGCTTGCCGCGCGCGAAGGCGTGGAGCGGCGTTACTGGAAGCAGAACGATGCCGGTCGCTGGGAACAGGCGGCCTGATCCGCGCTAGTTGCACTTCGCACAGCCCACCGCTAACGCGCGGCCCAGTTTCCCGGCATTTTCCAAACACAGGAGCAAGCGACCGCTATGGCCGCCAATCGTACTTTCTCGATCATCAAGCCTGATGCCACCCGCCGCAATCTCACTGGTGCGGTCACCAAGATGCTGGAGGAAGCCGGCTTGCGCGTCGTCGCCTCCAAGCGCATCCAGATGACGCAGGAGCAGGCCGAGGGCTTCTACGCGGTTCACAAGGAGCGGCCGTTCTTCAACGATCTGGTTTCGTTCATGATCTCGGGCCCGGTCGTCGTACAGGTGCTTGAGGGCGAGAACGCGATGCAGCGCAACCGCGACATCATGGGCGCTACCAACCCGGCAAATGCCGAGCCAGGCACGATCCGCAAGGAGCTCGCCGAGTCGATCGAAGCGAACACCGTTCACGGTTCGGACTCCGACGAGAATGCCGAGATCGAAATCGCGTATTTCTTCAAGCCTGAAGAAATCGTCGGCTGATCCGATGACGGACTGGCCGCTGCGCCGCGCCACCGCGGCCGATGCGCCGGCAGTGGCGATGGTCGCCGCCGCCAGCTTTCTCGAATCGTTCGCCGGCATCTTGCCGGGCGACGACATCGTCGCGCATTGTGCCCGCAACAGCTCCATCGCGAAATTTGCCGGCTGGGCGGCGGAAGCGCCAAGCGTCGTGACGCTCGCGACGCATCCCGCTGGCGGCGCGCCGGTAGGCTATTCGCTCCTGGCGACGCCCGACCTGCCGGTCGCGCCACACGATGGCGACATCGAGCTTCGTCGAATATACGCGCTGTCGATTACGCGCGGTACCGGTCTCGGACATCGGCTGATGGTGCAGGCGGTCGACGATGCACGCGCGTTGGGGCGAGGACGCATCCTCCTCGGCGTGCTCGGGACCAATGTCCGCGCCCGCGCCTTCTACGAACGTGAAGGCTTTGTCTTAGCAGGCGAACGCCGGTTCAACGTCGGCGCCGGCTGGTATGATGACGTAATCTACGCCCGCTCGCTCTAGCGCTTCAGTTCCGCCGCCCACAGCGCCTCGATGCGCTTTGCGTCGCCGCCCTGCTCACGAACCCGCGCCGCCACAACGGTAAGATCGCGTCCGCCGATCAGCCGGCCCTTGGTGCGCCAGACGATATCGACGATCGCACGACCTTGACGCCCGGCATTGCCGACTCGATAACTGGCCGTCACCAGCACCGGCAATCGCCCCTCGCGCTCGTCCGATGCGCCATCGGTCGCCTTCAACACTTGGCCGGCGAACCAGTCCTTCTCAATCCGCGGCGTCGCTGGGCTCCTCTGCTCGATCCCAAGCGAGGCGGGGAAGGTGATGCTCGTCTCCAGGAGCTCGTGGATTGGATCGGAGAGCCGCACTTCGCCATCCTCCACCACCGCACGCAGCGCAAACCGCGCCTCCGCCGCGAAAGCCGTGGCGCTGGCAACAGCCTTCTCGCGCGCATCGTCGCGTCGATCGGACCAGTTCATCCACAAGGTAAGCGCCCCGATGATCACGCCAGATACGGCTACGACCTCCGCCAATGTGATCCAGCGCCGGCGCGTGGCGGCTTGATCGGGCGTCTCGCTCATCGCCCGCCCATCTCAAGCAGGCGGCGCGGCGCGATCATTTCCCAACTCGCCGCAATCCGGTCTGCCAGGCGGTCCCAATCGGTGTCATTGCGGTTAAGCCGCATTGCGACCCAGCCCGATGGGCCAAGATACGGCGGCTTGTAGTAGAAATCCGGGTCCGCCTCGATCAGCATTGCCTGTTCCTCAGCGCCGCTGGTCTTCACCATCACCGCGGTCTCGCCGTCACCGTGGTGATCGTGCCAGAAATACGCGAAGAACTTGCCCTTCACGATGTGGAAGCCGGGCGAACCGTGCGACAACCGCTCCGCGGTTTCGGGAAGCGACAGCGCGATCTCGCGCACCTTCGCCAAGGGAAGCTCGGGGACGATGGTCATTGCGATAGCCATTTCGCCACAACGCTAGGGTACAGGCGATGCTCCTCCACTAGCACGCGGGTAGCGAGCAGGTCAGGCGTGTCGCCGGCCTCAATCGGCACTTCCGCTTGCCCAAGCACCGCTCCGCCATCGAGCTCTTCGGTCACCAGATGAACCGAGCATCCGGCCACCGCATCGCCGGCCTCGATGGCGCGGGCATGCGTATCTAGCCCCTTGTACTTGGGCAGCAGCGAAGGATGAATGTTGACGATCCGATCGCGCCACCGGCCGACGAAATCGTCGGAGAGCAGCCGCATGTAGCCAGCCAGCGCCAAATACTCGGCGCCCGCCTCACGCAGTGCGCCGTCAAGCGCCGCTTCATACGCTGCCTTGCCGATCCCTTTCGGTGAGAGGGCAAAGGTTGCGATGTCCTGCTCACGCGCCCAGGCGAGCCCCGCCGCCGCCGGCTGATCTGATGCGACGACCACCACCTCATATGCCGCGCCGGCGTTGCCAACGAGCGCCTGCATATTCGATCCACGACCGGAGATAAGGATACCTAGCTTCGCCGTCATGCGGTGTGCACGGCCCGCCACGGCGCACGCGCGCTCCACGTCTCCACCGATCCGGCGACGGTGCAGCCGCGCGTGCCGGCTTCGATCGCGCCGATGCGGAACACCGTCTCGCCCGCTTCCGTCAGATCCGTCGTGATGGTGTCCGCCGCGTCTGCTGCCACGACCACGGCCATGCCGATCCCGCAATTGAACGTTCGCGCCATTTCTCCCGGCTCGATCGCTCCTTGCGCCTGCAGGAACGCCATCAGCCGCGGCTGCGGCCAGGCATCAGCGTCGATCACCGCATGAGTATCCGCCAGCAACACGCGTGGAATGTTCTCGAGCAGGCCACCACCGGTGATATGCGCCAGGCCCTTGATCTGCCCTGCGGTCACGAGCGGAAGCAAGCTCTTCACGTAGATTCGCGTCGGCGCCATCAGTGCATCGATCAGCAGCACCTCGGGATCGTACAAAGCCGGGCGGTTGAGCTTCCACCCCCGGTCTGCGGCTAGTCGGCGCACCAGCGAAAAACCATTCGAATGCACGCCTGACGAAGCCAGGCCAAGCACTACGTCACCTGGTGCGATACTCGCCCCCGTCAGCACCCGATCCCGCTCAACGGCACCCACGCAGAACCCGGCGAGATCATAATCTCCATCCGCATACATACCGGGCATCTCGGCAGTTTCTCCCCCAATCAGCGCACAACCAGCGGTCCGGCAGCCCTCCGCGATCGAGGCGATCACGCGCTCGGCAACACTCGCATCGAGCTTCCCCGAGGCATAATAGTCGAGAAAAAACAAAGGCTCGGCGCCTTGCACGATCAGATCGTTCACGCACATCGCGACGAGGTCCACGCCGACGCCGTCATGCCGGTCATGTTCGATCGCCAGCTTGAGCTTCGTGCCCACCCCGTCATTCGCCGCCACCAGCAACGGATCGACAAACCCCGCCGCCTTCAGATCGAAGAATCCGCCGAACCCGCCAAGGTCGGCATCGGCACCCGGACGACGCGTTGCGCGCGCCAGCGGAGCGATCGCGCGCACCAACGCATTGCCCGCGGCGATCGACACGCCGGCCTGTTCATATGTGTACCCGGTTTCGCTCATGGCAGGCGCCTAACGACAACGCGCTTGGATTTCCACGCCTGCTTCGCCAAAAGGCCCATCGCCCATGCGCCTCAAACCTTTGTTCCTTGTCCCCGCTGCCGTTGCGCTCGTGCTCGGCGCGGATGTTGGCGTCGCCCAGATCGAGGGTGGCGGTCGTGGCGTTGCGCCGATCGACAGCTCCAGCGACTACGAAGTCTCGGGCATCACAGTCGATGTCGCCGCCAAGAACGCCGATGCCGCGCGGCTCGGCGGATGGCGCCTCGCCCAGCGCAGGGCTTGGGCCCAGCTTTCGCGACGGTTGGGTGTAGGCGGCGGGCAGGTTTCTGATTCGACGCTCGACTCGATCGTCTCAGGCATTGTTGTCGAAAATGAGCAAATCGGGCCGACGCGTTATGTCGCGAAGCTCGGCGTGCTGTTCAATCGCGACCGCGCCGGGGCGATGCTCGGCATCTCGAACTACGTCCTTCGCTCGCCGCCGATGGTGGTGATTCCGGTCGTCTGGTCGGGCGGGGTAGCGACCGGATTCGAGCAGCGCACCTTGTGGCAGGAGGCCTGGGCCCGTTATCGCACCGGTGGCAGCGCGATCGACTATATCCGCCCGACGGGCAGCGGCCCCGATCCGCTGCTGCTCAACTATGGTCAGACGCAACGTCCGGGGCGCGGCTGGTGGCGCGCCGTGCTCGATCAATATGGCGGCAGTGACGTGCTGATGCCGACGGTTCGGCTGTACCGCCAATGGCCAGGTGGCCCGGTAATCGCCGTATTCCAGGCACGCCAAGGGCCAGATAATCGCCTGCTCGAGCAGTTCACCTTGCGCGTCGGCAGCGTCGCAGGCGTGCCCGCGCTGCTCGACGCTGGCGTGAAGCGACTCGACGAAACGTATCAATCGGCGCTGCGTGCTGGCTATCTGCGTAGCGATCCCGGTCTATCCTATGTGCCGCCGTCCGACGTGCCTGAAGAGGACGAGGCGCCGGGTGAAGACTTGGTTGTTGAAACGCCGATCGTTGCGTCGGTCGGCATCTCGGTCCAGTTCGATACGCCAGGCGTGGGCGCGGTGAACGCCGCCGAGGCAGCGATGCGCGGCGTGCCTGGCGTTACCGCGGCGAACACCAGCAGCCTCGCGCTTGGCGGCGTCTCGGTCATGGCGATCGCCTATGCCGGCCCGCCAGACGCGTTCAAGGCGGCGTTGGAGGCGCGCGGTTGGCAGGTGTTCGGATCGGGCACT